>DGXB01000060.1:0-4699 GCA_002396205.1 Bacteroidales bacterium UBA4243
GACTACGGCAACGCCTTCCTGCTGCAAAGCAGCCGCGCCGGCGCCGACATTCTGAAGGCCGACGGCACGTTCCGCTATCCTTCATACGTCCAGGACATCATGGGCCCGATGTGCTTCGACTACGGCTTCGGCCCCTTCCGGTGGGTGTGCGCCTCTGGCAAGCCCGAGGACTTGGCCGTCACCGACGACATCGCCTGCCATGTGTTGGAGACCATCGCTGCCACGGCACCTGCCGAAATCCAGCAGCAGATGCGCGACAACATCCAGTGGATCCGTGGCGCACAAGCCAACCATCTCGTGGTCGGCTCGCAAGCCCGCATCCTCTACGCCGACTGCGAAGGCCGCACCAAGATTGCCGCAGAGTTCAACAAGGCCATTGCTGACGGTCGCCTGAGCGGTCCCGTCGTCCTTGGTCGCGACCACCACGACGTGAGCGGCACCGACAGTCCGTTCCGCGAGACCTCCAACATTTACGATGGTTCGTCGTTCACCGCCGACATGGCCGTGCAGAACGTCATCGGCGACAGTTTCCGTGGCGCCACCTGGGTGAGCATCCACAACGGTGGCGGCGTGGGCTGGGGCGAAGTCATCAACGGTGGCTTCGGCATGGTCCTCGACGGCAGCGCTGATGCCGACCGCAGGCTCCACTGCATGCTCCACTGGGACGTCAACAACGGCATCGCCCGCCGCAACTGGGCCCGCAACGAAGGCGCCACCTTCGCCATCAAACGCGCGATGGAGGCCGAGCCAAAGCTGAGGGTCACGATGCCGAATTTGGTGGAAGACGGGATTTTGGAAAACCTATTCTAATTTGAATTGGATGTTTGTAGAGACGTAGCGCGCTACGTCTCTATTTTTTGCCTCTCGAATCATGACCGACACCATCACTATAAGAAAAGGCCTCGACTTGCCCATCGATGGCAAGGCCGAGCTACGCCTCACCGATGCACGTAGCATCACCACCTATGCTATAAAACCCACTGATTTCGTTGGGCTTACGCCACGTTTATTGGTTGAAGAAGGCACTGTGGTCTGCAAAGGCGATGCCTTGTTTGTCGACAAACAGGACGAGCGAATCAAGTTCACTTCGCCCGTCAGTGGGCGGGTGAAGGCAATCGTGAGAGGCGAGAAACGGAAACTTCTGGAGGTGGTGGTTGAAGCGGATTGCAAATCCGCATATTCGGCAGGCTCGGATTGCAAATCCGAGC
This sequence comes from Bacteroidales bacterium UBA4243, assembly GCA_002396205.1. GTDB lineage: Bacteria > Bacteroidota > Bacteroidia > Bacteroidales > F082 > Limimorpha. The sequence continues at coordinate 1,209 of DGXB01000060.1, forward strand.
AACCGGCAAACAAGTTGCCACAAACCGCCGAGGAAATCAAGGCGGCGATGCTGCAATGCGGCCTTTGGCCGATGATGCGGCAACGGCCATTCGGCACGGTGGCCAACCCCGACGACACGCCCAAAGCCATCTTCGTCAGTGCTTTCGACAGCGCACCTTTGGCACCTGACTATGATTTCGTCATGCGAGGCCGAGAGGAATGGTTCAAGAAAGGCCTTGAGGCTTTGGCAAAACTGACCGAGGGGATGGTACATGTGTGTTTCAGACCTAATCAGAAGCTGGATTGCTTCGTTCCTCGCAAATGCTCTGCATTCGACGGAGTCAATGACGCTAAGCGAGTCAAGCAAAGCCCTGAAAGGGCGACCAGAACCGCAACGGGCGATTTCAATCCCCGCTCAAATGAACGGCTGCCACGGTGTGACAGCCCTACAACTGACCAACTAAACAACTGCCAACTGATAACTCACTACATAAAGGGTCCACACCCCGCCGGAAACATCGGCACGCAAATCGCCTACATCGACCCTATTAATAAAGGTGAGGTCGTTTGGACGATGAATCCGCAAGACGTGGTCGTGCTGGGCGAATTGGTTAGCACGGGCGTTTACCGCCCCGAAAAAGTCATTGCCGTGGCGGGTCCCAATGCCAGCAACCCACATTATTACCGCATCATGGCTGGGGCTTGCGTGGAGCGCCTTGTCGCCCCACAGTTGCCCAACCCCGATTATCCAAAAATGGAAACCGATACGGCTAACCAAAACTATCGGGTTATCTCGGGCAACGTTCTGAGTGGCACACAGATAGCCTTTGACGGTTTCGTTGGCGCTTACGACAGCCTGCTGAGCATCCTCCCCGAAGGCGACTATTACGACTTCATGGGTTGGCTAATGCCGGGCTTCAAGAAATTCAGTTTCTCACGGACTTTCCTCAGCGGCTTCATGCCGAAAAGCACCTTCAAGCCATTGGGAATCAATCTTCCACGCTTCGAAAAGTTTTGGAAATTCGACACCAACACCCACGGCGACGAGCGTCCTTTGGTCTTCACGGGCAACTTCGAGCGGGTATTCCCCTTCGACATCTACCCCACCCAACTCATCAAGGCCTGCATCATTGGCGACATCGAGTTGATGGAAAACCTTGGTATCTATGAAGTTGAGCCGGAGGATTTTTCCCTTTGCGAGTTTATTGACACTTCTAAAACCAACATCCAAACCATCGTTCGCGAGGGATTGGAGTTGTTGAGGAAAGAAAACGGGTAATATCTTCGTTGAAGACTGTGACAAACGCATTAATACCCCGAAATTACGCTGTGGCGGATGCCGCGAATTGAGTACGAAAGTAGAAATTACAGACAGAACATAAAAGCTCTTTATATGAATCTCCCAAAAATCCACTCCATCACTAAGAAAATCCTCGTCGGCGCCTTAGGCGCCTTCTTGGGCTTCTTCCTGCTGTTCCATGCCAGCGCCAACCTGCTCATTCTGAGGCACGATGGCGGCGAATGGTACAACGCTTTCTGCCACTTCATGGGCACCTATTATATCGTCAAGGCGCTCGAAATCGGGTTGTTTGCCTCGCTGCTGCTTCATGCGGTCATGGCCATCTGGCTTGCCATCGAGAACAAGCGGGCGCGACCTGTCGGCTACAAGAAACCAACCCGTTCGAAGACCCACCGTGGCTCGAAGGTGCAAATGTGGACAGGCATCCTCATCTTCGCCTGCCTCATCCTGCACTTCACTGATTTCTACTTCGTGAAAATCGGCTGGGTGAAAGGGAAATATATGGCAGCGACGGAAAATGTCGTCGAACTGAAAGACACAAAACCCGAAGCCTTCAACTACGCCGAACAACACGGCGAATACTCCGCCAAAGGCAACTGGCTCGGCAACTTCAACTCCGACGACAAGGCCGTCCTCGAAGCCGCCAGCCTCGAAGTGGAGCCTGACTTCTACCACCAAGCCCGCGAGAAGTTCAAAATCCTGCACATCGTCATTTCCTACTTGTTTTTCTTCGTCGTGGTTTGGTTCCACCTGCGGCATGGTTTCCCTGCCATCTTCCAGACCTTCGGACTCTACAACTACAAATACGGCAAGGCCATCGAAGTGCTCGGGCAGGTGTTCAATTGGGTGGTCTGCCTGATGTTCACCGTCACGGTGTTGGGCGTTTACTTTGGATTATAAATGAATGTATTATTGACACGAGACTATGAGACACGGGACACGAGACGTTGGACGGTCTCGCGTCTCGAAGTCCCGTGTCTCGCGTCAAAAATGATTGACTATGAAACTTGACTCAAAAATACCTTCCGGTCCGCTCGCCGAGAAATGGACCAATTACAAAGCCTCGCAGAAATTGGTCAACCCGGCCAACAAACGCAAGTTAGACATCATCGTGGTCGGCACGGGCTTGGCTGGTGCATCGGCTGCCGCTTCGCTGGGCGCGATGGGCTTCAACGTCGACATCTTCTGCATTCAGGACTCACCGCGACGCGCCCACAGCATCGCTGCACAAGGCGGCATCAACGCGGCCAAGAACTACCAAAACGACGGCGACAGCGTCGAACGCCTCTTCCGCGACACCATCAAAGGCGGCGACTATCGCGCCCGCGAGGCCAACGTCTACCGTTTGGCCGAAGTCAGCGGTGCCATCATCGACCAATGCGTGGCGCAAGGCGTGCCCTTCGCCCGCGACTATGGTGGCCTTTTAGACAACCGTTCATTTGGTGGTGCACAAGTCAGCCGCACCTTCTATGCCAAAGGGCAGACGGGACAGCAATTATTATTAGGTGCCTACGGTGCCTTGAGTCGCGAGATTGCCCGTGGCACGGTGAAACTTCACACCCGTAGCGAAATGATGGACCTCGTGGTGGTCGACAGTCGGGCGCGTGGCATCATCGTCCGCAACCTCGTCACTGGCGACTTGGAACGCTACGCCGCCCATGCCGTGGTGATTGCCACAGGTGGTTATGGCAACGTCTATTACCTCTCCACCAACGCCATGAACAGCAACGGCAGCGCAGCCTGGGTGTGCCACCGCAAGGGGGCCGCTTTCGCCAATCCGTGCTATGTGCAAATCCACCCGACCTGCATCCCCGTCCACGGCGACTATCAGAGCAAACTCACGCTGATGAGCGAGAGCCTGCGCAACGACGGACGTATCTGGGTCCCAAAAAAGAAGGAAGACGCCGAAGCCATCCGTGCAGGTAAACTGAAGCCCAACGACATAGCCGAAGAAAATCGTGATTACTATCTTGAACGCCGTTATCCCGCTTTCGGTAACCTCGTGCCGCGCGATGTGGCCAGCCGTGCCGCCAAGGAACGCTGCGACGCGGGCTATGGCGTAGGCACTGGCTATGCCGTCTATCTCGACTTCACCGATGCCATCCAACGTTTGGGCAAGGATGTCGTTGAGCAGAAATACGGCAACCTCTTCCAGATGTACCAGAAAATCACGGATGAGAACCCCTACGAGACCCCGATGATGATCTATCC
>DGXB01000060.1:4758-65014 GCA_002396205.1 Bacteroidales bacterium UBA4243
ATGATGATCTATCCCGCCATCCACTACACGATGGGCGGGCTTTGGGTCGACTATGAACTACAAACCACCATCCCAGGACTCTTTGCCGCTGGCGAAGCCAACTTCAGCGACCACGGTGCCAACCGCCTCGGCGCCTCCGCCCTGATGCAAGGCCTGGTCGACGGGTATTTTGTCCTGCCCTACACGATGCAGAACTACCTCGCCGACCAGATCTATGTAGGCAAAATCTCAGCCGACACACGCGAATTTGACGAGGCGGAAAAAGCAGTTCGTTCCCGCATCAACCGTTTACTGGGTTCGCAGACGTCTCGTCTGCGGTTTGTTGCAGACGGGACGTCTGCGAACCAATCGGTCGATCATTTCCATAAACAATTAGGCAAAATCATGTGGGAATACTGCGGCATGGCGCGCAACACCGAAAGCCTCACGAAGGCCAAACAATTGGTCACGGAATTGGAAGACGAGTTTTGGGAAAATGTCTACATCCCCGGCACGGCCAACGAGATGAACCCCGAGTTGGAAAAGGCTTGCCGTTTGGAGGACTATTTCGAGCTGGCCCGACTCATCATCGACGATGCCATGCACCGCGAGGAATCATGCGGTGGCCATTTCCGCACCGAACACCAGACCGAAGACAGCGAGACCTTGCGCGATGACGAACATTTCATGTACGTCGCTGCATGGGAATACCACGGTCACGGCCAACCCGAGACGATGGAAAAGGAACCGTTGGTTTATGAACATATTCAAATCGCGAACAGAAATTACAAATAACTGAGTATGGATTGCGTCGTCGTTCCTCCTCGCAATGACGGCTCGAGTCACCGTTAGCGTCATTGCGAGCAAAGCGAAACAATCCATAAACTGAACAACTGATAACTGATAACTATGAACTTCACCCTCCATATCTGGCGACAAGAAAACGCCCGTGCCAAGGGCCATTTCGAGACCTATCCCATAGACGGCATCTCGCCCGACTGCTCTTTCCTTGAGATGCTCGACATCCTAAATGAACACCTCATCAATGACCGCATCGCCCATCCCGTCTGCTTCGACAACGACTGCCGCGAAGGCATCTGCGGCATGTGTGGACTATACATCAACGGTCGACCACATGGCAATGATGATGGCGTGACCACTTGTCAACTTCACATGCGCAAGTTCCGAGACGGCGACGAGATTTGGATTGAGCCTTGGCGCGCCAAGCCGTTCCCCGTCATCCGCGACTTGATTGTCGACCGCTCGGCTTTCGACAAAATCATCCAAGCGGGAGGCTACATCAGCACCACCACGGGTGGTGTACCTGATGCCAACATGATTCCTATCCCGAAACATGCCGCCGACATGGCCATGGATGCCGCCTCGTGCATCGGTTGCGGTGCTTGCGTGGCGGCTTGCAAGAATGCCAGCGCCATGCTATTTGTCGGTGCCAAGGTCAGCCATTTGGCTTTGTTGCCGCAAGGTCGCGTGGAAGCCGCCGACCGTGTCAGGAAAATGGTCTGCAAGATGGACGAATTGGGCTTTGGCAACTGCACCAACACCTACGCCTGCGAAGCCGAATGCCCCAAACTCATCAAACGACAGAACATCTCGCGCCTTAACCGGCAGTGGATTGGAGCGTTGTTTGGCCGCGACAGGAGAGAATAACCCTCAGTTTTTCTTCTTTTTGGCTTGCATATCTGAAATTTTGTGTATTTGCAGGCAACTGCGATGCTTTTTCATAATTCAGCTCCCCCAGTTGTCTCTGTCGAGGCTCCTATAATTAATGGCCTCGGCCAGATGTCCAGACTGAATGTTCTCGCTGGCGTCGAGGTCGGCGATGGTGCGAGAGACTTTGAGGATGCGGTCGTAGGCGCGGGCCGAAAGACCGAGACGATTCATGGCGTTTTTGAGGATGTTGCGGCATGGTTCGTCCAAGTCGCAGTATTTCTGGATGAGTTGGGTGTTCATTTGCGCGTTGGCATGGATGTTCGGAAAATCTTTGTAGCGTTCCTCCTGAATTTTCCTCGCCCGGATGACACGTTCCCTAACCACGGCACTCGGTTCGCCGCTGCTCTTGGTCGACAAGTCCTTGTAGGCCACGGGAATCACCTCTACATGCAGGTCGATGCGGTCCATCAAAGGTCCACTGATGCGGTTGAGGTATTGCTGCACCACGCCGGGTTTGCAGGTACACTCCTTGTCGGGATGGTTGTAATAGCCGCATGGACAAGGGTTCATCGCCGCCACCATCATGAAATTGGCCGGAAAGTCGACCGTCATTTTGGCGCGAGAAATGGTCACGATGCGGTCTTCCATCGGCTGACGCATCACTTCGAGGACGGTGCGCTTGAACTCGGGCAGTTCGTCGAGGAAAAGCACACCGTTGTGGGCCAACGAAATCTCGCCAGGCTGTGGATAAGTGCCACCGCCCACCAAGCCCGCGATTTTAATACACTATTATGTGGTACAAAACAATTTTCCTATCTTTGCAGACACAATAGAACGTCAAAATGAAATGTATATTGCTAGTTAGGGTCTCCACGGAAAAGCAGTCGTATGACGAGCAAGAGAAGGAACTAATTGCCTTGGCAAACTCCTACGGCTACGACAACGCTGACATAAAATCAGTACACAACAAGGAGTCAGGCATCAAGCTCGACGAGGAGGAACGTGCCGGATTGAACGAAATGAAATCGCTAATCGAAACCGGCGAATACGACTGCGTATTTGCCTGGGAGATTTCACGTATTGCGCGCCGCAAGAAAATCCTGTTCAGCATCGTGGAATACCTCGTGAAAAGGAAAATCCAGCTAGTAATCAAAGAGCCGCGCATCCAGCTCCTAAAGGACGACGGCTCCATCGATGAAGGTGCGGAGACCGTTTTCACGTTGTTTTCACAGCTTGCCGAATCGGAAATGAGGAACAAGAAGGCAAGGTTCGACAGGGCTCGCAGGGAAGGCTACGAAAAAGGCAAATACATGGGAGGAAAGGTCCTGCGCGGCTATCGGATCAACGAAGACGGCTATTGGGAAGTGGACGAGGAAGGCGCCGCTTTTGTCAGGTTGGTCTTCGACCTTTACATCTCGGGGGAATACAGCATGACGGAGCTTGCCAAGGAGCTGAAATCAAGAGGATGTTTCCCCAACATTTCGGTTACAAACGCCAAGTCCGAGATATCGCACATGCTCAAGAACGAGGCCTACATCGGCGTCAGGAAGAGCAACAACATATATCCGCAAATCATCGACAACGAGACATGGGAGAGCTGCCGACAGCGGCGCAAGCTGAACAGATGCAAGCCGAAATCCAGGACGCAGGCACTGCTGACGCCCATCATCCGATGCAAATGCGGCGCCTCCTACATGCTAAACGTCCACGACGGCTCCTATTCCTGCCGCATAAGGCACAACTCGGTCGAGAAGGGGCTGGAGCATTCCCCCGACATCCATGCCAGCGTGCTGGAGTCGCTGGCGTGGCACGTGGCGCTACTCGAATTGCAGGACGACATGAGCCAAAAGCGTTCCGATGCGATGTCCTTCTACGAGAAGGAGAAGCAGACGTATTCGCAAAAAATCGAGCATTCAAAAAAGCAAATCGCCAGCCTCCAGGAGCGGCGCAACCATCTTGACACCGCCTTTTACGTCGAGGGCAAGTTCACGAAGGAGAAGTATGAGGAGCTGGCCGCAAGGCAGAACGAGGCCATCAAGGAAGAGCAGGGCAACGTGCGCAGATACGAAAAGGCCATCAGGGAAATAGAGATGCAGGTCAACGCCGCCGTCACCTTCGACGAGATGCTCGACAACCTGACCGTCTCCTTCGAAGAACTGAAGGAAGGCGCCGATTTCGAGACGATGAGGAAGATTGTCAAGAGGTACATCGCCGAGATTGTCGTGGAGCCCGTAGAAGGGATGCCGAACCGCTTTTGGAAGAAGGTCGTGATAAAGACAGCCAACGACAGCTACAAGCGGCAGCAATACGAAAACCTGATGGCGAAGGGCCTCAAGCAAATCGCACTATCCTTCAGCGACACATACCTTGTCGATGCAATCCACCATCATGTGTATTACTGGGACGACCAGAAGCAGCGCGTGCCGTATCTGTTCAACAACACCCAACCGAGGAGACGCGTCGACCACAGGAAAAACCGCGCGCGGAAGCCAAGAGCGGCCAATGAGCCAAAATAATCGTATATTTGCGTCCCAAACAACAGTCCAACATGACCAAAAATCCAGAAAAGAAGCAAAACGAGGGCCACAGCCACGCCATAGAGAGGTTCGAGGCCCTGGTGATGGAGCTGAACCGTGCCGTGTTCCAGTTCGGTTTGTTCATGCCACCCTTTGTAATGTGGGAAGATGTGTTTCGCCGCCTAAACCCAGATGAGATAAAGTACGCCACGGATTTGCTGCGAGTGATATACAACCACGTGCATCACCCCGAACTGCTTTTTTCAAACTATTACGTCGCCTCCGAGCAATGGGAAAGAATCCAAAAATACGATCCAGCGGACGAGGCGTCGGAAGACATGATTGAAAACATGTACAACCAAGACTTCAGCATAATGGACAAACCGTTTTATGCGCAATCCATCTTCTATTATAAATTTAGAAATCGTGGTGAGCTTGCTGAGATTTTGAGGCTTTATGTTGATTATCTGGCCAACCTACGAGACAGCCTTGATGACATTGCTTGGAACAATCATAAGATTAGGATTCATGAGGGATTTAATCCTGCAAAGAAAATCTTTGTGGGATACGACCTCGACAAATTGAAGCAGGTTGCGGATTTCTTGATTGACGAAGGGTGCATCGCAAGCGATTCAAAAGCCGACTTCCTTGCGTTGTTCGGAAATGTCTTCATGAAAAGTAAAGCCAAGATTCTGTGGATAAAAAAAACGCCCAGCCATGCCACAAACCTCGCGTACCTGAAAGAGGTGTTTGTGGTGCTGGGCGTGGACATGGAGGACAAGCAAGAGAGGGAGAATGTGGCGAGTTGTTTCTACGGCATAAAGAAAAATGAAGAAGGTGAAGAGATTATAGAAAAAATAGATATACGAAGTCACGGTTCTCGGCCATTCAAATCAGATGAATTGAAAGATTTCAGCCGCAGATTGGAAGCGATTCTTAAATAGCCAGGCCTTCAATCGTCTATACCGTACCGTTCCTTCTCAAGTTCCTCTTCCATGTCGCCATAGAACGGCATCCCTTTGGCATCCCTGTCTTGCTCCATTCTGCGCCAACCCCGGCTGTTCCTGATGAATCTCACGATGCCCTTCACGACAAGGAACACCATGAAGGACAGCAGAAGGAAGCTGATTATGTAGGATAATACGACCATTTTGGCTGAACATGGATTGTGTTGCAAAAATACAAATTGTTGCCACACCTTGGCTAATAATCAATACTTTTCATTATTTTTGCAGGTTATAGCGTTAGACAGGGTATTCTAATCAAATGATACATCTATGAACCAATCGCAATACAATCAACTGTTCTCGTTCATTTGGAACATCGCGACGGACGTGTTGGTCTATGCCTTCGAGAAAGGCGAGTACAAGAAAATCATTATGCCGATGATGGTGCTGCGTCGTATCGACGTGCTGCTGGAGCCTACCAAAGACCAGCTCCTGAAGCAGAAACAGATGCTCGACGACAACCACATCCAAAACCAAGACCCCATTCTTTACAACGTCACTGGCTATCCGTTCTACAACACCTCCAAGTTCACCATGAAGACGCTGAAGAGCGAGACCGACCCGCTGCGCCTGAAGATGAACTTCATCGACTACCTGAACGGCTTCAGCAAGGACGTGCAGGACATCATCGACAAGTTCCACCTGCGTCAGATGGTGGACAACCTCACCGAGGCAGAGCGTCTGGGCAGCATCATCGAGAAGTTCACCGACGACAAAATCAACCTCTCCAGCAAACCCGTACTCGACGACAAAGGCAACATCCGCCTGCCCGGTCTCGACAACCACACAATGGGTACCATCTTCGAAGAGCTGCTCCGTAGGTTCAACGAGGAAAACAACGTGACTGAGGCTGGTGAGCACTTCACGCCCCGCGACTATGTGAAGCTGCTGGCAGACCTCGCCGTGCTGCCCATTGCCGACAAGATAACCGACAACACCTATCATGTCTACGACGGCGCTTGTGGCACTGGTGGCATCCTCACCATCGCACAGGAACGCATTAAGGAGATCGCAAAGGAGCGCGACAAGCAGGTGCAGGTGAACATCTTTGGCCAAGAGCTGCAACCCGATACCTTCGCCACCTGTAAGGCCGACCTGATGATTTCCGAAAACATCCGCTCGTTCCAATACCAGCACGGCATGGAACAGCGCGAATATATAGCTTTCGACAGCACTATCTCACGCGATGGCCATTCTGGAGAGACCTTCGATTTCTGTATTTCCAATCCTCCCTTCGGCACGCCTTGGAAGGAAGATTTGAAGAAACGCGGTCTGGGCGAGAACGAGAAAAAGAAGTTCACAGATAGCCGCTTCACCATCATTGACGGCGAAGGCCATGAGATTTCCTTCATTCCCGATATTGGCGACACGCAGATGCTGTTTTTGGCCAACAACCTTTCCCGCATGCGCGAAGACACCGCCCTTGGCACTCGTATCGTTGAAGTGCATAACGGAAGCAGCCTTTTTACTGGCGATGCAGGCAGCGGTCCCAGCAACTTGCGCCAATACATCATTGAAAACGACCTGCTGGAGGCCATCGTGGCCATGCCCGAAAAGGATTTCTACAATGCTGGTATCGGCACCTATATTTGGGTCGTTACCAACCGCAAGGAGGAACGTCGCAAAGGCTATGTGCAACTCATCGACGCAACCGAAATCAAGAGCCCGCTGCGCAAGAACCTGGGCGAAAAGAATTGTGAGACCAATGAGGCTGACCGCGCAAAGATTTTGAAGCTACTGATGGACTTCAAGGAAACGCCGCAAAGCAAGATTTTCCCCAACGACGAGTTTGGCTATTGGAGTGTGAAGGTGTCCCAGCCACAACGCGATGAACAAGGCAACATCGTGCGTGACAAGAAAGGCAAGCCCGTGATGGATAAGAAGTCCAAGGACACGGAAATCATACCCTTCCGTTACGAGGGCGGTATAGAGGGCTTCTTCGACAATGAAATCAAGCCCTACGCACCTGACGCATGGATTGACCCGCAGAGCATCGAAGTGGGATACGAGCTTTCGTTTACGAAATATTTCTACAAGCCGAAAGAGCTGCGTACGCTTGCGGAAATCTCAAAAGACATCCGTGACATTGAGCAGCGCACAGATGGCATGTTGAGCGAAATACTTGGTTGAACATGGAACGGTATAAAGAGTATAAGGATAGTGGCATCCCGTGGATTGGTGAAATTCCTAGTCATTGGGAAACCTGCCGTATGAAAAAAGTATTTTCTCTAGCTAATGAAAAAACAGTAGACGAGGAAGGCACTTTGCTGAGCCTTTCTCAATATACTGGAATTACGCGCAAGGGAGGTGCCGCAAAAACAGGAATGTTTGAAGCAGAATCGACCGTTGGATATAACATAGTTCATAAAGGACAATTTGTAATGAATATCATGTTGGCCTGGAATGGTAGTTATGCTGTTTCAGACTACGATGGAATAATTTCACCAGCTTATTGCGTTTACAACTTCAATGAAAACGTTGAGTGCAATAAAAAGTATATGAACTATTTGTTGAGATTGCAGTCGTACGCAGGAGCTTTCAAAACCATGTCAAAAGGTATTATCGATAGCCGGCTTCGATTGTACCCTGTGTATTTTCTGGGCTTTTATACTATCCTTCCTCCTCTTCCCGAGCAGCAAAAAATAGTCAGTTATCTTGAAAGTAAAACTTTTAATATATGTATGCTTATGTCGCAGAGAGAGAGAGAATTACAACTTCTTAACGAACTAAAAGAGGCCGAAATAGCCAATGTGGTCACACGAGGGCTGAACCCCGATGTGAAGATGAAAGATAGCGGCATTCCATGGATTGGAATGATACCAGAGCATTGGAGTCTTAGGCGTATAAAATATATTTTTACGGAGTTGAAAGAGAAATCCGAAAGTGGTTTAGAGACCCCGCTTTCACTGAGCAAAGAGGATGGCATTATCCCTTTTTCGGAAAAGAAAACCAAGACCATGGAAAGTGCTTCCTATGTGGGCGGAAAAATCGTCCACAAAGGAGAAATAGTTTTCAACCGCTTTAAGGCGAGATTATTTGCAATCTCTGGTTACGATGGAATTGTAAGTTCTGATTACGCTGTTTATAAGTGTTCAGAGACGGCTTCGTCTGAATACATGGTCAAGTTATTCGGAACTGATATGTATCGTGAGGCCTTTAACAGAAAGGCTTCAGGTATTGGAGATGGATTTAGTCGTCTTTATACAGATGATTTGTTTGCTATGTACGCAATCTTCCCGCCTTTATCTGAGCAAAAAACCATCGTTGACCACATAAATCAAAAATGTGCCAAAATCAACTCCCTCATCGCTGAATTGGAAGCCGAGATTGACTATCTAAAAGAATACAAGCAACGCCTCATCGCCGACTGCGTGACGGGACAAGTGAACGTGCAAAACATCTAAAAGAAGAATTATGCGTGATGCAACCAAAATAAGCGATTACTTCTACGGGGCAAAGACCCTGTTTATCATTCCGCTTTATCAGCGCAAGTATGCCTGGCAGCAGAAGCACTGTGTTCGCCTCTTTGAAGACCTGAAGAAGATTCATAAGGAAAACATCTACAGCCACTTCTTCGGCAGCATCGTGTCAACCAAAGCCAATGAGCATGAGGACGACCTGCTCATCATCGACGGCCAACAGCGCATCACTACGCTCTCGTTGCTCATTTTGGCTGGCCTCAATGCTGTAGCCAACGGCGATATGCAGAAAGGCGACGAGGATATTGAAGAGGTTCGCAAGAACTATCTCTATGCTGTCCGTCGTCGTGTCGACCGCCAAATCAAGCTGAAGCCCATCGAGGGCGACATTGAAGCCTATGACGCATTGTTCTCAAACAATCCTGATGAGTTTGTGAAGAACACAGGCATTACATCGAACTATCTGCTGTTCTACCAGATGATTAAGGCAAGCGACTTGACGTTTACCGACCTGATTGAGTCCATCGAGAAGCTCATCATCATTGACATTTGCCTTGACTCAAAGGACAATCCGCAGTTGATTTTTGAATCGCTCAACTCTTGCGGCAAGGACCTGGAGGAAGCAGACAAGGTGCGTAACTACCTGCTCATGTCACTCAACCCGTCGGAACAGGAAGATTACTACCGCTCCTATTGGAGCAAGATTGAGAAGCTCACCGACGGCGAGCCTACGATGTTCATCCGTGACTATTTGACCGTGGAAAACGGTACCATAAGCAATATTGAGGAACTCTACTTCGATTTCAAGAAGTACGACGAAGACAAGCACATCGTTAGACGTGATCTTCTTGAAAAGATGCTGAAGTTTGCCCGCTACTACAGGCAAATCACGAACGGTGAGACTGGCAACGAGCGCATCGATAGGAAGTTGAAACAAATTGCCAACATCGGCACTACGGTACACCTGCCCTTTATCCTGGCGTTTTTTGACTATGCCGATACCAACGCGCTGAGCGAGGATGAAAGGTTTGAGGTGCTGGATGTGGTCGAAAACTACTGGGCACGCCGTATTATATGCAACTATCCTGCCAACGCACTCCAAAAGCTGTTCTCCACGCTCCATGCCGACATCATAAAGATTTACAAACGGCATGAAAAGCGCGAAATTGAGTTGACGCTGCCATACTCACAAATCTTGAAATATGTCCTTTTGAAGAAGCAAGGAACGGCCTCGTTTCCCAACGACGCTGAGGTCAAGGAAATGTTCCCTGCGCGCCAAATCTACAGAATACCCATCAGCTATCGCTATTTCCTCTTCGAGAGGATGGAGAACGAGAACAGTCCAGAAGCCAACGACACCATCGTGCCGAAGATGCAGACGGGTGAGTTTACCATCGAGCACATCATGCCCCAAACGCTCACACCGCAATGGAAGCAAGAACTGGGCGACGATTGGGAAAACATATACGACACCTATCTCCACACCTTCGCCAACCTTACGCTGACTGGTTTCAATGCTTCATATAGCAACCATTCCTTTACGGAGAAGAAGGAAGGCTACATCGACCGCAAGGGCAACAAGATTGACGGCTTCGACAATTCGGCCTTCCGCTTGTCCAACTACCTGAAGCATTGCACAAAGTGGACTTTGGACGAAATCAAGGAACGCGGTGAAATCCTTTTGCAGAACTTCCTCGATATGTGGCCGATGATATCCACGGAGTATGTGCCGCTCGAAAAGGAGTACGAACTTGTTTCGTTCGATGATGACGAGTATGAACTCACCAACAGGAAGATATTGGGCTTCCGCTACCGCGACGAGCGTCATGCGGTCAACACGTGGAAGGAAATGCTGGTGCTGGTCTGCAAGTTCATGTATAACGAGAATCCTTCCACGATGACCTATGTGGCGACCAAGGATTTCTGGTTGCACGAAGAGGGTAATAGGGACAGGAGCAAGATTGCCGACCGTTGCTATGTGACCTCCTCTTGCAGCACCTATACGAAGCGAAGCATATTGAACTACTTGTTCAAGGAGCTGGGAATATCCCCCGGTGTCCTTGAGCTGGAGATAGCCCCGCTTGTTGATAAAGTAACCGACCTGGAAGATGAATAATACCTTAAGCTATGCCGACAAATGTAAGTGAGAAGCAATTGGAAACCATTCTCGTGGATTACCTGCGAGACGTTCATCACTATGAGCAAGGCGTTTCCGAGGATTACAGCAAGGACTATGCGCTCGATACGGCGCGAGTGAAGCGCTTTTTACTGGCTACCCAAAAGAATAAGGTGGAAAACACCGCCTGCTTCGCCAACGAGATTTCCGAAAGGAAATTCTTCACCGAACTCAATAAGCAGTTGGCTCAACGCGGCATTACCGATGTGCTTCGCAAGGGTTTCCGCTTCATTTCGGAGCTTTTCGACATGTACTATCCGCTGCCGTCCGAGCTGAATCCTACGGCTCAGGAAATGTACGAAAAGAACATCTTCTGTGTCACCCGCCAGTTGTTCTACAGCAAAGAGAACCAAAACAGCATCGACGTGATGGTTTCCTTGAACGGTATGCCGCTGATGACGCTGGAACTGAAGAACCACTACACAGGCCAGACGGTGGAAAACGCCGTGAAGCAGTACCAGACCGACCGCGATCCACGCGACCCGCTATTGGCACCCAAGCGTTGTGCCGTCCACATGGCCGTTGATGACGATGACATCAAGATGTGTACCTGGCTCAGTGGCACAAGCTCGTGGTTCCTGCCTTTCAATAAAGGCGTGAACGGTGGCGCAGGAAATCCCATCAACCCCAATGGTGTGAAAACCGCCTATTTGTGGGAAGAGGTGTTGGAAAAGCACTCGCTTTCCGACATCATCGAGAACTATGCCCAGGTGGTGAAGAAACTCGACCCCAAGACCAACGTTGAGAGACAGAGTGTGGTTTGGCCCCGCTACCATCAGCTCGACTGCGTTCGCAAACTCCTCGCCGAAACAAAGGCTCATGGGGTAGGTCAGCGTTTCCTCATCCAGCATTCGGCTGGTTCAGGCAAATCCAACTCTATTACATGGCTCGCCTATCAGCTAGTCGGCCTGCTTGACGGCACACAAGCATTGCTCGATAGCGTCGTTGTCGTCACCGACCGTGTGAATTTGGACAACCAAATCAGGAACAACATCGTCGCCTTCAAGCGGCTACAGAACTTGGTGGCTTGGGCTGACAGCGCCGAATCGCTCCGCAACCATCTGAGCAGCGGCAAGAAAATCATCATCACCATCGTCCACAAGTTCCCCTTCATTTTGGAGGCCATAGGTGGTGAGATGAAACATAAGCGCTTCGGCATCATCATAGACGAAGCACACAGCAGTCAAAGCGGATCGCTCTCGGCCAAAATGAATATCGCGCTGAGTGGCAACGTCGGTGATGATGATATGGATTTGGAAGACCGCCTTACGGCTATCATCGAAGGACGTAGGATGGTGCCGAATGCCAACTACTACGCCTTCACCGCCACGCCCAAGAACAAGACCCTCGAAATGTTCGGCACGCCGTTCCAGCAGCCCGAGGGAGAGATTGGCCACAAGCCTTTCCACGAGTACACCATGAAACAGGCCATTGAAGAAGGCTTTATCATGGATGTGCTTGAGCACTACACCACATACACCAGCTTTTACAAGATTGTGAAGGCTGTCGAAGACGACCCGTTGTTTGACAAGAAAGAGGCACAGAAAAAACTGCGTGCCTTTGTGGAGAGCCAGCCCGAGACCATACAGCAGAAGGCCAGCATCATCGTTGAGCATTTCCACACGCAGGTCATCGACAAAGGCAAGGTCGGCGGTCAAGCCCGTGCGATGGTCGTGACAAGCAGCATCCTCCGTGCCATTGAGTTCTATTACGAGATTTCCCGTCTGCTCAAAGAGCGCAAAAGCCCATACAAGGCCATCGTCGCCTTCTCAGGTTCAAAGAACTATGGCGGCAAGGAGGTTACCGAAGCGGATGTCAACGGTTTTCCCTCAAAGGACATCGAGGAGAACATGGAGCACGACCCATACCGCATCCTCGTTGTGGCTGACAAGTTCCAAACTGGCTATGACCAGCCTCTTTTGCACACAATGTACGTGGACAAAATATTGACCGACGTAAAGGCTGTGCAGACGCTATCGCGCCTGAACCGCTGCCATCCCAAGAAACGCGACACCTTTGTCCTTGATTTCGCCAACGAAGCCGAGGACATTCAGGCGGCTTTCCAGCGTTTCTATAAAACCACCATACTTTCGCGAGAAACCGACCCCAACAAGCTCAACGAGCTGATATCACATATAGAGGAGACCAATATCTACACCGAGGATGAGGTGCAGCTGCTGAATGAGAAGTATTGGGGTGGCGCACCACGCGAAGAGGTCGACCCAATCATCAATGTGGCCGTCGAACGCTTCAAGCATTTGGAAGAGAATGAAAAGATAATCTGCAAGAGCAGTATGCGTGGCTTTTTGCGCACCTATCCCTTCATTGCGGCGGTCATGCCATACAAGAGCCTCGAATGGGAAAAACTTGAGACCTATTTCTCGTTACTCATCCACAAGCTGCCCGTCCTGAAGGGCGAGGAGTTCACCGATGGTCTAATTGAAGCCATCGACTTCGACAAATACCGTCTTATAAAGAACGAAGAGCAGAAAATCCAGTTGGAGAACCAAGATACCGAAATAGAACCTATTCCCGTGGGCACGGCGGCAGGCATAAAGGAACCAGAATTGGCAAAACTCAGCGACATCCTCAACGAATGGAACAACTTGCATTTCACCAACATGGAAAAAGCGAAGGAGCAGTTGGAAGAGCTGCCACAGCGTTTACAGGCAGATGCAACCTTCATCAATGCTGCCCGCAACAGCAACCGTGAGACCGCCATGCAGCAATGCGCAGCGTCCCTCTTGATGATTGTGGCTGGGATGCTGAACGAAAACACCGAGTTCTGCCGCTACTACCTTGACAACCCCGACTTTATGAATGCCATCAACCTCCGCGTCTTCGATGCCGTTTACGGCAGGTTGGGTGCGACAACCAACAATTAGTAACTGATAGTAACAAATCAATCTGACAACTATGCGCACAGAATCGTTTAAGCAAGACCTAATAAACTTCATCGATGACAAACGAGACATTGTTGAATTCCTTTTGCTTGTGAAAAAAAATCCTGATGCCCGTGATATTCTTTCTCATTATGGTTACAGGTTTGAATACCTTGCCGGTATGACGGATGAGGAAATCAAACGCGAATACAGCCCTTTTAGTCATGGCTGTTTGGCTGAAGACCCCGAAAATGGCATCATGCTTGACATTCTTGTAAAAGCAATAGAAAGTAACAATGACGTTAAGAGCCCATCGGAAACCTTTGTTGATGGTTTAGCCGACGTGTTCTTTTTCAAAGCGGGGGTTCCTGTCGTTTGCGATCTCATGATAGGCAATGAAGATAATTATTACATGTTAGACGCCATTCAAGGAAAAAACACAGGAAATTACACGTATGATTGTGCCTTGAACGACTACGATGCCTTCATTGATTGTGGTTTAGAATCCGATGAAACCATTGGTGAAATTGACATTAAATTACCATTTGATGATTGGAATCATGACAACATAAAGGCTCTGTATGAATACATTTCAAAGCATTTCAATTATGATAACAGAAGCGCAACGTATACTTTTGGTGATGACAACGAATTATCGCATGTTAAAATCAAATTGTCTAATTCGCTCTATGAGATATACATAGAGAATTACATATACGAAGGTCGTGCTTATTTGAAAATCATGATAGTCCGGTTAAGAGAAGACTCCAAAATCTATCAAGCGCTCAATACACTGTTGGCTTCAGAAGAAACAGACGATTTGGTTTGGTCAACGGTGAAAACCATTATTAAACAAGAAAGTATCAAGACATACTTTAAGTACTAGGGCCGTGTACTCTAGTCGTAGTCATTATTTGGGCGCATTCCCCTGCCGTCCATATAGCTCTCCTATTTGGTGTTGTTTTCTTGGTTTCCCATGATTTTTTCGTGTTTTTATAGTCGTTTTGTATAATTATTGTAATTTTGCGGTTGAAAAACCTGGTGCCAAGGCGTTCACCTCTTGCGTTTTTGGGTGTGGCGTGGCTAACAGGGAAGCTGGGCAAGCGGCTTTTGAGGGTATGTTGGCAGCCCTCATTTTTTCTTTTCCCATATCAAATCGTCCTCTTCTAAAAACACCTTCATATCGAAAAAAAAGAAAAACGAACCATTACGGTTCGTTTTCAATGCCTCAATCAGCAACCATTTTCAAGGTTCCGTTTCCTTTCTGTTTAATTGGTAGCGTTTGATTAAGGCGTAGACGGTAGAAGGCCTAAACTTGCAGCCTCTCGACGTGGTGAAGCCCTCGTCGTTTAGCGTGTCGGCCATCTGTTGCAGCGTCAGTCCCTTCTCGACCAATACCCTCAACATGGCCACAGCGCGTTTGTTGTTGGGATTGTTGCTGGCCTTTGCTCGATTTGTCTCGTTGCTGTGGGAGAGTGCTTCGGCGTGCTTGTCCATCAAATGCTCTGGGTTGCCGAGCGTGCATCCCCTGGCTTTCTTCGCCGCCAGAGCCTGTTTCGTGCGTGCAGCCGTGAGCTCCGCTTCGTATTGCGCTATTGCCGACACGATATGGAGCATCATCTTGTTTGCCGATGGGAAGTCGCAGAAGGTAATCTCCACGTCCGATTCGAGCAGCTGTGATAGGAAACATACGTTGCGTGCGAGTCGGTCGAGTTTGGCCACGATAAGCTTCGCATTGGACTTCCGGCATAGTTCGAGCGCCGCAGTCAGTTGGGGACGGTCCTTCTTCCGACCGCTTTCCACTTCAACAAACTCCGCGATTGGTTTCGTGTCGCGCAGGAAGCCGTGGATTATCTCCTGCTGCGCCTCAAGTCCCAATCCCGAGTAGCCTTGCTTTTGTGTGCTTACGCGAAGGTAGGCGACATACTTTTCTTCGTTGTTTTGTTCTGTTTTTGCCATAATGTCAGTGATTTTTCGTTTGTTAGATGTCCGTCTAGTACATGAAAAACGGGCTCCCACACATGCAGGAACCCGTTGTAAGAGTGACATTTTTTCGCTAGAATTGCCCTAATATAGAATTTCTACGTTTTTGGTGAAAAAATGTCACCTTTTTGCCGAGGTCATATCGTTATCAGAAGACTACCCGAAACCTCGCTCTCCTTCATATAAGGAGAATAGTCCAGGTCGGGGTGGTCTTGCTTGAATAACGCCAGGTTGAAGGAAGACCTTACGGACGGCAGTTTCCGTGTGATTTTCATCGTCTCGGTAAACCACTGCCGTATGTCGTTGTCGGTCATCCGCTTCATTATCCCCGACTTGAGCAGGTCGAGCTCGTTCTCGGCCTTTGTCTTCTCGGCGATCAATTCCCTGATGCGCGATTCCAGTTGCCTGACGTCGTCTGGTATCGAGTACGGGTTCTTAAACTGCCCGCCTCTCAAATCGGTTTCAAGCAAATCCTTGCATATCTCGGATGGTATTCTGGCCACGGGAATCAGCTTGGATATCACCGACCGTTCCCCGTTGCTCTTTTCCTTGTTGCGAAGATGGATGACGTAGAGGCTGTCCACCTTCGCCTTCTTGTTCTGAAGCTCGAAGAGGTATGCGTATATGCTTAATTGCCAACGCGCCTTCTCTAGCTTGTCGCCGTTCATAACGGAGTAGGTCTTGATGTCGGCCAATGAAAATGTATTATCACCAGTCCGATAGCACTTGTCTATATTCGATGCGTAGTGCTCACCGTCCGTCACCGTGTATTCCGAAATCTCATGCGTGAGGTCGTTTTCCCTGCACAGGGTTATATAGTCGGTAAGTTCGGGCGTGTTGTCGTTAACCCACTCGTTGTCGAACAACTCGCAGCTTTTATGCACTGCCGTACCATATTCAGCCGCTTTTTTGAGTGTTTCTTCATCAATACCGTCAAATTCGTCTTCGAACAGCATACGGTGTAAGACGCCGGTTATGCCTGACAGGAATTTCCCGTTCAGGTTGTAGGTGTGGTCCTGCTCATTGAAGACCACACCTGATTCCGTTAGTTCGACCCGTTTCATGCCAATCCAAGTTCAGCCTTGCGGCGGTTGAATAGTTCCTTAATCTCTGGGTTGCCCAAAATCTCGGCCTTGTGGTCCCAGTAGATTTTCCAAAACGCTTGTTTGTCCGCTGCGGCGTTCAAAGCGTCCATGACCTTCTTATAGCGGGCTGTGTTGACAGGCTTCCCGGCTGTCTCCAGTCGCCATGAAGACGGCGCTGTCTGCTGTTGCTGTTGTTGTTCAGCCGCCGCGTTGGTCTGCTCTTCGCCTTCCATTGTGATGTTTTGCGGATAGTCCTCGCCTTCGTACAAATAGAGGCCTAATCCAAACATGGCGATATTTTTCACGAGGCAACGTAAAATTGCCTTGTTTATATCGAACATGGTTGCAGCCTGGACGGTCTTCTCGATGAAGGCGCCCGTGGATTTGTCGAGAACCTGATAGGTGTAGGGCTCGAATCGCATGGCCCTGTTCTTGTTGTCCATGACGGGGAGCATCATTTCGTATGTGTGGCTTCCCGCCGTGACTTCCGTGTGAACCATGATGCCCGTCCTAGCATCGGCGTAGTACGGCAGACTGGTCGCTGGGTCTTTCATGATACGATAGCTGGCGTTGGGGTAGAACTGCTTGAACAGCTTCCAAGCCTTGCTCCAAGTCAGGTAGGTGAGGCCGTCCCTGGTCTCGGTGCTACCTTGCAAATTGATTGAATAAAGGGTCGTGAACATCTCTCTGCTGCCCTTTTCCTCTGCATTCATGGTCTGAATGCCTTTGTTTTCCGTGTTTTCTTTCATTGTCTTTAAGATTTAAGTGTTTGTGTGTGTGTTGGTTTGTGTTGTTTTGTGCAAATAACAAGAGGAGGCATCACGTTTGGGTGACACCTCCTCGGTAATCGTTTGACGTTCAGTCTTCGAAATCATTACTGGATGAACCAGCTGTACTTGGGGTCAATCCCCTTGATCGTGTCCGCCAGTCCTATGGCCAGCTCCGTGGCTGACGTCGCTCTCGGAAGGAATGTGTCGATGTAGTTCTTCTTGTTGCTGCCAGTAAGGAGGTTATAGAAATTCCACATCGTGATGCCGCTGGTGCCGCCCTTGAAGTTCACGTCCGACACGAAGCCGGATGCGACGCTGTTGAGTTGGGCGTCGGTGACGTCGATGCTGGGGATTTGCTTTCTCCTTCTCTGGTCAAGATAGTTGTAAAGACGCATTTTACCTAGTATTTCGCAGAACTGGTGTTCGCTGAGGTTGACATTGTTCAATGACTCAAGTTTCCTGAAACTGTCAATTATGTTGAATCTGTCGAGCAAGTCAAGCACCTGTGAGTAAATCGTCCCGGTGTTACTTGCCAGAATCGTGTGCTTCAACCCATCGGTGAAGATGCATTGGTTTTGGCACACCTTATTATTGAAGCCTACCGCCAAAGAGAACTTCTGCTCCGTGAGCCTCCCGCTCAAATTGTCGCGATTGTAGGCCTTGCAGCCCACGATGGACAAGTTCAGTCGGTTGCCGTTGATTTCGTCATAGATTGACGGAATCTGGATGGCAAAGATGCTCCTCTCATAGTATTGGGTGATGTCCGTGGGACGGAGACGGTCGGCGCGCTTTCCTGCCGCGTGTGGTCTGCGCCCCTTTACAATATGAGATGCTCTGATTTGGGGTTCGAGAATAGACTCGTTCCTGTAGTAGTCCATAACAGCCTCGTATACGGTGGATATGAAGGCGTTATGCGAAATGCACTCCTGGTTGTCCTTGGCGAACACAGGAATGTAGTCACGCTTGAGCTGTTCCAAGGTGACGCTTTTTGTGTTGGCCCCGATGAAAATGGGGGCGTTGCTGGTTTCACTGGCCTCATCTTCGACGATGACGGCTTCGGTGAAAATCTCGTTCGGTTCGTGTTGTGTTGTTGGGTTCAGAATGACTGCACTGTTCGTGTTGGCAGGTACCATCGAACCGCTTCTAACTAATGTTTTTTCCATTTTTGTTATGATTTAAAAGGTTAGTAATTCCATTTTGCGTTTCAGGTGCGTTTGCTTTTTCGCTCCCTAAAGAACCTGATTAGTCTTTCGGCGACGTAGAATACGCCGTCGATGATAATGATGACGACATCCCTCTTCATCTCAAAAGGGTTGTCTTCTTGTACTTGAGCCGTTTGTCGGCCCGTTCGGATGCTTCCGCCAGATTGATGTGCGGATTCTCGTTGTGTTGCTTTTCGATTTTCTTGTCATGTTTGTTTGTTTTTGATTTGTGATTTAATTGGTTGATTATCTTATATATAAGGCTTTGAAGGAACTGCGTCTGGAGCAAAAAAAAGGGAAGCGTCACCGCAATTCCTCATTACGGTTCCGCTTCCCGCCGACGCTTGCGGTTTCAGTTTGCCAGACATGAGCTGGCGGTTTACTCCCATAGGCGACGGCTATCCGGTCGGGAGGGCTCTCTTCGAGTTGTCCCCATCCTGCCGGGCATATAATAAAATAAATAATAGTGAATGTTATCTCTTATCGCAGACGGGGCGCCTCGTTCGGCTACCCCGTTTCTTCTACTAATAAGGCTTATAAGGGCTCGGAGAAGAAAGAAAAAAAAAGAAAAGATATCTTACTCTTTTCAAATGGTTTGTGATACTCGCAGTGGCTAAAACCACTTTCTGAAAACGTCCTCTGCAAGCCACCTTACGCTTGTGTACTACGGATGGTGTAGCATTCGACAATTTGGATCCTCCTCGTCTATTAATAAGGCTCTCGGGCTTTCACAGGCGGAGTTTTTTTTCGATGGTTTTCGCGGTCATGATTCCATTCAGTGTCGGAGTTTCGCCGTCCAAGTGGGGAAGGTCGGTCGCGGTGAGCGCATTTCTTATTGGGAGATTGTTCGCCATGCTGTCAAGAAACGTCCAAATGCGCTGTTTTGCGCGCCTAACGCCATAATACTCTTACTATTAGATAAAGAAATAATAATATGTTGATGAAATTTATGGAGGAGCTGTTCGGCTTCGATTGGCGGCAGCCCGAACAAAAGCCCTCTTTAAAAACGGATATGCCGCTGATAATAAAAGAAAAAGCCATTGTTCCTTTACAATTTCGGGATGATGTGGAAAAATTGAAAAACTACGTGGGCAATGAGAACTGGAAGGCAGGTTTGGAAATATCGCTATATCTGTCAGAACTGCTTGCAATTTGCCCGCGCGAGCGTAAGAGATCGGATAGCTTTCGCAAATTGATTGCCTATCTCGATGATGAATTAAACATTAAATTAAACATTAAAAGTAGGAGGAAAGAAGATGAATAGTTCAAAAAATTCTAATCCAAAGGCACCGACAGTCGATGCCAATGGGAACAGACTGTATTATTACCTAGGCATTTATGTGTCGAGCGATGGGAAAACAATATACAAGCTTGACCCCGCAACTGGAGTGAAGAAACAATACACTATTAAGCAAAAGCAAAACGGCAGCCCATACATTGAAGAGAATGGGGACTGTTTCTATGTCAACTACCTCGTTGCCGTATGTTACAAACCAGCTCCGAAAGACGGCAAAAAATATGTGATTGTGCATCTTGACGGTGATTTGGCCAATTGCGACGTGAGCAACCTTGAGTGGAGACTGCCCCAACCTACGCCTATCCCTCAAATACCGCAGAGCAAGCCTTATTCACTTAACACGTATCAGCAATGCAAATTCGGGAATCTGACCATCAACAAGGCAGGTGAAGTGTACGATGGAAACAACCTTCTAAAGCAGCATGACAGCATATATGACAGTGATACCGACCTGTTTGTTTGTATCGGGCCGTTTGTGCATGTCAATGGTAAGAGGTACATGATGGATGACTTGGTGACGAGGGCAAGATTCGTAGGAGGCACCCCTGATGGTAAGAAGAACCCAGTGATATTGCATAAGGACCATGACCGAAATAACTACGCAAGCTCAAACTTGGAATGGGTTGAGGAATCGAGCGCCGAATACCAAAACTACATGACAGATGAAAAACAAGCCAGGAGAGCGCGTAATGTCCAACTCAATCCTGGAGTCAATTTCCCTGATTTCATGCAACCTTGATGAATATGTGAAACAGATGGGACAAACAAAACTCTCATCTGTTTCTATTTGTTCTCGTTGTTGAAATCGAAAAAATGGACACTTTTGCTGTTTGATGCCTTTATTGATGATAGGGACTGTCCATTTTTTTATACAAAAAGTAGTGGGTATTAATGGAATCCACCATTCTCGGTGAAAAAAATGGACACTTATACAACAAAGAGAAACCCCATTGCCGACCCGGCCATTCGTAAAAGTTAGTCTCGCAACAGGCTCGACATACACTTTTACTCATCCCCAATGGGGTTGTACGCGTAGCGTATGGTAATCTGCAAGATAGATGTTGTTCTCTTTCAGTGGGAAAGTGAATTATTTCAATTTCATTGTGCGAAAGCACCCAAGACAACCACGAGGACCTGAAAGGACGAGTGTGTTGTCTTGTAGAACCATCTTGTTATTGTATTGATTATGTGCTTTATGCAATCACACTTTCAATACTTCCAGTCCCTATCATCAGCTTTATTTCAAAACGATTAACAAAATATATTAAAAATGAAAAAAACACAAATTTTTATTCCTGAAGGGATTTATCATTTAAATGATTATCAAGGCCTTCAACCACAGTTTCCATCTGGATGCTTCATATTGGACAAGACCATTCCGGGATGCGGAGCCACGACTATGTTCCTTTCCAACGACATCCCGACCATTCTTTGTAGTCCAAGGTTAGAGTTGATGCACTGTAAGGCAAATGCGCCGGAGTTCATCGGGAAGGTTCATGAGTTTAGGAAGTTTGGCGACAGTTCGTCTCCCGTGATAGACCTGATAAACAGCACAAAGGCTTATATCGGAAGGTGCAACTCCCCGTTTAGCACTCAAACAGAGAAAATCCTTGTCAGCTACGATTCCTTCAAACACGTTGCGCAAGCATTGGCTGAAAACAAAATGCTGGATCGGTTCAGGATTGTCGTGGACGAAGCACAAACGCTATTCACTGATGCATCATTCAAGGGCGACGTGGAGATTGAATTTCTTGAGAATCTCAGGCAAAGCAACCAGGTCACCTTCCTATCAGCGACACCCTATATCGAAGAATACCTGGATCAGATGGACTATTTCAAAGTCCTGCCATATATTGAACTTGTATGGCCGGCGTCGTCAATCCATCCCGCCAACATTGAAAAGAAGCCATATTACAGAAAATCTCCCAAGGCGACGGCGACACAAATCATCCAAGACTATCTGTACAAAGGCTGCTTCAAGGACAAGATTTACAATGGTCAAATAGTGTATTCCAATGAGTCGGTGTTTTACATCAATGATGTGGGACTCATTATTAGTATCATCAAAGAGAACAACCTGACTCCCGAAAACACAAACATCATCTGTGCGGTGAATGACGACAATATAAGGCGCCTAAAGTGTATGGGCTTCGACATAGGACATGCGCCAAAGAATGGCGAGCAGCACAAGACCTTCACCTTCGTGACAAAATGTGCCTTCGAAGGGGTCGATTTCTACTCACCCTGCGCATACACCTATATCTTTAGCAACATCAATCGCGACAACCTAGCGCTTGACATATCACTTGACCTGCCTCAAATAATGGGCAGGCAGAGACGTGGGGATAACCCTTTCAAATACGACGCCACTTTTTTCTTCAAAGAGACAATGGACTTCAGCGATGACAAACACAGGGATTTTTTAGATACTATTAGTGAGAAAAAGAAGGTTTCAGTAGGCCTAATCAATACCTACAACAACTGCAACGAAGTGAGCGTGAGGCATAGTCTTGGGGACAAATACCGCACGAGCCAAAAGATCGACAAGTTCAGCAAGGACTATGTTGCCGTGATTGACGACAAGGCTAATCGCACTCAAAGGGTAGTATTTAACGAATTAGCCATGTTCAACGAAATCAGGGCGTGGGATATTCAAAAGAGTCAATATATCAATGGTTGTCAGGTCATGCGGTCTGTTGACGATGCCACAATGTCAATCACCGAGGACAAGGTGTTGGAGTCGTTTCTGCTGGCGTTTAATGGCACCTTTGAGGACAAGATGAGGATGTATTGCGAGTTCCTTCTTGCGAATCCAGCATATAAGGAAATACTCGAATGGCTGCCGCAGATACCATTGGAGATAAAGACCTATTACAACAGCATCGGCCAGGACAACCTGCGTGCAATGTCGTATAAGGAAGCCAGCATCATACAGCATTTTGGGTATGCGGACTTGCAGGATAGCATTAAAGCGGCGGCAAATACGATGTTTACGAAAGGGCAGTTCTACACTTTGAAGCAGACCAAAGAAATGGTGCAATCCATTTATGACAATTACGGCATAGCGAAGAAGGCCAAGGCAACCGACCTAGAAGAATTGTTGGATTGCTCTGTCTCGAAGCAAACGGTGGATGGACGCAGGGAAAACGGCTATGTGATTCTATAGTAATCTTACGCAGCGGCAATACGCCGCTGTTTTTTTTTCATGCAAGCCGACGACGGGCAATGGAAAGGTAAACTAGTTCTTCTAGACACGCCTGTTTCACGGTTTTATAGGGGAGGCATATTTTCAAGTTTACATTTCCAAAAAGATATAACGCACTGATATTTAATGTCTAATGGTGTAAACTTATTTGGAAAGATTCATGGTCGTCGAATGGAAAGTTCGCATAGGTCGGTGACGATAAGTTTACAATAAGTTTCCGCAAAAATTGGCTCCGCTTGACCTATACAATCACATCAAACGCACCCTCCGAATCGGGATAATTTGGCAGATAGCGTAGTCGAATGGGCGCGCCGCCGACGCCAGTCCAGTCGATGAGTTTGACCTGTCGGAAGTCTGGTGCGCCGAAATCGTAGGAACTGCCGAACAGGTCAATATACGAACCCCCACCACCGACTTTCCACATGCCACCTCCAAAGCAGGCATCGTCGCCCCAGGGTAGCAGGTTCTTGTGAAGCTTGACATCGCCGAAACGTAGTTCTCCATCAAGTGTGATGACGAATTTTTGCATGAGTTGGCGTTGTTGGTTGTCGGCGCAAAAGTACAAAAAAAGAGGCTCCGTAGGGCCTCTTGACGATGGATGAAGTTGATGGTGAAATTACGTCCCCTGTTGCTCTTTCCGCTCTTTCTCAATCCTGGCAATGATTTTTTTGATGGTAGGTTTTGAAACCGTTCCTTTTTTGCACTTGGGACCGAATTTTTCGGCGAGTTTCCCTTGAGACAGACCTTCTTTCTTGTACAAACGATAGATTTCAAGCATATCATCGTGCGTCAGTCCCGTCCTGTTCACTTCCCCCTCGTCGGTAGAGATGGGGTTAGCGGTAGCGCCCTTAAGAATAGCCAAAAGCACCTCTTTAGTGACATTAAGTGCGGTTTTTTCATCCATCTCGCATAGGACGACTGGATGTACGTATGGCGCCTCATTCTCAAACTCCACTACGGCCACGGTTTCTGGCTCTGTTTCACCGCGAAGGGCCAGCTCTTTCAGGATTTTATGCTGTTTCGAGATTTTGGTAGGTTCAATTGCGAAGACAAAATTCAAGAAATCTCTCAAATCTGTTGCCCCGGCTGCGTCGCCAAGTTCGAGAGAATCACCAGGCTTGAAGTCCTTGGTCGGGTGGTTGACAAGCAGAACGGTAACCTCCACACCCTTAACTTTAGCTGTATCGATAACTGCATCAAGGCTATTCATGAAAGGTTGAACGGTCTGCGCGTGCGTGATTTCCATCGCTTTTTTGATGTTATCGACCACTGCAAATAACTTCTCGCCGCCACTAGCCTGCGCAACGTTGGCGCGAAGGTCACGTATGATGTCTTGTGATGACTTGATTTGCGTTTTGTCGTGGCGAATGAAATTCTCGGGGAATGTATAGCCATACTTTCCATAACGGTTATGGATGTCCATCGGGGAGAGTTCGAGGTCATAGTACAGCACCTTTGTAGGGGGAACCGGGGTGCTTTCAACATCGTTCCAGACGGTAATGTGTTTGCCTTCGGCGACATTCAGGGCAATCCAATACGAGACAATAGACTTGCCGTTGCCCTTCGGGCCAAAGAACATCCCGACTTCGCCTCTGTGAATGATTTTGTCGAATAAACGGTTGTTGCCGAAATCCAAGCCAGGGTTTTCATCTTGACCAACAGATGGCAACGGCTCGTCATTCTCATACTGGTTTTCCTGTGCTTGTGCTGATTGCTCTCTCTTGAGCAGATCTGCCAAGCGTCTTCTTCTGCGCTTTTCTTGGAGTTCATACTTGAAGTTGTCGTAGTCCTTCTGCTGGGCGAATTGGTCTTTTCGGTCTTCTCTTTTGAAAAAATTCGTGATGACGCTCTTTGCCCAATGCACTGCGATAGGAATCGCAGCAGAGATGAGAATTATTCTTCCCCATCCTCCACCATTCGTGCCATTGTTTTGATTTAAGCTTTCTTTTCCCATGGTAAATAAGATTTAGTTATTTTATAAGTTGTTTAATTGCTCCAATTCACTCTCAATTTGAGCCAACAAGTCCGTTCGGCCACAGGCAATAGCGACCCTGGCCTTCATCAAAAGGTGTTGCTTCTTGGTCACTATGTCTTTCTCTTCTTGACTCATTTTTCGTGAAATTGCGAAGCAAAGGTATGTGTAGTTTAACCAGCCACCAAGTGGGGCTAGTGAGGCTTCGTTTTTTTTTGGAATTTTTTTCTAGTATGTTGATAATCAACTACTCTATAAAGGAGAGAGGCAGGAGGGGCTCATAATAAAAATGACGAAATGTGGCTCATTTCGTCATTTCCAAGGTTGAAGAAATAGGGGTATAGATGATGGTGGCTTTCTTTGTTCCCACCACAAAATAGTGTATTTATTTTGCGTCGCTGATGGTGTGGTGCGGACTGCGGAACGGCCTCGTCCTCACTAATGATGTGTTGCGTCCTACCAGACCCGCCACTGAATGGATCTTTGTGGTTTCCAATGCCTCAGCCATCGTCAGAGGGGGCAAAATGGTCGGCATTCGCTTTGCCAACATGGTCTTGCCGCTTCCGGGAGGGCCGATGAGGATAACGTTGTGACCCCCAGCCGCTGCAATCTCCAAGGCGCGTTTGATGTTTTCCTGACCTTTCACATCGGTGAAGTCGAAATCGTAGTTGCAGAACTGGTCGTTGTCCGTCATTGCAGGTTTTACGGGCGACAAGGTCTTTTCCCCGTTTAAGATGGAGACAACCTCATGGATGTTTTCCACGCCAAACACCTCCAAGCCTTCCACCACGGCAGCCTCGCGCGCGTTTTCCTTTGGAACGATGAGGCCACGAAAGCCTTCTTGTTTGGCCTTGATGGCGATGGGCAACGTGCCTTTGATGGGGTTGAGCGTCCCGTCAAGAGAGAGTTCGCCCATGATGATGAATTGCTCCAAGAGGTCGGTGTTGATTTGTTCGGCAGCGGCCAAAATGCCGATGGCGATGGGCAGGTCGTAGGCCGAGCCTTCCTTGCGGATGTCGGCAGGAGCCATGTTGATGACGATTTTCTTGTGTGGGTAGTAGTAGCCAAGGTTGACAATGGCCGCCTCGATGCGTTGCTGGCTCTCCTTGACCGCATTGTCGGGCAGGCCGACCAGATAGAAATTGATACCTCTGTCGATGTTCACCTCGATGGTGACCGTGATGGCGTCGATGCCGAAAAGGGCGCATCCGAATGTTTTTACTAACATGATTTGTGGGGTTTTAGGGTTATTTTTTCGGGTTTGTTGTTTGTTTATTGAAAATTGTTGTAATTTTGCAGCAGATATCAGTCAGGAATCGGGTATGACTTTCCGCAAGTCCGCGCGGTGGCCTATCGTTTCAGTACGACTTACCTCCTGCATTCTGCGGCAACCCATACGGGTGGGAATCGGGATGAGAGAACACCGGCAACAGGACTCTTTAGATTTCCATCCGTTTTTCATTTTATCATGTTCACCTCGATATTGTAATAGAACTACGCGCTTCGTTGGAACTGTATGGCAATCCTCAGGTTTTCGGTCTTTCCATCTATTTTGCAACGCCCTTTGAAATTCAAATAACCGATGATTTCTTCGCTTTCGTCATGTTTTCGTTTCCCAAAGTTGTTATAAATGGCGTACCTCACTAATTCAGGCAGAATCCTAATCATTTCAGCCTTTTTCTGATACATGGCTTCTCCCATTGCGGTTTTTCTTCCCGATGTCATTGAGAAATGTATTGTGATGCCAGTGTCTTTGTTGATTACTTCCTTACCTTTCAGATAATGCTTGTAATAGTCAAGCACATATCTTCGGAGCTCCATTTTTGTCAGGTGGCCGAGTTCTGACTGTATTTCAGGCACAAGTTCAAATTGTTTCATTACGGTCGAAATTTTCTGCTGCAAAATAACAAACCTTGTCAAGAAAAAGCCGTTGATTAAACGTTTGTTGTCGACAGTAGTCGTTTGCTGTCGTTTGCTGTCGGATATATTATTGATAATCAGTACTATAATAAAACACAAAAAAAAAAAAAGGCTGCCACGATGTGACAGCCCTACAATCATAAACCCTAAACTATCAACTCCAAACTATTTCCTCGGTTTATATCCCGAATCCTGGAAGATGTCCTGCAAATCCTTGCGCTGCATGAACTGTTTGAGGTC
Source organism: Bacteroidales bacterium UBA4243 (assembly GCA_002396205.1). Classification (GTDB taxonomy): domain Bacteria; phylum Bacteroidota; class Bacteroidia; order Bacteroidales; family F082; genus Limimorpha. Next base: position 32,083 of record DGXB01000060.1, read on the forward strand.
GAAGTCGTCGTGAGAGGATGCGTATGCGCGGATGATGTTCAAGCCAAAGAACTCGCCGAGGCGCGATGGGGCATCGTTGCTGTAGGCCTGCGTGTACGGCCCATCGCCGAAATACATCATGTAACTGTCCAAGCCGGCATCATAGAGACGACGGTTGCCCACAATGTCGGCCCAGACCGCGCCTTCGTTCTCAACCGCCCACTGCCATTGGTGCGTGGAATAGCCGAGCAAAACGCTGTCGGCGATTTCGGGACACATGGCCTCCACAAAGAAATTGCGCCGGCCATAGAAAACCATCTCGCCGATGATTTGACCTTGCTTGCGCCATTCGTAGAGATAATACATGTAGAGTTGCTCGGCCACGTCTTTCGGCAAGGTCGACAGGTTCCTGCGCAACGACATGTATCTCGGCATCCCGATTTGGTCGTACACAGCGTTGTCATTGAGATACCAATCCAAGGAAATCACCAACTGACCGTCGATGATTTGCACGGGCGGCTCGTCGGGATGGATGCCGGTGATGCAAGTGAAGGCTTTCTTGGGCAGCTCGATGTCGGGATAATAATGGTGGAAATGCGCCATCACGTCCTCCACCATCGGCTCCACCTTTTTCAAGTCGGGGAAAGCGGCCTTCACCTTATTATATAATGCCACGCTGAACGGGTCGGTGGCGAAGTCTTTCAGATACTTCACCGCATTAGGATTGTTGAGGTCGCCACTGAGGAACACGCGATAGCGGCCTTGGATTTTCATCAGCTCCTGTAGGAAATCGGCCGTGTCGAGGTTGAAGAGTACGTCTTCGTAACGGTCGAACTGGAGGTCGTAAGGCTCAGTTTTGACATTGAGTTTATCTTTGTAGGCAGGTGCCTTTTCTTGGCACGATACCGCCATGAGAGCGAGGATGATGATGGCTATTCTTTTCATTGTACTTGTGTTTAAGGACAGGGACTCACGTCGCCTGCTTATTGGTATGTCGTCCCTACGGGACTATAATCTGTTGTCTCAGCATTTCGTAAGCCGCTATCGTGGCACGGTTGATGACATTCTCGCGATCCTTGCCGAAATTGAACCGTTTGGAAACTACACCACGTGCCGAGGCCACGCCAATCCACACCGTGCCGATAGGAGTCTCTTCCGTTCCTCCGCTTGGTCCGGCCACGCCTGTGGTGGCCACGCCAAAGTCGGCTTCCATCAGGTTGCGGACGCCTTTGGCCATAGCTTCTACAACTGGCTGGCTGACAACGCCATGATTTTCTATTGTTTCGGCAGGCACGCCAAGCACCTTGGTTTTCATCGGAGTGGCGTAGGTTACGGCAGTTCCCTTGAAAATCTCGGAGCTTCCAGGTATCAGCGTGATGACATGGGCGATATTGCCTCCCGTGCAGCTCTCCGCCGAGGCGAACGTCATACCTTTATTAATTAATAGGTCGAAAACGACGCGCTCGATGGGTTTGTCTTCCATCGAGAAAATGTAGTCCGAAATCAAGGCGGTCAGCTTTTCGGTTTCTTTGTCCAAAGTCGCGTGGAGCAATTCGGCATTTTTGTGTCTACCACTGAGGCGCAGGCGAACCATGCCATATTGGGGCAAGTAGGCCAACGAAAGGAAATCGGGCAGGTTTTCCTCCCAGTCCTTGATCTTGTCGGCCAAAAACGACTCGCCGATGCCAGTAGTCATCACCACGCGCTTTTCGTAAGGCACCGCATGGAACCTTTTCTTGAAACGGGGCAACAACTCATCGTTGAAAATCCCCTTCATCTCAAACGGCACGCCGGGCATGAAAACGAAAACCGTACCGTTTTTCTCCAACCACATGCAAGGCGCTGTGCCATAGGTGTTCGGGATGTATTGGCAGGTCTTGGGAAGCATGGCCTGTCCCCTGTTCCGCTCGCTCATCTGGAAGCCGCGACGGTTGAAAAGTGCAACGATATTGTCGTAGGCCTCATGGCAAAACTCCAATTCAGTTCCGAAGAACTTGCAAACGGTAGGTTTCGTAATGTCATCGGCAGTAGGGCCGAGGCCGCCCGTCACCAAAACCAGGTCGGCATCCATGCAGGCGTTGAACGCATCAAGGATGGCCTTTTCGGAATCGCCGATGGTCAAGGCGGAATCCAATTGGAAACCATGTGCGGCAAGTTGTTCGCCGAGCCAAGCCGCGTTAGTGTTAATCACCTGACCGATAAGCAGTTCATCGCCGATGGAGATGTTTTTTACAATGATTTGACGCATATCTTAGATTTTCCGCAAAATTAGGAAATAATCTTTGAATCCCGAATTTTGAACCTTTGAAATGTAAAACATTCGACGTAGTCAATTTTAAATCCAACTTTTCTTCGTACTTTTGCCCATTCAAACACCTTATATAATATGAGTCAACCTATTCCCGCATCGCAGCTCGTCCTTAATGCCGAGGGCGCAGTATATCACCTGAACCTCCATCCCGACCAGTTGGCCGACACCGTCATCATGGTGGGCGACCCAGGCCGTGTCGACACGATTGCCTCTTTCTTCGACAAGATCGAGGTGAAACGCCAGAACCGCGAACTCGTCAGTCGCACAGGTTACTTTAATGGCAAACGCATCACGGCCCTTTCAACAGGCATGGGCACCGACAACATCGACATCGTGATGAACGAGCTGGACACCTTGGCCAACATCGACCTCAAGACAAGGATGCCTAAGGACGAGCACAAGTCGCTCAACCTCATCCGCATAGGCACCTGCGGCGCCTTGCAGCCCGACATCGAAGTGGGCCAAAACGTCGCCACCCGCTATGCCATCGGCTTGGACGGCTTGATTTACTTTTACGAGAAGAACAAAGAGGTCAACGAAATCGCGATGCGCGACGCCTTCATCAAGCAGATGGACTACCCTACCGATTTGCCCAAACCGTATGCCGTGGAAGGCTCGAAAACGCTCTTCGACCAAGTGGCGCAGGGCTACTATCAAGGTGTGACAGCCACGGCGCCTGGTTTCTACGGTCCGCAGGGTCGCACGCTTAGGATGCACCTCGCCTACCCCGAACTCAACCACAAGATCGAAGCCTTCGAGCATCAAGGCTGGCGCGTGTGCAACTTTGAGATGGAGTCGTCGGCGCTCTACGGCCTCGGCAAGATGATGGGCCACAACTGCCTCACCGTTTGCGTCGCCATCGCCAACCGCGTGACCGAAAAGTTCCTCACCGACTACCATCCACACATGAAAAAACTCATTGAAAACACTTTAGAAAGGCTGTCAGACCAAAAATAACCAGTTCTATATCAACAAAAAGAGACTTTTTTTCAAAAAAGGTGATTGGTATCAAAAAAATGCCTATTTTTGCCGCTCGTTTGGTATGGAATGTCAACCAATGAATATTAACAAATAGTACAATAACAACAATGAAGAGAGTATTTATTACGATTATCGCGGTCCTTGCTATGTCGTCGTCAGTGATGGCAGCGGGACATGTGGACTCGGTTCGTTACCTGACGACCAAGGCCTGGAAAAACTGGTACATTTCCGCCAGCGCCACTGGCAACTGGTGGCAAGGCAGTATGAGAACCCCCGAAGCGTTCACGAAGAGCTACACGGCTGTCGAATGGGGTCAACCCACCTTTGGCTTCAATGCCTTTGTAGGCAAGTGGATCAACCACAAAGTCGCTGTCAGATTAGGTTACAGCAACACCAGAATCAACAGCTACATCAACGGCAGACACATCGGCCTGAACCACATCCAATTCCTTTATGGCGACGACCCACAACCCGTCGAAACCGTTGGCAACTACGAGATTTACAAAACCTCGATGCGCTATCACAGACTGCAAGGCGATTTCATGTTCAGCCCCATTGATTTCTTCCAAGGCTATTACAACCCTGAAAGGATTTGGACTCCCGTCCTCTATGTGAGCATGGGCGGTGCCTATACCTCGAAAGACTTTTTCGCCATTAAGACCCTCATCGACAATGGAAAGGCCAAGAAAGAGAACCCCGACAATCCTGAATACAGTGGCAACAACTTTGAATTGGCTCTCGGCGCCGGCTTGAGCAACAACTTCCGTCTTGGTAACCACCTCGACCTCAACCTCGACCTCAACTGGACGTTCCAAAGATGGACCATCGACTCATGGACCTACGAATTTGAAGGCCAATTCGACGGCAAAGGCATCCGCCCGAAGAGATTCGACAACATGTACACCGCTTCTCTCGGCCTCATCTACTACTTCAGCAGAGAGTACGACCTGCCCGCCAACTGCTGCGAAGAGATGGATTCGCTCAGAAAGAAACTCGACGAGTTCGTCAACATTCCCGTCGAACCCCAGCAGCCTTGCGACACCATCGTGAAGTTCGTCAATGTGCAGACCGAAGACATCCTCAGCTATCCTTTCTCCATCTTCTTCAACCGCGACTCTTACCAGCTGATGTCGAGAAGAGACATCATCAACCTGCGTGAGATTGCCAACGTGGCCAAGGAAAACGGTTACAAGCTCCGCCTGACGGGTTCGTGCGACAGCGCCACCGCCACGCCGGCCTACAACCAGACCCTTTCGGAGAACCGCTGCAACAAGATCAAGATCGAGCTCCTCGAACTGGGTGTTCCCGAGGACCAAATCATCATCGAGCCTATCGGTGGCGTGAAGATCCTCGACCCGACGGAATACGACCGCCGCGTGTTGATCCAACTGGTGAAAGAAGCCCAACAATAATTGAGGCAACCCTATACAACAAAAAACCTGACGGATTTCCCGCCAGGTTTTTTTGTTGGCCAAAAGCACCGAAGCACTTAGTGCATGATGCCCACCTCGATGCCGATAAAATTGTTGTTGATGATGCTTTTTGTCTGCTTCTCCAAGGAACTGACAAAAGCATTGGAAAACGAATGGTCGAACGTCAGTTGGGCGAAAACGCTGAACTTCCTGTTGATTTCGTATTCGGCACCCAATCCGAAAATCATCGAGGCCTGGAGCAAACGGTATTGATGCGTGTAATCTTCATAGGTCTGGCCTGAGTACGACACCCAATAAAACGCAAATTCATCCTTGCACAAGTCCTTCAAGTTGAAGCTCAGTCCGCCACCAGCCATCACATAAGCCTTGAACGAATCGAAAACGTCGAAACTCACCTTGGCCATGAGCGGCACTTCGATGTTGGTCGCCTTCACGCGGCGCGAAACCGAAATGTCGGTCTTCTCCAAGAAATCATCGACATAGCGGCTGTCGGTGAACGTGTACTTGAATCGGAGCAAATCGAGATTGACGCCCGACGTGACGGCCAAATGCTCCGACAGCTTGAAGTCGGCCACCAAGCCCACATTGAACCCCATCCTCATGCCATCGTTGCTCGCGGCAGTAGACCCTGGGCTCGCCCAATCAAAAGTAGGGCCCAGTTTCAGGCCATACCTCACCTCTTTGCTCTGCGCCATGCCTCCAACGGAAAACATGGCTACAAAACTGATAATCAACAATCTTTTTCTCATAATTACAATATTTAGACCTACAAAGGTAATTTATTTTTCCGACAAAGTCCCAAAAATCGGAAAATCATTCTTACTTTTGCACCAAATAAATCCAAACATTCACTAAAACTCAACAAAAATGAAAAAGACATTTTTACTGATTGCAGCCCTCTTGATGATGGGTAGTGCAGCATTCGCCGGAGGTGGCTTCGACCTCGCCATTGGCCCGAAAGTCGGTTTCCAAACCGCCAAATTGTCGTACGACAAAGCCGCCATCAAGGATGGTTTTTCCAACCACTTCACCGCCGGCATCTTTGGCCGCGTCACCTTAGGCCGCCTCTACGTGCAGCCCGAAGTGCTTTATTTCAAGACTTCCAACATCTTTGAAGCCAGTGTGACGGGCGAAGGCTCTACGAACCTGCTCAACCTTCCTACGGGTGCCAACGTAAACCTCACCTTGAACCAAATGAACCTTCAGGTGCCCATCTTGGTTGGTGTCACCATCCTCGACCTCGACCTGATTAAGTTGCGTGCCCATGTGGGACCGACCGCCAATTTCATCCTGAAGTCGCAAACCTTGTTTGACCAGACCTACTCCATCGGCGGCGAGACGCAAACAATGACCACCGAGCAGCAAAATGTCACCACCGACCAGAATTTCGACACCAAGTCGATTGCCTGGGGTGCACAAGTCGGCCTTGGCGTTGACGTTTGGAAACTCACGCTCGACATCAACTACAACTTCGGTTTAAGCAAGGTCTTCAACACGTTGAACGACACCACGTTAGGTAACTATTTCAACTTTGGCAACACCGACCCTGCCAGCACCAAGCAAAACCTGTTCATGGTGACCGTGGGCTTCAAGCTCTTATAATCACTTACTCATAGACATAAAAAGAGAGCGACCCCATGCGAGGCCGCTCTCTTTGTTTTTTGTTGGAACCTTAGTTTAGAAGAGAATACCCACTTCGATGCCGACTTGGTTCTGGACAACATGGAGCGGATTGGTACGCTCGCCCAAATCCTTGTTTCCGGCGTAGTATTTCCTGTAATTGGACGAAACCAAGCCCGCGCCACCACTGCTGATGTTGTTGATCATGTCGTGCGAGTAATACACATCAAGGAACACGCGCGAAGTGCCTTGGATGGTATACTGGGTGCCGATGGCAGCCCTCAACGAGAAACGAAAAGGATTATATTCCTTGTCGGAGCTCGTGAACTTCTCGTGCAAAGCAGTCCCGTCAAAAGTGTCGCTGATCTTTGTCCTATAGGTATAGCCAAAAGCGCCACCGATTTGTGCAAAATAGCGAAGCGGACCGAATTGCTCGGTCACCATCTTGACCATCAACGGGATTTCAAAAACCGTAGCCTTGTAGTTCCTGTCGACCGTACCCAACGTGTAGCCCGCCACGGTATCAAGTTGGCGCATGTCCTCGAAACTGTAACGGCCATTAATCAAGTTGACATTCAAGCCAGAGACAATGGCGTAGTTTTCAGCAAAATAAAACTCGGCGTCAAAACCGAAATTGAGTCCCACTTTTGCCTTGAGATTGGCGACATCTTCGGCATTAGAGCCAATCCAGTTAAGATTCGGGCCGACCTTGAAACCGAAGGCAAAGCCTTTGTACTCCTTTGATTGCGCTGAGACTCCCAGCGACAAGCCCAACAAAAGGGCTACGAAAAGTAAGTTTTTCTTCATTTTGTGTAGTTTTTAAGATTAGTATCAGGCCGCAAAATTAGTCTTTTTTCGAATTGTTTCGCTAAATCGGCCAAAATTCCTACCTTTGTAGACTTAATAAGCAAAACACCATCGACACATGAACACCCCAATTCCCAACCGACTTTTCGTCCGCAACAGGGCCAACTTTGCGGCGCAACTGCCACCCAAATCGGTGGCCGTCTTCACCGCCAACGAGCCTATGCCGCGCAACGGCGACGAGTTTTATCCCTTCCGCCAACAGTCTGACTTCTTTTACCTTACGGGCATCAACGAGGAAAACGCCTACCTCATCATCGCCCCCGACTATCCCGACGAGACGATGCGTGAAGTGCTCTTCATCGAGCCTTACGACGAAGTGAAAGCCACATGGCAAGGCGAGATGCTCGACAATGCAAAAGCCACCGAACTGTCGGGCATCAAGACCGTCAAAGGCAGCGACAGCTTCTGGATGACCTTGAACGACTTTGTTTTCTCCGGCTATGGCGAAACGATATATCTGCACAGTTACGAATATCCGAAATATGAATGTGCCGTGGAGACCATTCAACAACGCTTCGTCAAACAAGTCAAGGAATGCTACCCAATGCACAATTATGGCCGCACTGCGCCGATTCTCAACGCCTTGCGCATGGTGAAGTCGGAAGAAGAAATCGCCATCACGAAACAAGCCTGCGACATCACCGCGAAGGCCTTCCGTCGTTGCTTGGCGACCGTCAGGCCTGGCATGTACGAGTATGAGGTACAGGCCGAAATCGAATACATCTTCAAGCAAAACAACGCCACGGGCCATGCCTACGCACCCATCATTGCTGGCGGGAAGAACGGCTGTTGCCTGCATTACTCGAAGAACCAGAGCCTCCTCAACAACGGCGACCTGCTCCTCTTCGACATCGGCTGCGAGCTGAACAACTACGCCTCCGACCTCAGCCGAACCATACCTATTAATGGTAAGTTCACGCAACGCCAAAAGGACTGCTACAACGCCGTGCTCCGCGTGATGAAGGAAATCACCAAGCTCTACCGCCCTGGAGGCACCATCAACGAAATCAACGAGACCACGCACCGATTGATGGAACAGGAGATGATCAAGCTCGGCCTCTTCACCGCCGAGGACGTGAAGAAGCAAGACCCCGAAAAGCCTTTGGAACGCAAATACTTGATGCACGGCATGGCGCACCACATCGGATTAGACGTGCACGACAGCATCGACAAATTCAAGCCATTCGCTCCAGGCATGATACTCAGCTGCGAGCCAGGCATATACATCCGCGAGGAAGGCATCGGCATCCGCATCGAGAACGACTTGCTCATCACCGAAGGAGAACCCATCAATTTGTTTGAGGGGCTGCCAACGGAAATCGAAGAGATTGAGGCGGCAATGCTGAAAAATTCACTAAATAAGTGAATTATTGAAAAAAATCGTATATTTGCAGCCATCAAACTATGGAAATAAGATTCGACAAGGAGTATTTAGAGGAATTGTATAACAATGGCCGAACCAAAAACAAGAAGTATCGGTTTCAGCCTCAAGTGGTGAAAAAATATCAGAAAAGAATTGACACCTTGGCTGGTATCACTCGAATTGAGGAATTGTTTACACTTAACTCGCTCAACTTTGAAGCTTTGGAAAGTTCCGGCAATTATTTCATTCGTATCGACTACCATTATAGGCTTGAATTTCAAGTCAGCAACTCCGAAACCGAACCAATTATCACCATTTGCTTGATCATGGACATTACAAACCATTACGATTAGGAGGCAACCACATGAATAACAATCGAATACCAACCCATCCAGGAGATGTAATCAAAGAGGAACTGGAATACAGGGGCATCTCACAGAAAAAGTTCTCCGAACTGACTGGTGTTTCCTACACCATGCTCAATGAAATATTGAATGGCAAGCGCCCTGTCACAAGCGACTTCGCACTTATCGTGGAGGCGGCTTTAGGGGTCAGTCCGCAATTGCTAATCAACATGCAAGCACGCTACAACATGGCCATAACCATGAACCAAACCTCATTCCTGACGCGCCTGGACCACATCAGAAAGGCTTGTGCAGCAGTGTTTTAAAAATTCTACAATTAAACAAATCGAAGATTGGCTAACGCCGAATTATCATTTCAACGAAATTAATCAACAATTAAACAACTAAATATGTTCGCAAAAGACGTTTACAGTGGCCGTCGCGCCACATTGAAAAGCAAAATCACGAAGGGCATTGCCTTCTTCCCGGCCAACAACGAGGCTCCCTTCAACTATCCTGACAACACCTACATCTACCGTCAGGACAGCAACTTCTCTTATTTCTTCGGCCTCAACCACCCCGACATGGTCGGCGTCATTGACTTTGAAAGCGGCGAGGAAATCCTCTTCGGCGTCGACGTCACCATCGACGACGTGATTTGGTGCGGTCCCCTGCCCTCGCTGAAGGAACAAGGCGACAGCATCGGCATCACCGACTGCCGCGACTTCAACCGCTTTGGCGAATACCTGCAACAGGCCATCGCCAAGGGCCGCCAAATCCACATGCTGCCCACCTATCGCGGCGACACGCAGATCCAATGCGCCAACTGGTTGAACTGCAACGTGAACAAAGTCAGCGATTACGTCAGCCTCGAACTCATCAAGGCCGTCATCTCGATGCGCGAAATCAAGAGCGATCTTGAAATTGCTGAGATGGAACGTGCCGCCAACACCGCTTATTACATGCACACCACCGCCATGAAGATGTGTAAGCCCGGCATGATCGAACAAGAAATCGCCGGCGTGGTGGAAGGCCTTTCGTTGTCGGGCGGCGGCCCCGTGTCGTTCCCCGTCATCCTCAGCGTCGACGGACAAACGTTGCACAACCACGGTCACCACAACGTGTTGAAGGAAGGCCGAATGATGGTATGCGACGCCGGTGCCGAAACGGAGAACTACTATGCCTCCGACTTCACCCGCACCACTCCCGTGGGTGGCAAGTTCAACCAACGTCAAAAGGAGATCTACGAAATCGTTTTGGCTGCCAACCAAGCCGTGGCCGCCCAAACGCGTCCCTACATGCCCTACATGGTGATGCACACTTTGGCCTGCCGCACCTTGATTGAAGGCTTGAAAGGCGTCGGCCTGATGAAAGGCGACACCGAGGAAGCCCTGATGAACGGCGCCCACTGGCTCTTCATGCCTCACGGCCTCGGCCACATGCTCGGCATGGACGTACACGACATGGAAGGCCTCGGCGAGACCTACGTCGGCTACGACGAGCAAACGCCGCGCTCCACCAAATTGGGCTTCAGCGGCCTGCGTTGCGGCAAGACCTTGAAACCCGGTTTCGTGGTCACTGACGAGCCTGGCATCTACTTCATCCCTACGCTCATCGACATGTGGAAAGCTGAAGGCAAGTTCAAGGACTTCATTAATTACGACAAGTTAGAGACTTACAAGGACTTCGGTGGCATTCGCATTGAGGACGACCTGCTCATCACCGCCGATGGCTGCCGCATCCTTGGCCGCCCGATTCCAAAGACCGTTGCCGAGGTCGAGGACATGTGCGCCCAAGGCCGCGAATGGATTAAAATGGAAGGTTTGTATTGATAGATAACATTTTGAACAAAAAAAAGAGAGGCTGCAACCTCTCTTTTTTTGTTTAAAACTCCATCACGAGTTTCACATTCACATAACGTGGCGTCAGGTAGTTAGGCGCACCATAATATCTGTTGTCGATGTACTTCACCCAAGTGTAGGAAATCACGTTGGGGATGTCGAGCAAGTTGAACACATCGACACTCACAAACATATTGCGCACATAGCGCAACGGATTGCCTTTGCTGAAGCTGCTCGCCTCGCTGATAAGCTGTTTGCTGAAGCCGATGTCGACGCGACGATAGGCCTCATAACGGCTTGAGGTGGAATAGAAGTCGGAGTTGTTGTCGGGCACAGGCAAACCCATGCCGAAGGACAACGTCATGTTGACCCGCCATGTGGGGAACCCTGGAATGTAATCCTGGAAAAACAAAGAGAAGTTGACCAATTGGTCGGAGGGACGGCTATGCCAGCCCAAGGCAATGGTGTCGGCCACCTGGGCATCGGAATGGTTATAGAAAGGCAAACGTTTACCCTCAGCGTCAACCAAGTAATAATCGCCACGGATGTCCTCACGCGCCCGCATGAACGAAAGGCTCGCCCAACTGTCGATGCCCTTCACAAACTCGCCGTTCAACTTGAAGTCGAGACCTGTGGTATAAGCCCTGGCCGACTGGTCAGCATAATAACGGATGCGTACATTGTCGACATCGTAGGGGATGACATGGGTGAACCACTTGAAATACAGCTCCGAAGTCAGAATGAAAGGACGGTTCCAAGCACGAAACTTGAAATCGTTGCCCGCCACAATCTGATACGACTGCTGGGCTTTGGCATCCTTGAAGAGACTGCCATCGCGGTTGCGGATCTCGCGATAGAACGGCGTCTGGTTGTAGACACCACCCGAAAGGCGATATACCACTTCGCGCTTGTCGTCGTTGGGCTTATAGGCAATGCCCGCCCTCGGACTGACGTGCACCTTTTTATTATAGCCCCAATAATTGGCCCTCAATCCTGCTGTGACAACAAACTCACCCTTGTCCTCATAAGGAATCGTCCACGAATTCTGCACGAAACCATCCAAATTATTGATGGAAAGCACATTGGACGACTTAAGGTTAAAATCCATCTCGATTTCGGGAAGCACATCGGGATAGCCGCCAATCACGTCGGGGGCATGGGGAATGATGTAGCCCGCCGAGTCGAAAGCCTGCCATTCGTCGACCTTATCGTCGATGGCCTGATGCTGGAAACGGATACCCCACTTGAGCAACTTGTTATCCATGGAGTAAAGTCCCTTATGGTCAAGGTTATAGACTTGGGCATAGAAGCCGTTGCGGGCATGTCTGGTCTGCGTGCCCACCTCATGGTTCTCGATCAACTCGCCAAAATCCTCGGAGCCAAAAGAAGTGTTGCGAATACCGAAGAAATATTGTTCCTGGATGTCGTAGGTCTCCGTCTCGTAGGCCGAATAAGCTGAGGCTATCCATTTCAGGTTCAAGTCTTTGGTAGGCTTATACGACAGTGTCATGGCACCGAGGCCCGTGGTGTAGTCGTCGATTTCCTGCCCGTCGAAATACACATTGATTTGGATGGGAAGGTCGATGGTGCCCGTGTTGATCTTGGCGTTTTGCGGGACAATCATGTAGCGGTTCTTCGAATAATAGCCCAAAAACGAAAGATCCCATTTCTCGTTGAACCTGTAGTTGAACAAAGCTTGCCCGTCAGTGAAATTGGGCCGATAGTCACCCTTCGTGTCCATCATGCCCAATGCCAAGGCCGTGTTTTTGTAACGCGCACCGACCAAATAGCTGAACTTGTCGTTTCCTGTAGCGCCTTCCACATGGGCTTCGGCGCCCAGAAGGCTCAGATTGAGCGAAGCGGCAAATTCATGCGGTATCTTGTAGGTCACATCGAGCACCGACGACATCTTGTCGCCATATTCCGCCGCAAATCCGCCAGCCGAAAACTCGATATTGTTGACCAACTGGGAGTTGACGAAACTCAAGCCCTCTTGCTGCCCTGAGCCAACGAGGAACGGGCGATAGATTTCGATGCCGTTGACGTAAATCAGGTTCTCGTCGAAGTTGCCGCCACGCACGCGGTATTGCGAGCTCAGTTCGTTGTTCGACACCACGCCCGGCAAGGTCTTGATGAGTGTTTCGACGCCTCCGCCCATGGTGGGCAACAGGGTGGCCTGCTTGGGGTTGAGGCGTGTCAGGCTCGATGCCTCTGCGCCACGGTCGCTGATGACCACGTCGGGCAAGTCGGTGGCGATGGAATGCAGCGTGACGTCAAGTTTCCGCTTCTCCCCTTCCTTGAGCCGCACCTTGACTTGCTTTTGGTCGAAGCCGATATACGAGAAACTGATGGTCAAGGTTGTATCAGAAAGCACCGAAAGCTCGTATGCACCCCGCGAATTGGTGGTTTGCCCAACCAGCAAGTCGACGGCAATCACATTGGCCATCTCGATGGGACGGCCTTTCTCGTCGGTCACCTTGCCATATACCGAAGCCGTGGGCAGGTGCTGGGCACGGGCTGCCAAAGCGAGAAACAGCAATGCTATGAGGAGAAACTTGGTTCGCATGAAGAGATAACTGAAAATGTAGACAATTATTGTTTTCGAGCAAGCCTCAAACAAAAAAAGCCGCCACGCAAGGCGCAGCAGCTCCGATATCGTTCACATTGGGATTACCAACGCTCAAGGTTACCCTTCTGGGAAGCGTCCATGATGGCTTGGTAGACGCCCTTCTTGTTGATGGTACGCAAGCCGGCAGCCGAAACCTTCAGCACAATCCACTCGTCCCATTCCGGAACATAAAACTTCTTGATTTTCAGATTCGGTTCAAACGTTCTCTTCGTTCTCTTGTTGGAGTGAGAAACATTGTTGCCGTGCATGACCTTTTTTCCTGTAATTTGACAAACTTTTGACATGACTCTTTATCCTTTATTATTTATACTTGTCTATTTTCTAACGGACTGCAAAAGTACACATTTTTTCGTTTCGCAAATCGTTTCTGCAAAAAATGTGGCAAAAAATTTCGGAAAGTGCTTAATTTCTTACCTTTGCAGGCCCAAAACTAACCCAATAAGCCATGAAAATCGATGATTTGAAAGTCGCAAAGCTGGTTTACACCATCCAATCCGACGACCCCAACGGCCAGATTCTTGAACAAGCCACCCCCGAAAAGCCTCGCGTGATGATGTTTGGCGTAGGCCGCATCATGAAAAGCTTCTCCGATGCCCTTAGAGGCTTGGAGCCTGGCGACTCGTTCGTCTTCACCATCCCAGCCGAGGAAGCCTTCGGGATGCCAAGTCCCGAAAACCAACATCCCTTGGCTGGTCATGGTCTTTTCGTGCGTGGCGAAGTCATCGAAGTGCGCGACCCCACCATCGAGGAGATGAACGCCGAGGTGGAATGGCGCCGCGCCAACGGGCTGCATTTCCACCATGAGCATGATCATGGGCATGGGAATGAGCACCATCATCATTAATTCTTCACATGCACATCCATCTGCGGGAACGGGATGTTCAGACCTTCCACTGCGAAAGCCTTGTAGACCTTCTCGTTCATGCTGAAAAACACCGGCCAATAGTTGGCAGAATCAACCCACACGCGCACGGTGATGTCGACCGAACTGTCGTTGAGCTTGCCCAACTGGATGAAAGGCTCCGGCGATTTTAGTATGCGCTCGTCGCCATCGCAAAGTCGCAGCAGCACTGCCTTGGCCTTGTCGTAGTCGTCGCCATAGGCGATGGAGAAAGTCCAGTCGACGCGGCGCGTTTCTTGCCGCGAATAGTTGGTCAAGGCGCCCGTGGCAAGCGGCCCGTTGGGCAGGATGACCTCCTTGTTGTCGACGGTCAGGATATGCGTGTTGAAGATCTGTATCTCGTTCACCGTGCCTTCATAGCCTTGTGCCGAGATGAAGTCGCCCACCTTGAAGGGCCGGAACATGACGATGAGCACGCCGCCCGCAAAGTTCTGCAAGGTGCCTCCCAACGACATGCCAACCGCCAAGCCAGCCGAGGCCAACAGTGCCACCAGCGACGATGTGTTGATGCCCAAAATGCCCACAACGGCAATAATCAGGATGAAATAAAGCACCACTGAGACCAGGTTCGACAAAAAACCATGCAGGGTGGCGTCGCCATGGCGGCTCATCAATCCGTTGGCCATCCATTTCTTGACCAACTTGATGATCCATCGACCCAAAAGAAACACGACGATGGCGGCCAATATCTTGAGTCCCAGCGGGACGACATAAGTCCGCACCATATCGGGAAGCCATTCCGAGACGGGGGTGGTGGTCACATACTTGATGCCTTCGGTCATCTGGGCGAGTGCCGACGTGTCTTGGATGGCGTCGGTCACTTCGGTTACAATGCTGTCGTTTTCCATATTCATTGAGTTTGACACGGGACGCGGGACTGCGAGACGCGAGTTTGCGCACCGCCGTAAAAAATAATGGTGCAAAAATAGGATTTTTTTTATTTTTGCACGAAAAATAATTTCGATGGATATCGCTGACCTGAAAGCATATTGCAAGGATCCTAAAAACCGAAGCACGGTCAATGTAGGGCTGTTTATCCTGCTGATTATCAGCTTCCACTTCCTCTATATTGGATGGCAGCATTTGGGCTATTGGCCCGTCGGGAAGTTAGTCCACAAATTGATGGTTTGGTCGGTCGACATGGTCTACGGCCAAGCCTGCTGGGTGCTCGACCACGTTTTGCGCGTCGACCTCACCACCATCAGCCGACAGCGCCTCATCGCCGCCATCAATGCCGACGGTGGCTACGCACGCATCATCATCGCCCCCGAATGCGCCAGCCTCAAGCAATGGATGCATTGGCTGTTCCTCATGATTCTCTTCCCCGGCCCTTGGAAGCACAAACTCTGGTACATTCCCGCCGGACTCATTGTCATCGAATGGACCAACGTGGTCAGGATTTGCGGCATCCTCATGATGCAAGTCTTTTGGCCCAACATAAACATCCACCTTTTCGGCAACGACATCAACACCTTCCACCTCGCCCACGACTATATATTTAAGGTGTTCTTCTATCTCATCATCTTCCTGATGTGGATGCTGTGGGTGGAGAAGTTCTACAACAAGACAACGAACGCAAAATCATAAGACACTATGAACGAACAACCTATCATCTTCATCTTAGATGCGGGAGGCACGGGCTTCAAGTTCTCGGCCGTGCAGGAATCGCGCGAAATCATCGAACCCTTCACCATCCCTTCGGCTGCTCCCACACTCGAAGAGGTGCTGCAAAAACTCATCACGGGTTTCCACGAATGCGAAACGCGCTGTGGCAAAAAGGGCTCGGCCATCAGCTTCTGCTTCCCCGGTCCCGCCGACTACCCCAACGGCATCATCGGCGACTTGGAGAACCTGCCCTCCTTCAAGGGCGGTGTGCCACTGAAGGCCATGCTCGAGAACGAGTTCCACATCCCCGTCTACATCAACAACGACGGTGACCTGTTTGCCTACGGCGAAGCCCTGAGCGGCCTGTTGCCCGAAGTGAACAAGCTCCTCGAACAGCAACGCAACCCGAAACGCTACAAGAACCTGCTCGGTGTAACCCTCGGCACGGGCTTTGGCGGAGGCATAGTTATTAATAAGGTGTTGCTCAACGGCGACAACTCGGCCGGCGGCGAGATCAACCGCCACCGCAACCCGCTCTATCCCCAGACCAGCGCCGAAGACAGCATCAGCATCCGCGCCGTGCGTCGCGTGTATGGTCGTGAGGCCAACATCGCCTTCGACGACACGCCGCATCCTTTTGACATCTACAAGATCGCCATGGGGCAGCTGCCTGGCGACAAGGAAGCCGCTCAAAAGGCATGGGACGAGATGGCCACCGCCTTAGCCGACGTATTAGCCAATGCCATCTCGCTCATCGACGGCATCATCGTCATCGGCGGAGGGCTGTCGGGTGCCTGGCCCGTGTTCATGCCCACCCTCATCAAGAAGATGAACGAGCCTTTCACCGGCCTCAACGGTCAGCCACTGAGCCGCATGGAGACCGAAGCCTACAACCTGATGGACCCGCAAGACATGATTCGTTTCACCGAGAAGCAAGGCAAGATGGTCAAGGTGCCGTTCAGCGACCAACTGGTGTGGTACGACCCCACCAAGCGCGTCGGCGTCGGCATCACCAAGCTCGGCACCACCTCGGCTGTGGCCATCGGAGCATATGCTTACGCTATGGAAAAACTAAAGGAGAAATAGTTTTTTTATCAACAATACATGTTGAAAAATATTCGCCCCGAAAATTCATTTTTTCGGGGCTTGTTTTGTTCATCTTTCTTAATTTCGCATCTTGAAAAAGAGCGCGAAACACGCTATTGTTTTACCTTGTAACTTGTTAAATATCAGAAATATGAAATCAAACCATACTCCATTGGAGGTTGAAGGGGACTTGTTTAGTGGCCTTGACGAGAGCCATGAGTCGCAGCCCGAGCCTAAGCCCTACGAGAAAATCATCGAGTCGCGAAAAAGCACCTCTTTCGCTGCCAAGCAGATTGAAAGCCAGGACGAAGTGCAGGTGGTGGAAAAAGGCGAAACGGCACCGATGAAAGCTGCTCCCGTTGCAGAAGAGAAGCCTAAAATCGAATACCATGCCTACCCTATCGAAGAAGTGAAAGCCGCCGCCAAGGAATATTTCCACGGCGACGCACTGGCCGGCGACGTGTGGGCCAACAAATACGCCCTCAAGGACAGCGACGGCAACACTTATGAGCTTACGCCCGACGACATGCACCACCGCATCGCCCGCGAGATTGCCCGCATCGAACGAAAATATCCCAACCCGATGACGGAAGAGGAGATTTTCGAGGTGCTGAAGGACTTCCGTTACATCGTGCCGCAAGGCAGCCCCATGACGGGCATCGGCAACGACTTCCAGATTTCTTCATTGTCGAACTGTTTTGTCATCGGCAACAACGGCGAATCCGACTCGTATGGCGGCATCATGAAGACCGACCAGGAGCAGGTGCAACTGATGAAACGGCGTGGCGGTGTGGGTCACGACCTGTCGCACCTCCGTCCCACGGGAAGTCCGGTGAAGAACTGCGCCCTCACCTCGACGGGCGTGGTGCCTTTCATGGAACGTTTCTCCAATTCGACCAAAGAAGTTGCCCAAGACGGTCGTCGCGGTGCCCTGATGATGACCATCAGCATCAAGCACCCCGACTCGGAGGCGTTCATCGACGCCAAGATGACCGAAGGTCGCATCACCAATGCCAACGTCTCGGTGCGCATCACCGACGAGTTCATGCAATGCGTCAAGGACAACAAGCCCTTCACACAACAATACCCCATCGACTCGCCCAACCCGAAATATACCAAGGTGGTGGATGCCCGCGCCCTTTGGGACAAGATCATCCACAATGCCTGGAAGTCGGCAGAACCTGGCGTGATGTTTTGGGACACCATCATCCGCGAGTCCATCCCCGACTGCTACGCCGACCTTGGCTTCAAGACCTTGAGTACCAACCCCTGCGGCGAGATTCCACTTTGCGCCTACGACAGCTGCCGACTCATCGCCATCAACCTTTACAGTTATGTCGACCATCCGTTTACGCCCGAAGCCCGCTTCAACCACCAACTTTTCTCGAAGCATGTGGCCATCGCCCAACGCATGATGGACGACATCATCGACTTGGAAGTGGAGAAAATCGACACCATCTTGGCCAAGATTGCCGCCGACCCCGAGGACGACGAAATCAAACGAACCGAGCGCAACCTTTGGCTGAACATCCGCGAGAAATGCCTGAAGGGTCGTCGCACAGGCATCGGCATCACCGCAGAGGGCGACATGCTGGCCGCCTTGGGCAAACGCTACGCCTCCGACGAAGCCATCGCCTTCTCGACGGAAATACAAAAGTTGTTGGCTTACAACGCCTACCGCTCATCCGTCAACTTAGCCGAAGAGCGCGGCAAGTTCCCCATGTATGATGCCAAACGCGAAGAAAACAATCCTTTCATCAAGAGGTTGCGCGAATTGGACGAGGAACTTTACCAAAAGATGACGGAAGTCGGGCGCCGCAACATCGCCATGCTGACCATAGCCCCGACGGGCACGGTAAGCATCTGCACCCAGACCACCTCGGGCATCGAACCCGTCTTCATGGTGGCCTACAAACGCCGCCGCAAGGTGAACCCCAACGACAAGGACGTCAACGTGACCTTCACCGATGCCAACGGCAATTCGTTTGAAGAATACAACGTATTCCACCACAAGTTCATCACTTGGCTGGAGGTGAACGGCTACAACGTGGACGAAGTGTTGAAATACGACGACGAGAAACTCAACGCCGTCATCGCCAAGTCGCCTTACTATAAGGCCACCGCCAACGATATCGACTGGGTGAACAAGGTAAGGATGCAAGGCTCGATGCAGAAGTGGGTTGACCACTCGATCAGCGTCACCGTCAACATCCCGAAAGAGACGACGGAGGAATTGGTCAGCCAAATCTACATGACCGCTTGGGAGAGCGGCTGCAAGGGCATGACCATCTATCGCGACGGCTCGCGCGACGGCGTGTTGGTGTCGAAAGACGAGAAAAAAGAAGAGAAGAAAGAAGCCAAAGCCGGTGGTGCCCGTCCCGATGACATCAAGGAGACAGCGGCGCCACCGCGCCCGAAGGAGTTGGAATGCGACGTGGTGCGTTTCCAAAACAACTACGAGAAATGGATTGCTTTCGTGGGCAAGCTGCACGACAAGCCCTACGAGATTTTCCTCGGAAAAGCCGAAGACTTCTTCTTGCCGCCTTACGTCGACAAAGGTGTCATCGTCAAGGAGAAGAACAAGGGTGAGGCCACACGCTACGACTTCCGCTACACCGACAAAGGTGGCTACGAAGTGATCATGCAAGGCCTTTCGCGTTCGTTCGACAAGGAATATTGGAACTACGCCAAGCTGATTTCAGGCATTCTGCGCCATGGTATGCCCATCCAATACGTGGTTGAATTGGTCGAGAACCTCAACGTTGAGGAAGAAAGCATCAACACATGGAAGAACGGCATCGCCCGCGCATTGAAGAAATACGTGCCCGATGGCGTGGTCGACGAGAAAGAGAAATGCCCCAACTGCGGCGAGAAGCTCGTCTTCGAGGACGGCTGCAAGCACTGCCGCAACTGTGGGTATTCGAAATGCGGGTAATTTGATTAGGAAAACAGTTGTTTTTTTATCTTCATAATGGCGGGTCGCCGACGCTTTCGCGTCGGCGACCTATTTTTGTAATTGTGGATGTAGGGCTGTCACACCGTGGCAGCCGCGTCTTGTTGCATTCGGGCCGAATGCAAGCCTGCGGCTACCGCTATACGACAGCCCTACAACCCAAATAATAATTGTACATTCTTCGTGGTTGCCTCTGCCAAAATCTCAACGGGAATCTGAAGGATATCCGCAATCCTCTGTGCCGTATGCACCAAAAACGCCGGTTCGTTGCGCTTGCCGCGACAAGGCACGGGGGCCAAATAAGGCGCGTCGGTCTCCAAAACGATTCTGTCTAACGGCAACGATGGCAAGAAATCCTTCACGCCGCAGTTTTTATAAGTCGTTACGCCGCCCAAACCGAGATGGAAGCCCAAACCGAGATAAACCTTAGCCTCTTCCTCAGTGCCCGTGAAGCAGTGCATCACGCCACGGAGTCCGCCGTCTTGTTTCTTTTCGATGATTTTCACCATCTTGTCGAAGGCATTGCGACAGTGGATGGAAAGCGGAAGGCCGAGTTGCTTGGCCCAGTCCAATTGGGTCTCAAAAGCATCAAGTTGTTGCTTTTCGTAAGTCGCATCCCAATAGAAATCGAGGCCCACCTCTCCTACCCCGATATAAATGCCTTTTTCAAGTTCCTTTTCCATCGTAGCCAGCACTTGCTTATAGTCTTCCCTAACTTCTTCGGGCTGCAAGCCCATCATCATGCGGGTGCAGTTGAGGTATTGTTCGTGCAATTCGAGCATCGGCGCGATGGTGGAGGTATCCACATTGGGCAGGAGCATCATTTTAACGCCTGCATCCAATGCCCTTTGGACGGTCTCATTTCTGTCGAGGCTGAATTGATGATCATAGATATGGGTATGGGTGTCAATGAGGTACATGTCAA
Organism: Bacteroidales bacterium UBA4243; assembly: GCA_002396205.1. Classification (GTDB taxonomy): domain Bacteria; phylum Bacteroidota; class Bacteroidia; order Bacteroidales; family F082; genus Limimorpha. The sequence goes on from DGXB01000060.1 coordinate 52,921, forward strand.
TACAAAAAATTATCGTATGGATACCGAATCGCGTGCATATCGCGGATTTCCTTGTAGAGCAAATCCCTGAATTCCTGATAGTTGTCGCGGTTCTTGGCGGAGATGAAGATGCAGTTGTCGTTCATCTTGGCCATCCAAGTCTTTTTTAGTTCGTCGTAGGAGACATTGCGCTTGGTGGGTGGCGTGAGGTCGTCAGGGTCTTTCTCCTCCCACGTGTAGGCATCGGTCTTGTTGAAGACGACGATGGTCTTCTTGTCGGCGCAACCCAACTCGGCCAAAGTTTGGTTCACCACTTCCATCTGCGCCTCGAAATCGGGATGCGAGATGTCGACCACATGGAGCAGGATGTCCGACTCGCGCACCTCATCCAACGTCGACTTGAACGACTCCACAAGGTGATGCGGCAGTTTGCGGATAAACCCCACAGTGTCAGACAAAAGGAAGGGAAGATTCTCCACCACCACCTTGCGCACCGTGGTATCCAAAGTGGCGAAGAGCTTGTTTTCCGTATAGACCTCCGACTTACTCAGCAGGTTCATGATGGTCGATTTGCCCACGTTGGTATAGCCCACGAGAGCCACGCGCACCAGCTTGCCACGGTTCTTGCGCTGCACGGTCTTCTGCATGTCGATGTCTTTCAGCTTCTCCTTCAGCAAGGCGATGCGCTCGGTAATCAAGCGGCGGTCGGTCTCGATTTGGGTCTCACCTGGGCCGCGCATACCAATACCACCTCTTTGTCTCTCCAAGTGGGTCCACATGCGGGTCAGGCGAGGCAAAAGGTATTGGTATTGTGCTAATTCCACTTGCGCCTTGGCGTGTGCCGTGTGGGCATTGGAGGCGAAGATGTCCAAAATCAAGCTCGTTCGGTCGAGCACACGACATTCCAAAGCCTGCTCCATGTTGCGGGCTTGGGTCGCGCTCAGTTCGTCGTCGATGACGGCGAGTTTGATGTCCTCCGCCTTGATGTATTGATGGATTTCCTCTAGTTTGCCCGATCCGAGATAGGTGACGCTGCTCGGTCGGTCCATGGCTTGTACGAAACGCGCCACGGGCACGCCGCCAGCCGTTTCGAGCAAAAAAGCCAGTTCGTCCAAATATTCCTCTGTCCGCTCGCGGCCCTGCTGTTTGGAGGCCACTGCGATAAGGACAGCCCTTTCGGGTATTTTTTCGTATGTTATGAAGTCGCCCATGTTTTTTGATTCGAGCCGCAAAAATAATCATTTCCACCGACACCCCAACATTTTTCCTTCCACCCCTTGCGGGTTGCGGAAAAAGTTGTAATTTTGCAGGCAGTTGGTCGCGGAAAACGGAATGAAAAACAAATGGATTATCAAGACGTGAGGGACGGGCTACACGACACGACACCCCCCGCGATAACAAAACAAAGCCTCCTATTCGGAGGCTTTTTTTATACGTCTCTTATACAGCGTTTGAAAGGCAAGACTCTTCTTCCTTCCGATGCGGATTTCTTCAACATATACATATAGGTTGCCAATGGTTTTCCTATAGACGAAGGTCTTTAATCCATGCAGTTTGGTCTTTTTGTCGGAGAGTTCAACCTTGTCGCGATACTTGATAATGTAGGGTATGAGAAGGTAGTCTTCCAAAGTCAGAGGATTTCTGTCGTTGCTCTTTTTTCCATGCCGAGTTTCGGAATGTTTTGCTCCCGATGTCTCAATTACATGCTTGTAGCCCGTCAGGTCAATACCTTCCTTTTGTGCTAGTGTCATCAATTCCTCATCGACCTCATTGTCGATAATAGCGAACTTGTAATCACATTTCTGGTTAATCAATTCAATTAGATCTCCAAACGGAATTCTGGTCGTGTTTTCTTTGTCGAAGGGTCTTTTGTCTGTCATACTTTTATGGGGTTTAGTTTTACCCTGCAAAGTAACAACCCTTGTCAAGAATTATCCGTTGATTAAACGTTTGTTGTCGACAGTAGTCGTTTGCTGTCGGATATATTACTGAAAACGTGATGGATAAAAACAACAGGCAGCCCTCAAAATGAAAGCTGCCTGTCGCGTTGGTTTTTAATCTGTTATTGGTTAGTTCTGTGTCACCTTCAACGGGTCTTCGATAGTTACCGTGCCGCAGGTGCCAGGATTGCTGCTGTGGTTCTTGCCGATGCTGTTAGTGGCGGGGTGAGTGCCGCTGCCTTTGGTGGCCGTGACACTGATGACGCCGCTTCCGATGGTTATGGTGCCGCAGTCACTGTAGCATGCAACGCCACTAATGACAGGAGATCCGGTTCCTATACCCGCACCTCCATAATAAGGCATATCTTGCCAAGATTTCTTATCCAAAATATCAGGATAGGCACCATTTCCGCCATCGCCACCAGTGGCTGTTACTTGTCCGCCAGTGATGCTGATATTGCCGCATTGGTTATGTTTATTATCTATTACGAAACCGCTTCCTATGCCGGCAGCTCCAAGACCGCCAGTGGCATTCACAATACCTCCCGTAATACGGATGTTACCACATGAGATTGAAGAATTGCCATATCCCGTGCCAATACCAGCTGCACCAATTCCGCCAGTGGCTGTAACAGTTCCGCCGCTGATGGTGATGTCACCACAATTCTGCGCATATCCACAACCAATGCCTGCCATCCAAATACCACCAGTGGCACTGATGGTACCGCTGGTAATGACGATATTGCCGCAGTCGTCGTCATGGCTGCCGATACCCGCACCCCATCCGTTGCTGCTGACATCAAGACTGCCGTTGCCCTCAATGGCAAGCGTCTTGCCAGAGGCAATAAAGATGCCTGGATAGTCTTCACAGAAACCCGTCACGGAGTTGGCACCTTCAATGACAAGTGTGGTGTTGTTTTCGCATTCGATGCCTGCCCATCCGTAACTAGAGTTGTTTTTACCATTGATGCTGGCGTTGCGCAGGGTAACGGTAGCACCGGCGGTGTTGACGTTGATTTTGTAGGGTTGGGTTTCGCCATTAAGAGTGCCAGTCAGAATCTTGCCGTTTGTCGCTGTATAATTCCCGGTGAGGTAATCAAGGTAAACGATATTGTTGGTCACGGCAGCGTCGCCGTTAATGGTCGTATAGTCATTATGACCGATGGCCGGAACATTAAGCGTACAGCCATCATAGCCCATGATCATCTGGGCATCAGTGCCTTCAACCGCAGCCTGCGGGAGGAAAATGCCGTATTTCTCCGTTGCGCCTCCCGATTTCAGCGTGATGAAGCCTGTGGTTCCCACGGGTGTAATAGCGGCATTGGCAGGGTCGTCGGCAGCGCCATTGGCAAAGTTGATGGTGGCCTGGGTGTATCTGCCGCCAACGCGCACCGTTCTGCTTTCATTGGTAAAGGTATATTTCACCAAGGCGCACTTGTTCCTGAGTTTGCATGAATAGGATAGGGTGCCTTCTCTATAGGTGACATGGTTGCACGACAACACCGGAAGCGTGCTGCTCTGGTCGCTGATGTCAACCTTGAAGTCAGTCGTTGTCCCAGCTGCTGGTGTTGCACTCGGAGTAAGACCGCCCACGAAGTAGAAATAAATCTCCGTGCCATCGGCAGGTGCATTGATGGGGCCGGAAAACTTTCCGCTTGCGCGAGTCAAGGTGCCAATATAATGGCTGCCGTCACCCACATAGATAACGTCGCCGTTTTCGAAATCCACTTCTCCAGTACCAGTATTGACGTCATGTCTGCTGTCGCCGTTCTCCACATTCAAGGTAATCATCACACCATTACTCTCGCTTTGGGGTGTGACGGCTTGTTCTTTTTTGCACTGGGTGAAACCTAAGGCCAGAGCCAAGGCCATCACGAAATAAGTCGCTCTTCTCATGGTTTAGTCCTCCTTCTTTTTAAGTGCGACATAGCCGAGTCCGGCGACCAGCAAAAAGCCGATACCGCTACCGAGGGGAGCGCCGAAGGTTTCGTTGGTCATGCCGCCATTATCATTATTATCATTAATATTAATGGGGGCGCCTTGTCTCATCATGCCACCGCCACTGTTTTCCGTGTCGGCGGTTTCGCCCCTACCGAAAAGGCCACGGTTCTGGGCGTTCAGGTTGTTGGCTGCCAGCGTCATCACTGCCAGCCCGAGCGAAAACACGAGGGTTTTCAGGGATTTGTTGTAGTTTTTCATTGTTAGATTTATAAGTTTATAATTTAACGATTCAGGGCTTTGCTCTTACACGCGCTTCGCGTCATTGACTCCGTCGAATCTTCGATTTGCGAGGAGGAACGACGAAGCAATCCAGAAATGATGTTGTTCTGGATTGCCGCGCTTCGCTCGCAATGACGCGAAGCGACGCAAACAAAAAAAATCCAAGACAAAGCCGAATAGCCCTGCCTTGGATAGAGGATATGCAAAAGCTTGGATCGGAGATTTACCCCCCCCACCACATTCTATTGATAATCAATGATTTACAAAGGATTTCCATCGCTTTTGCGCTGTTTTGAAGGTGCAAAAGTACGAATTTTTGCTGATTATGAAGCAATTAGTGGAATAAAAATCAACTCATCGCATCTATTAATACTGCCTGAAGCCAATGATTTTGCGAACCTCATTCAGCGTCTTCGCAGCGCTTTCTCGGGCCTTTTCGGCACCCATGCGGGCGATGCGGTCGAGACGGTCGGTGTCGCTCGAAAACTCGATGATGCGCTCACGAATGGGCGCGACGGTCTTCTCCAAGTCCTCGGCCAGCTGCTTCTTCATGTCGCCGTAACGGATGGAGCAGTCGTTCCACTTTTCGTCGAAGTATTTCACCGTCTCCGGCTCGCTGACGATGTTCATCATCGTGAAGAGGTTTTGGATCACCTCTGGCTTGGGGCTGTTAGGCTCGGTGGGACCGCTGTCGGTGACGGCGCGCATCACCTTCTTGCGCATCGTCTTCTCGTCCTCGAAGAGGTAGATGCAGTTGCCGTCGCTCTTGCCCATCTTGCCGCTCCCGTCGAGGCCCGGCACCTTGATGGCGTCGCCGCCAAAGTAGTAGTTCTGCGGCTCGGGGAAGAACTCGATGCCGTAGATGTTGTTGAAGCGGCGGGCGCACTTGCGGGCCATCTCCATGTTCTGTTCCTGGTCCTTGCCCACGGGCACCCATTTGGCCTTGTGTTGCAGAATGTCGGCGGCCATCAGTGTGGGATAGGTGAACAAGCCAGCATTCACATTATCAGGTTGTTGCCGTGCCTTTTCCTTAAATGTGGTCACGCGGCCCAACTCGCCGATATAGGCGTTCATGTTGAAATAAAGATACAACTCAATGGTCTCCGGCACATCACTTTGGATGTAGATGGTGGCCTTTTCGGGATCGATGCCGCAAGCGAGATATTCAGCCAAAATCGTTCGTGCCGATTTCTGTATGTTTTCGGGCTTGGGGTGCGTGGTCAACGAGTGCCAGTCGGCGATGAAGAAGTAGCAGTTATAGTCTTCTTGCATTTTCACGAAGCTACGCACGGCGCCGTAATAGTTGCCGAGGTGAAGGTTTCCAGTGGGGCGGATGCCGCTCAATACGATGTCTTTGTTCATTGTTGAAATGTTGACTGTTGAAGTGTTTAATTGTTGGGTGCAAAAATAAGAAAAAACCCGCTTATCGAAGCGGGTTTTTGAGGTTTTTGTGGCAGTGTCTTCCTGCCCAAGGCTGTCAGACATCTTTTAGAGCTTGATGTCGTCGCCGTTGGCGTTCTGGAAGTTGTACTGCAGCATGTGGAATTCGGGCATCGACTGCACGGTGAACTTCTTCCCATATTTCTTCATCCATTTGCGGCGAATCGAAAACAGTCCGTTGATGCAAAGATAGGAATAGATGAACGGATGCACCTGAAGCACCAAGTTGTTCTCGTTTTGGTCGACGAGGAGGTACTTGAGGTGGTTTTCGATTTCGTCGACGAAGAGGATGGCCGGGCGGATTCGGCCCTCGCCGTCGCAGACGGGGCATTTCTCCTGCACCTGCACCTCTGTCTCGGGGCGCACGCGTTGGCGCGTGATTTGGATGAGGCCGAACTTCGTGGCGGGCAAGATGGTGTGCTTGGCGCGGTCGTGCGACATGGCCTCGACGAGGGCGTCGTACAACTGCTTGCGATGTTTGGCTTCGTGCATGTCGATGAAGTCGACGATGATGATGCCGCCCATGTCGCGCAGGCGCAGCTGGCGTGCGATCTCCTTGGCGGCCTCAACGTTGACCTGAAAAGCGTTGTCTTCCTGCGAATTCTCCTTGTTCACACGATGGCCGCTGTTGACGTCGATGACGTGCATGGCCTCGGTGTGTTCGATGATGAGGTAAACACCGTTTTTGATGGTGACCACGCGACCGAAAAAGCCCTTGATCTGCTTGGAAACGTTATAATGGTCGAAGATGGGTTCCTTGCCTTTATAAAGTTGCACAATCTCAGCCTTTTGCGGCGCAAAGGTCATAATGTTTCTCTGGATTTCTTCGTAGAGTTTCTCGTCGTTCACATGGATGTTGTTGAACGACTCGTTGAGCAAGTCGCGCAGCATGACGCTGGTTTGGTCCATCTCGCTGACCAGTTTGCCGAAGGTCGTCATCTTCTTCATTTCGATGGTGCACTGTTCCCATTTGTCGATGAGGGAACGGAGGTCGGCGTCGAGTTCGGCCACTTTCTTGCCTTCGGCGACGGTGCGGATGATGACACCATAGTTGGCCGGCTTGATGCTCTGCATCAGTCGGCGCAGGCGGTTGCGTTCTTCGCTGCTGCGAATTTTCTGTGATACCGAAATGCGGTTGGAGAAGGGGACGAGGACGAGATAGCGGCCCGCGAAGGAGATCTCGGCTGTGATTCTCGGCCCTTTGGTGTGGATGGGTTCCTTGGCGATCTGCACTGGGATGAGGTCGCCCACATTGAGCCAGTCGGCCACCTTGCCGTTTTTGGGCAGGTCGCCTTCGAGCTTGAACTTGTCCATCGCGACGTCGTCGCCAGCCATGACTAACTTCTTGTACTTGATGAGCGAACTGGCTTGCAGGCCGAGGTCGAGATAGTGCAGGAAGGCCTCCTTGGGATAGCCCACGTCGACGAAAGCGGCGTTGAGGCCCGGCAAAATCTTCTTCACCCTGCCTAAATACACGTCACCAACCGCAAATTGGTTGTTGGTCTTCTCTCTGTGAAGTTCGACAAGCGTGTTGTCCTCCAGAAGAGCGATGTCAACCTCCGAAGCGTGCGAGTTGATGATCAAGTCGCGCGTCACCGTCTTTTGTTCCACCACAACCTCTTGTTGTTGTTCTTCAGACATAGTGTTTTTACTTTGGGGTTAACAATTTGATTGATAAAACAATAACACAACAATGGTATAAGCCAATGCTGTGTTATTGTCACGTTTAGGCTCAAGAAGAGCTTATTTCTTCTTGTGTCTGTCCTTTCTCAAGCGTTTTTTGCGCTTGTGCGTCGACATCTTGTGTCTTTTGTGTTTCTTACCGTTTGGCATAATATCAAAATTTTACAGGTTGTTTTCTTACTTGACAGCGTTCATGAAGGTCTTAGCAGGCTTGAAAGCCGGAATCTTGTGGGCCGGGATGGTGATGGCGATGTTCTTGCCAATGTTGCGACCGGTCTTCTCGGCTCTCGTCTTGATGATGAAGCTACCAAAGCCTCTCAGATAAACGTTTTCGCCTTTGGCCATGGCGTTCTTCACGACTTCCATGAAGTTCTCAACAACATTCTGGACAGCACCTTTTTCAATGCCAGTCTTGCTTGCGATTTCAGCAACGATTTCTGCTTTAGTCATTTTTTTCTCTATTTTATGGTTAGTGTTTTAGTTTGTTGTAAATTTGCGGCAAAGGTACGAACATTTTCAATACGGACGAGTGTTTTGCACATTTTTTTTCTTCTAATGAGTTATAAATAAAGAATTTCGACAACATCAAGCGATGAACATCATAAACGACACCTTAATTAATTGGTACGAACACTGCCGACGCGACCTTCCCTGGCGCCACAACCCCTCGCCCTACCAAGTTTGGCTTTCGGAGGTGATACTGCAACAGACGCGCGTCAGCCAAGGCATGGACTACTATCTGCGCTTCATCGAGCGGTGGCCCACAGTGGAGGCCTTGGCTCAAGCCACGGAAGAGGACGTGCTGAAGATGTGGCAAGGATTGGGCTACTACTCGCGTGCCCGCAACCTGCACCATTGCGCCCAGCAAGTGGTGGAACAATACGGAGGCAAATTCCCAGCTGATTACGAGCAACTTAAAAAACTGAAAGGCATCGGCGACTACACCGCAGCCGCCATCGCCTCCATCGCCTTCAACCTGCCACACGCCGTGGTCGACGGCAACGTCTACCGCGTCATCGCCCGGCTCTACGACATCGACACACCTATTAATATTAATGAAGGCCAGAACCTCTTCGCCCAACTTGCCGACGAGCTGCTCGACCGCAATCGCCCAAGCCTCCACAACCAGGCCATGATGGAATTCGGTGCCCTGCAATGCACGCCCAAGAACCCCGCCTGCCTCCACTGCCCCTTGCAGGCCCATTGCCTCGCCTTCGAGCGGCAAACCGTCGGGCAACGCCCAGTGAAGCTCCAAAAGACAAAAGTCAAAACGCGCTATTTCAACTATTTGGTGATGCGCGTCGGCGAAAGCATCTATCTCCACAAGCGCAGCGACAACGACATTTGGAAAAACCTTTACGACTTTCCCTGCATCGAGAGCGAAACACCTCTAACGGTGGAGGCCGTAATCAATTCAGAAGGCTTCCGTCAACTTGTTGAAGGAACGGATTTTACCATCACCAAAACCTCGCCCGTGTTTACCCACAAACTGACCCACCGCACCATCATCGCGCAATTCATCGAAATAAAACTTGAACAAAAATTGTTGCAGATTGAAACAAAAGAAGTATTTTTGGCGGCTGAAAGAGAATTGGAGAATTATCCGATACCTCGCTTAATCGACTTATACTTAAATACTTAATCATATAAAACACCTAAAAATCATGGCAAGTTTAAACAAAGTGATACTCATAGGCCGCCTCGGGAAAGACCCCGAAATCACCACTTTCGAGAGTGGAAATCGCAAGGTTTCGGCCACCTTGGCAACCTCCGAACGCTATCGCGACCGCGACAACAACTGGGTTGAGCAGACCGACTGGCACAACATCGTGGTTTGGGGCAACTTGGCCAACGACATCGCCGAAGGGCGCCGCAACTATGCCAAAGGCGACCTCATGTATGTGGAAGGCAAGCTCCGCACGCGCCAATACACCGACCAGCAGGGCATCGTGCGCTACGTCACCGAAGTGAACGCCGACAAGATGATGCAAATGGCCCCCGCTCGCCCCGCCCAGCAGTCGTCGTATGGCCAGCCCTACACCCCCGCTCCCGATCCAACACCTGGCTATGTGCCACAAAACCAAGCAGAAGAAAGCAACGACCTGCCGTTTTAATGGAATAATGGCGCGTATGTTGGAATAATTTTATACCTTTGCCGCGCAAATCATAAAACACACAGCTTTGGAAACACCCGACCCTGACCCTCTCATAGGACTTTTGACCGTTGTTTCAAACAACTTTTTCACTGGATTTACCGTCAACGCCATTATCGGATTGGTCGTATTATGCCTGCTCCTTGCCGCTTCGGCCCTGATTTCGAGCAGCGAGACTGCTTTTTTCTCGCTCAAGCCCGCCGATGTCGACGACCTTGAATCGCGCACCGACGCCAAAAGCAAATTGGTGCTCAACCTGCGCGAAAAACCCAAAACCTTGTTGGCTACCATATTGATAGGCAACAACTTCGTCAATGTGACCATCACTTTGCTGTCGACCTACATCATGGCCCAAATGTTCGACATGGTCAACTATCCCGTGGCAGCTTTCTTGCTCGAAGTGGTGATTGTCACCTCCATGATCCTCATCGCAGGCGAAATCACGCCCAAGATATATGCCAGCAAGCGTCCCGTAAAAGTGGCCCGCTTCATGGCCCGACCCTTGCGTTTCCTCATCGGAATGTTCAGGCCGTTGAGCAAGCCTTTGGTCAACTCCACTGCGTTCATGGACAAGCACTTGGAGAAGAAAAAAGGCGAAATCTCGATGGAGGACCTTTCGACCGCCGTCGAAATCGCCACCGAAGACTCCACGCCGTTGGATGAGAAACAGATGCTGATGGGCATCGCCTCGTTCAGCGAAAAGGAGGTGAGCGGCGTGATGATTCCCCGCGTCGACATCATCGGCGTGGACCGAAGCATGGACTTCACCGAGATGCTCGCCATCGTCATCAAAAGCGGCTTTTCGCGGATTCCCGTCTACGACGAGACGATGGACAAAGTGGAGGGCATACTTTATGTGAAAGACCTCCTGCCCTACCTTGACGCCGAGTCGTACGAATGGCAGAAACTCATCCGTCCCGCCTTCTTCGTGCCCGAAAACCGCAAGATCAACGACCTTTTCCAGGACTTCCGCGAGAAAAAGATCCATATCGCCATCGTCGTCGATGAATATGGCGGCACGTCGGGACTCATCACCATGGAAGACGTCATTGAGGAAATCGTAGGCGAAATCAACGACGAGTTCGACGAGGCCAATCTGGAGGAGCACTACAAGAAACTCGATGATGGCAGCTATCTCTTTAAGGCACAGACAAGTATCGTCGACTTCTGCAAGGTCTTCGGTGTCGACGAGGACTACTTCGAACCCATGCAAGGCGAGGCCGACACCTTGGCAGGCTTGATTCTCGAAATCGAAGGACGCATCCCCGAAATCGGGTTCAAGTTCAACTTCGAGAAGTTCCACATGGAAATTACCGATGCCGACACAAAGCGCATCAAAGAAGTGAAAGTAATGTTTGATGAAGAATAAGTTACATATTGACACGGGACTGCGAGACGCGGGACGCGAGACAAGAGAGACTCTGACCATGAAATCCAATAGAATAATATCAGTTTTGGCAGCCTTAACGCTGGTCGTGACAGCCATCTCCTGCGACCGACAGCCGAACCCTTTGCCCAAACCACGCGGCTATTTCCGCATCGACTTGCCCGAAAAGGCCTACACCAAAGTGGATACGATTGAAAGATACAGCTTCGAGTGCCCCGAATACGCCCAAATCACTTACGACCGCTATTCGCCCGACGAAAAGAACTGGGTCAATGTGGAAATGCCGCAGTTCAAAGGCTCTATCCACCTGACACACAAGAATGTGGACGGAAACTTGGGCGACTATTTGGAAGACGTGCACACCATGGTCACCAAGCACCTGCAAAAAGCCAATGGCGTGCGCGACAGTCTGATTGTCAACGAAGAGCACCATGTTTACGGCCTTTTCATCGAGATGGACGGGAAAAACGTGGCCACTCCGATGCAGTTCTACCTGACCGACAGCACGAAAAACTTCGTCAGAGGTGCCTTGTATTTCAACTTCCAGCCCAACAACGACTCGATGCAGCCCGTCATCAACTTCATCCGTGACGACATCGACCACATGATCAGCACCTTCGAGTGGAAATAAAGGCCAATTTATCCCTTTATTTGAATCAAAAACCCCTCATTGATAAGTGGTTGCACCAGCCGATGCATCTCGTCGACGGTGAATTTCCGCAAGCCTTCCTCGGGCGTAGGACGATCGATGGTGTAGACCATGATTTTACGCGGACGTAAGGTGCGCACAATGTCCATCCAACCGTTCAAGACCTCTGGGCTTGAGGAGTCGAAGTCCTTGCTGCGGAGAAACATCGTCTGCAAAATGAACTCCCCGTTGAACAGTTTCAAAGCCTCCACCACCCTATTCACGTCGTAACCAGGCGCAGGATGGTTGATTTTCTCAACGAGTTCGTTGGTCGGCGCATCGATTTTCATCGTCGGGTTGTCGACCTTGCACAAGGCCTTGAAGACTTCGGGCAGATGCACCCTTGTGGCATTGGAAAGTACCGTTATCTTAGAGTTGGGATAGTACCAATTGCGCAGCTTGATGGTGTCGTCGATGATTAGCGGGAACTCAGGGTTGATGGTCGGCTCACCGTCGCCACTGAAGGTGATGGAGTCAATCGGGATATGGTTTGACTGGCATTGTTGCAATTTGATTTCCAATGCTTTGTAGACATCTTCAGCCGTTGGCAACTTGGTATCGTTGCGTCCGTCCTTGTTCCAACCGCATTCGCAATAGATGCAGT
>DGXB01000015.1 GCA_002396205.1 Bacteroidales bacterium UBA4243
CAAATTGTCACGGTTTGAAAATGCTTGCTCCCGATGGTAAGATGAGGAATACGGATGTCGCTGATACAGAGCAACTTTTCCGTCTAATCCAATCCATTCCATCGCCCAAGGCAGAGCCTTTCAAGCAATGGATGGCGCAGGTTGCGGCACAGCGTCTCGACCAACTGCAAGACCCGGAATTGAGCATCGAGCAGGCCATGATGGACTACAAGCGTTTGGGCTATTCCGACGCTTGGATCAACCAACGGCTGAAGTCCATCGAAATCCGAAAGGACCTCACCGATGAATGGAAGCGGCGCGGCTTGCAGGAAGGTGTGCAGTTTGCTACGTTGACTGACATTATCTATAGCACTTGGTCGGGCATGACGGCCAAGGAATACAAGCAGTTCAAGGGCCTGAAGAAAGAGAATCTGCGCGACAACATGACCAACCGCGAATTGGTGCTGAACATGCTGGCCGAGCTTTCGACCAAGGACATTTCGGAAAGCCAAAATCCCGAAACTTTTGGCGAGCACATGGATGTGGCGCGACAGGGCGGTGAAATTGCCCGCCACGCCCGCATGGAGTTGGAAGCCAAGACGGGAAAGCCCGTGGTGACTTCGCTGAACGCAAAACAGGCCTTGAAACTGAAAGAAAATCAGGGAGATAATCCTCAAAAACAACTCGAAAACCCAGATAGCAATGATTAAAAACATCATCTTCGACTACGGCGGCGTGCTCCTCGACTGGAACCCGCATTACCTTTATGACCCTTATTTCGGCGACGTGGACAAGGCCGAGTGGTTCCTCACCCACATCTGCACCTACGAGTGGAACGCCCAGCACGATAACGGTCGTCCCGTTTCGGAAGGCACGGCGGAACTCATTGCCGAGCATCCCGAATGGACGAAGGAAATCGAATTGTATTACGGCGAGTTCATGAAAATGATGGGCGGACAGATACCAGGCATGGAGGAGTATGTCAAGGAACTGAAGGACAAAGGTTTCCGTGTGTTTGGGCTGTCCAACTGGTCGGAGGAGACCTTTGCCTTGGTGCGGCCGGTTTATCCCGTCCTCAACCTCATGGAAGACATGGTGATTTCGGGCATCGAGAAGGTGATGAAGCCCGACCCGCGCATCTTCCAATTGGCCTTGCAGCGCTTCGGCATCAAGGCAGAGGAGACGGTTTTCATTGATGATAACCCGAATAATGTTGCCGCCGCGAATGCCTTGGGAATCATGGGGGTGTTGTTTGAGGGGAAAGATAAGCTGGAAAGAACTCTAAACAATTTGTAATTATGTCACAAAACCTTCAAAACTTGCAAAACAATAAGAGGTGTGAGCGGCTCCACAACCGTGTTGCCGCTGGAAAGCCGCCGGTTGGCGGGCTTTCTCCGACCAAGAAAAAAAGTTTTGATGGTTTTGTAAGTTTTGTGATAAAAATCATCGGTTTATGAAAATCTTATCAGTACCCCAAATCCGCGAAGCGGACAAATACACGATCGAAAACGAACCCATTGAGTCCGTCGATTTGATGGAACGGGCGGCAACCAAAGTCTTCGAATGGCTTTATCGTCGTGCGCCGCGCGACAAGACCATCAAGATCTTCTGCGGCATGGGCAACAACGGCGGCGACGGCCTCGTTGTGGCCCGACTGCTTAACCAACAGGACATTGTCCCGCAGGTGTTTATGGTGCGCCACAGCGACCGTATGAGCCACGACTGCGAGGTGAACTACTTCCGCCTCGTGAACGAGACCAAGGTGCCGATGTTCGACATCCTCACTGGAGACGACTTCCCGAAAGTGGATGCCAACGATGTGGTGGTTGATGCCATCTTCGGGTCGGGCCTCAACCGTCCGCCGCAGGGCGTGACCGCCGACCTGATTGCCTACCTCAACCAGACCAAGGCCATCCGCGTGGCCATCGACATCCCTTCGGGCCTCTTTGCCGACCAACCTAGCGCTTTGGGCTTCATCTTCAAGGCTGACTACACGCTGACTTTCCAGAATCCCAAGCTGGCGTTCCTGCTGCCCGAAAACGACCCGTATGTGGGGCGCTTCGAGGTCTTGGACATCGGTCTGCATCCGCGCTATTTGGAAGAAGTGGAGACCAACAACCTGCTGACCGTCAAGGCGATGGTGAGGCCGATTTTGCACACGCGCACGAAATATTCCCACAAAGGCACCTACGGTCATGCCTTACTCATCGCTGGCTCCGAAGGCAAGACGGGTGCGGCCTTATTGGGCGCGAAAGCCTGTCTGCGCACGGGCGTGGGCTTGCTGAGTGTCCACCTGCCCAAGGTGGCCCAACTGCCCATGCAGACCGCCATCCCCGAGGCGATGATTGACAGCGACGAATCGGAGACCTGCTTCTCGATGTTCGGGCATTTTGATGCCTATACCGCTGTGGGCGTGGGTCCGGGCTTGGGCAAGGCCGACGACACCGTCCGCGCCTTGAAACGCCTGATACAGGAAGTGCAAGTGCCGCTCGTCATGGATGCCGACGCCTTGAACATCCTCTCCGACAACCCAACTTGGCTACCGTTCCTGCCCTCCAAAACGATTCTGACGCCACATCCGAAAGAATTTGAACGCTTGGTAGGGAAGACATCGACCTCATTTGAACGCCTTGAAAAGCAACGCGAACTCTCTGTGAAACACAATATTATCGTTGTGTTGAAAGGCGCGCATACTTCCATCACCATGCCCAACGGAACGTGTTTCTTCAACACCACGGGCAATCCCGGCATGGCCACGGCAGGCAGCGGCGACGTCTTGACGGGCATCATCCTCTCGCTCTTGGCGCAACGCTATTCGCCCGAGGAGGCTGCCGTGTTGGGCGTCTATCTCCACGGCCTCGCTGGCGACCTCGCCGCCGAGGAAATAGGGCAGGAGGCCTTGATTGCTTCCGACATCACGGAGCATTTGGGGAAGGCGTATGCTGCGCTTCGTGCGAAATGAGTTTTTGAGTAAAAGGACCTATTGAATGACCACTTTTTTGGTCACAGTGCCCTCTTTCCCGTTGGCCACTATGAAATAGAGGCCTTTTCGACCGCTCAGGCTGTACTGTATGGTAGTAGGTACCTTATCATTATAGGTCACAAAACTATCCAACAAATTGCCCATCACATCATACACCTTGATATCCACTTTGCCTGTAAGATGTTCAAAAACAAGCTTCATTTGGCCATCATTTGGATTGGGAATTACGTTGAATCCAATATCTGTGCCTCTTTCTTCAAGGCCATAAAACGAACTGACGAACCAATATCTTTGTACAATGCCCTCAGGGGTACAACGGTTGAAAACGCGAGCTGTCAGCCAAACGGTGTCGCTCACATAGTTTAGTACGTACATTTTGCAGTGTTTGCCCTTGTCGCCGAAAGGTTCGAGCATCCATAGCATTGGCTCTTCGAAGCTCCATGTGACGGTGTCCCAAATACATTTTGGGTTGGTGTCCCAAACCTGAAAATCGTATGCGTTGATTTGGAATTCGGTAGCGGTGACAACCCAGTGTGGGGCTTTGTTTGTGGTATCCATGGGGTAGATTTCGGTGGGTGAAGGCGTGTAATTGATGGTAAGGTCTAAGTCAATGATACTGTCACATCCATTTTGGGCCTGACTTTCGTATGTATAATGTCCTGACTCAGTCAGATAGCCACCATTAGCTAACCGCCATGGGTATTTGTTGCATGCAGTCTCGTTCAAACGGATGCTATAATCTTCCGCGAAAGTAAGGTCAAGTACAAAGATTTCATTGCATCCTGTAGTGCCTACTATTGTGTCGTAATAAACACCATCATGCGAATAAATATGACCATGCCATGTGAACGAATCTTCGCATGTCGTCTCTATTTGTGTTGGATGCACTTGCTCGTGACCTATCGTAAGGTGCAGGGTTACGATGCTGTCGCAGCCAAGGGCCGTTTGGGTGGAATAGGGATAGTCGCCCGATGCCGTGTATGTGGCACCGTGCCAGGTGAATGTGTTGCAGGCGATTGCCGTTGTATCGCTTTGGACATCGTGTCCAATGGTCAGGTACAGCACAAAGGTACTGTCGCAAGCGCCGGGCGACTGGACAAAATCGGTGTAGGTGCCGCTTTCCGTATAGGTGGTTCCACGCCAAACGTAGTTGTTGCATGCTGTCACCTCTTCCTCGGAACTGAAGCTGCCGCTGATGTTGAGGTTCAAAACCAAAAGGCTGTCACAGCCTGCGATGCTTTGTTCCAAATGCTCGTAAACCCCAGGTTCTGTGTAGGTTGTGTTGTACCATTCGTATTCATCACAAGCCGTTACGTTGAGTAAAGTTGTGTCAACCGGATTGATGGTCAGATGCAGCATTATTGTGCTGTCGCAGGATTCAGGCATTTGCACAATGTAGGAATAAGTGCCGCTTTCAGTAAAGGTGGTTCCATGCCAATCATAGCTGTCGCATGCCGTGGCATACTCTTCCGAGAAAGGAGTCCTGACTTCTATCACTTTTGTAAGAAACAGAGAATCCATGTCCCTGTGAGGATTATGAAGCACGTTGGTCACAGTGTAAAAGCCGTCGGTGCTATAGTTGTGTGTGACTTGTTCCCCTTGCGCCGATGTGCCATCGCCAAAATACCACGTCACATCATCATAATTCCAGTTGGTCACCGAATTGAATTCTATCTCTTTGTTGGCGCAGAAATAATGGTCCTCTGGGATTTCCGTATGGTCCCAACCATCTATCGTCATGGTATAAGTGAAGTTTGTGCTAAAACTATGTGCCTTAAGGAAAACACCTGAATCAGCAAACTCGTCACCTACGTCGCAAATGGCCATTTTGATATGGTAACTCGACATGGGAACCACATCAAAGCTTACTTCCATCAAGGTAGTGAACCCGTCAAATTGGATGGTAGCACCGCCTGTATTGTCAATGTAATAAGCAGAATTGTGATTTAGGTTCACGTTATCTATGCTGACAACCTCTGTCGTTCCTGGTATCAAGGCCATGTTTTGATGGTCGTAATACCCTCCCGCCGGATTTGTGCCTTCAACAAAAAAGCCGAATACGTCATTATAACCTTGACCGACATATTCCATATATTCTTCGGAGCCGAAAACGAAACTGAAAGTCACTCTGTTATCCCATGGGATAAAATCAAACTCAAGCACTGCGACATCGGTTGTAGGTCCAGAGGCAATGGAAACTAGATTCTCATCATAATATGCTGCGCACGTTGAGGGAACCATTATTTCATCCGTGTCATTTGGGCCGACAGCGACACTCACCCCTCCAGATGCCAGGATGAGGCCGGTCTCCATGCCAATGTTAGTAGGTGTGCTACCCGTCTCGAACTTACCAATGAGGTTGCAACCAATGATTCCATCGGAACCGTTGAATTTGGCGTTTGAAATGGTTACGCCATTGTCCAAAAGAATGTTCCTGACCAACGAATCCGCTGTCCAGCCATTCAATTCGGATGCTTCGGTCACGATAAGTTGGGCATTAAGATTTCCTATAGACGCGAGATTCAGGAATAATGTAATTAGGAATAGTATGTTGTTTCTTTTCATGGTATGAAGTTTTTAATGTCGAGGCAAAAATACATAATTGTTGGGGAATATGGAAGGAAAACTGCTTGAAAATCAAAAAATTTTTTTTGCACGCAGAATCCGCAGAACTCGCAAAACCTGCTAGACGCAAATACTTCGTCGCATTGCGATTCATGAGATTCTGCCTGAGATAAATCGTATTCTGCGTGAGATAATTTCCTACTTTTGCACCATGATTAAAACCACTGTTTCGAACAAAGAGATTTGGCGCATTGCATACCCCATCATGTTGGGTAACTTGGCGCAAACCATCATCACATTTACCGATACTGCTTTCCTTGGTCACCTCGGTACCATCGAGCTGAGCGCCTCCATGATGGCGGGACTTTATTATTACGTTTTCACCACTTTGGCCATGGGCTTTGCCGTTGGTATTCAGATTTTTATCGCACGGCGTTTCGGCGAGGGCGACCTGAAGAAAATCGGCGTGGTGTTTCAGCATGGGGCGTTGTTTGTGTTGGGCTTGGGCATTCTGCTGTTTTCGATTTTGTTCTTCTTCAGTCATCGGTTGCTGCACATCATCATTGAGTCTGAAAACATCTATGCGGCGGCAGGGGAGTATCTGAGATTCAGACAGTTCGGCATTATGTTCGTGGTGTTCAACTTCCTGTTTCGCTCGTTCTACGTCGGCATCAGCAACACGAAAGTCATCACTTTCTCGACCATCATCATGGCCGTGGTCAACATTTTCTTCGACTGGGCGTTGATTTATGGCAAGTTCGGTCTGCCCGAGATGGGCATTGGCGGTGCAGCTCTGGCCTCGCTGATGGCGGAGATAACGGCGTTCTGCTTCTTTTGGATCTACACCTATTTCACCATCCCGCACGAGGAATACGGCATGTTCCGCTGGCACAAATGGCAGCCCGCCTTGATGGGCGACATCCTCAAAGTGGCGTTCCCGAGCATGATTCAGCGGCTGTTCTCGTTTGGCGCCTGGTTCATCTTCTTCGTGATGATCGAGAAGATGGGGGAGATGGCCATTGGCGTGTCGTCGGTGGTGAGGAGCACCTATATGATCCTCATCATTCCTGGCTTTGCTTTTGCGGCCACGGCCAACACCCTGACGAGCCGCATCATCGGCGAAGGCAAGAGCGACGAGGTAATGTCAATGCTTTGGAAGGTGGTGAAAAACAGCGTGTTGTGTGCATCGGCATTGGTGCTGGTCACTTTCATCGTCCCTGAACTTATCTTGCACATT
The DNA here is from genome assembly GCA_002396205.1 of Bacteroidales bacterium UBA4243. Lineage (GTDB taxonomy): Bacteria > Bacteroidota > Bacteroidia > Bacteroidales > F082 > Limimorpha. The sequence goes on from DGXB01000015.1 coordinate 6,765, forward strand.
TATACTGACGATGTGGCCTTGGCCCAGGCTGCAGTGCCATCGGTGTATGTTATTGCGGTGGCGACGCTTGTCAGTGCCGTGGGTATGGTGTTTTTCGAGGCCGTCTCCGGCACGGGCAACACCACGGCGGCCATGGCCTTGGAGTTTGGCGTGCTCATCCTTTATATGTTCTACATCTACCTGATGACCAAGACCTCAACCATCGCGGGCGTGTGGACCGCCGAGTGGCTCTACAACGCGCTTATGGGCGTGATTTCGTTCCTTTACATTTGGAAAGCAGACTGGAGAAGGAAGAGGATCTGACAAATTGACGAAGCCCTTCGGAATGATTCAGAAATAGTTTTTTTATTTTTTCTGGTTGCGCAACAGAAAATAGTGTATCTTTGCCGCCGATAAGCGGTGCCGCGAGGCCCAACAGGGAATCGGGTGAGAATCCCGAGCAGTTCCCGCTGCTGTAAGCTCTTCACGCTGAGCACGATGCCACTGAAAACCTCGTTTTTCGGGAAGGCGCTTAGCCTAAAGGAGTAAGTCAGAAGACCTGCCGTTTGTCGGACGAAACGATGCTTTCGGGACAAGAGCAGGCGTTCCTTATGGCAATATAATAAGGTGTACCACCATTTCCCGAGGCATTTGTTGGCACGAGACTACGTGACATGAGACGCGAGTCTTTGTCTCAGGTCGCACGTCAAGAAATGAATTGTCAAACCTAAAAATTATATTATTATGCGTAAAATCTTTACTTTAACATTCCTCATGGGAATCTTCGGTCTGTTTACGACCAATGTCTTCGCTCAGGAAGACGCATCAATCGACCCTGCCAACATCCGTTATTGGATTGGCGAAGGTGAAAACGAAGTGGTGTTCATCGTCAACTGGAACGAGCCTGACACGGCTTTGGCCTGGGGCTATCGTTTCAATGAAGAACACGTCACAGTGGAAAACGTCATGGACGCCATCGCCGAGGCTGACTATCGTTTCGATTACGACGCAGCCAGTGGTTGGCTGAGCGACATCAAGTTCAACGACGGTGTCCTCGACCTGAAGTTGGCTGGCTCCTATTGGATGTTCAACGTGAACGGCGCCACGGCTCCTGATCTCTACACCAACATCAACGTTGCCGACGGCGACTGGATCAAGTGGGGCGACGAATCCTGCGGCATCTTGATTGACCCCGTCAACTATTACTATGTTTGGACGAAGGAAGTCGCAGCGGTGTATCCTTTGGCTGAGGAAGCCACCATTGACTTTTCTGAAATCCAATATTGGATTGGCGAAGGCGCCAACGAAGTGGTGTTTGCCGTCAACTGGGCCGAACCCAACAAATGCTTGGCATGGGGTTACCGTTTCGATGGCGAGAGCAAGATCTTGAAGGAAATCATGGACGACATCGCTGCCGCCGATGGTCGTTTTAGCTATGTGCAAGGTGCTTGGGGCGTCGACGACATCAAATACAATGACGGCGAACTCAATCTTGGCGTGTCGGAGTATTCCTATTTCATGTACAACATCAACGGCATGATGGCCTGGTATGGCTATGACCAACAGGAAATCGTTGCTGGCGACTTCATCAAGTGGGGCGACGTGGCTTGCGGCACTGAAATCGCCGAGTGGACCTATGTTTGGGAGCAACCCGTTGAACCCGTCAGCGTCTACACCAATGTGAACGAAAATGCCAACACTACGCTTTCGGTCTATCCGAATCCCGCTGTGAGCGAGACCTTTGTGACCATCGAAAACGCTGGCATGAATGAAATCTCGGTCTTTGACATGCAAGGCCGCAAGGTCAGCACGATGAACGTCGAGGCTGTGGCTGGCGAACAAATGCGCATCAGCACGGCTGAACTGAACGCTGGTGTTTACTTCATTAACGTGAAGAGCGAAAACGCTGTCAGCACAGCAAAACTCGTCGTGAAATGAGGAAACTCTTATCCATAGTGATGGCCATGCTGCCGGCTGCGTTGTGGGCACAGTTTGCGCCTGCGGCAGGACTGCCCGGCAGCACGGCCATGCATGCCGACTCGTCGGCATTCGTGGCTTGGGCTACGGGTTGCACCGTCGAACGCGGCTTGCAAAATATAGCTAAGCCTTCATTGGGTGTGGCCAACTTTGGCGAAGAGGCTTTGGCCTTGGGCAAGCCCGGTGGCACGATGGACGTCGTCAGCCTTGGCGATGGCGGCGTGGCCACCTTGACTTTCGGTTCTCCCATTTACAATGGTGACGGCCCCGATTTTGCCGTGTTCGAGAACGGCTTTGCCAACGCACAACATCCCGACGAATACTTCCTTGAAATTGCATTTGTGGAAGTGAGCTCCGATGGCGAAAACTTCTTCCGTTTCCCAGCCGTCTGCAACGTGCCTTACGAGACGCAACTGAATGGCTCTGGCACGATTGTCCCCACGCTCATCCATAACTTCGCAAGCAAATATGAGGCTTTCTATGGCACGCCTTTCGACCTCGACGAGGTGGAAGACAACGCCTTGCTCGACAAGCAGCGCATCACCCATGTGCGCCTTATCGACGTGGTGGGCAGCATCGACCATGAATATGCCACCTACGACTCGGAAGGACACATTGTCAACGACCCGTTCCCGACGCCTTTCGGCTCGAGCGGCTTCGACTTGGATGCCGTCGGCGTGATTCACGACTTGGCGCACAACGATGTGGCTGAAAATGAAGCCAATAATGTGGATTTGTATCCCAACCCCGTCAGTAATCGTCTGCAAATCAAGGCTGAAGGACTGCAATCGGTCGAGTTGTTCAACATGGTCGGTCAGTTGGTGCTGACTTCGAAGAGCGAGTCCATCGACTTGAGCGAATTGGAAGGTGGCCTTTATTTCGTCCGCGTGGTTTGCGAAGGCGGATTGGCCACGAAACGTATTGTGAAACAATAAATTATTGAGTTATGAAGAAACAAAAATGGTTGTTGCTGGCTGCTTTGGCCGCGACGTTGTTCGCCTGCAAACCCAACCAGCCTGTCAATCCCGAGGGCTTTTCGGTGGGTTCGGGCGTGTTGGTGCTCAACGAAGGCAACTACCAATACTCCAACGCCTCCTTGACGTTCTATGACCCAGTGGCCGACACGGTGGCCAACAACCTGTTTTACCGTGTGAACGACGCTCCTTTGGGCGATGTGGGACAAAGCATGACGCTGGTCGACGGGAAGCTCTACATCGTCGTCAACAACAGCAACTATATCTATAAGGTGGATGCCAACACCATGGTGTGCGACACGACGAAGCCTTTCCGCCTCACCGATTTCTATTCGCCGCGCGAGATGCAGTTCGTTGCGCCCAACAAGGCTTATGTCAGCGATTTGTACGGTTCACAATTGTGGATTGTCAACCCGCAGGACATGACCCATTCGGGCAGCATCGAGATGGGCAAGGCCACCGAGAAGATGGTGCTGGTGGGCAACGAACTCTATGTGAGCAACTGGTCGAACACCTTTGTGCAAGGTGTGGAGAAGAACACCGTGCAGGTGGTCGATGTCAACAATGACGTGAAGGTCGCCGAAATCACGGTGGGGAAGGAGCCTAACACGATGGCGGTCGACAGGAACGGCCATGTGTGGGTGCTTTGTGAAGGCGCCACATGGGAAGCCGATGGCGAGAATCCCAGCCTTTGGGAGATCGACCCGCAGCTGAAGACCCCCGCAAAACGATGCGAGTTTGAAGGCACCGCCTTGTGCGTCAGAGCCAATCCGTCGGGCGACCAACTTTATGTTATCAACGGCAACGTGGTGCGCCGGTTCGACATCGCCACGTTGAGTTTGTCGGAGACGTTCCATATCGAAGGCGAGCCCCAGTCGATGTTCTACAATATGGCGGTTGAGCCGACGACGGGCGACATCTACATCGCCGATGCCAAGAACTTTGTGATGAACGGCACGGTGTATCGCTATTCCAACGATGGCGTGCTGTTAGCTTCGTTCACGGCAGGTCTTATCCCCAGTGCAATGTTGTTTAAATAATTGATATTCTTTTGAGGGGATGGCAAGTCCCCGGCTCTGTTCGGGCGGATGGCACATCCGCCCGAACTTTCTAAAACAATTCAAAATGACAAAAACCTGTCCCCGCTGCGGAAAAACATTCGAATGCGTCCACTCAGTGGACTGCTGGTGCGTGAAGGTGAAGCTCACCGACGCTACGAAAGCCTATTTGAAGGAGAATTACAGCGACTGCCTCTGCAAGGACTGCCTCGAAAAACTGAACCAGCAATGAGAAAACTTTGGCTTTTACTGTTGTTTCCTTTGTTGGCATGTAACCATCAAACGAAACAAACTGAAGAGATGGCGCAAGGCGACAACTTGATGCGCTATGCGAAAAACATCTCGGTCTACGAGAAGGACTACGGCTATCGTGCTGAGGTGCTTTGCCCTTGGGACACCACGCTTTCGTTAGGCTCGTTCGCTTTTGTTAAGGACACAACAAAGGCCGTTGATACCGATGTGAAAGGCGTTTTAAATGTTCCAGTCAATTCGGTGATTTCGTTTTCGGCTACGCAATGGGCTGTCTTTTTGCGTTTGGGTGAAATCGACCGCGTGAAAGGCATCCTCGAAGGCCGTTTCGTGGTCGATTCTACGATGCTTAGACTGTTGGCGCAGGAAAAGGTTTACGACATTGGAACCGAGGCCGCCGCCGACGTGGAGCGGATGATCCAGCTGAAGCCCGATGCCTTGCTTTATTCTCCTTATTTCGATGGCAACCAAGGTGGCCTGAATGTCACGGGAGCGGTGCTGTTCCCCTTTGCAGACTATATGGAAAACACGCCCTTGGGTCGCGCCGAGTGGATCCGCGTCATCGGGATGCTTGCGGGCTGCGAGGACAAGGCCGACGCTTGGTTTGACGACATTGAACGACGTTACAACGCCCTTTCAGGACTGTGTGCCAACGTGGAAACGCGGCCAACAGTGTTTTCCGACCTGGCTTTCAACGGGCAGTGGTACGTGGCAGGTGGTCGCAGCTACATCGCCAAGCTCTTCGCCGATGCCGGTGCCGACTATATCTGGAAGGACAACCCATCGACGGCCAGTGTGCCGATGGATGCCGAGAGTATCCTCGCCAAGGCACAACATGCCGACTATTGGCGCGTCATCAACTCCAACCCGTTCCCGATGACTTACGAGTCGTTAGCCAAGGAAAGCCCTGTATATCCGCTTTTCGACGCCTTCAAGAACCACAAAATCATCGTGTGCGACATCCTCTCAACGGGCTATTTCGAGCAGTCGCAATGCGAGCCCGACCTGCTTTTGGCCGACTTCATCCATTTCTTCCACCCCGAACTTCTCACGGGCGAATGGGCTGGTTATCAGCCTAAATACTATCATCTAGTGGGCAAGTAATCACCGCCTGAACGGGCAGTCAACCGAACAGTTGGCACAGCCGCTGCAATTCCCTTTATTCTTTCCGTCACTGCCACAGGAGCATTTGCCTTTGCCGCTACGCAAAGTGTGGATGGCCAAAGCGACCATCGCTGCGACGACCAAAAGCACTATGACGGTGGCGAGGTTCATGCGATGACGGCGTTGGCGATAAGGTAAGCAACGAAGGCGACGACCCAGGCGATGACGCATTGAAACAGGATGATGAATAGCATCCACTTGGTGCCCAACTCTCGGCGGATGGCGGCCACGGCTGCCACGCAAGGCGTGTAGAGCAAGCAAAACACCAACATGGAGACGCTGCTGGCTAAGGTGAATAACGGCATGGCGTTCAAGACTTCTAAGGTGGCAATGACGCTCTCCTTGGCCATGAAACCGCTAATCAAAGCCGTGACGACTTGCCAGCTGCCCAGTCCGATGGGCCGGAACACGGGTGCAATCCAACCGGCCACGCTCGCCAACATGCTGCCTTCACCGTTCTCGACCATATTGAAATGGAAATCAAAGGTTTGCAGGAACCAGATGACCAATGTGGCCAAGAAAATGACCGTGAAAGCGCGTTGCACGAAGTCCTTGGTCTTGTCCCAAAGCAGGTGGGCGACGTTTTTTGCACTTGGCAGGCGATAGTTGGGCAACTCCATGACGAAAGGTGCCACGTCGCCCTTGTCGCCAAACCATTTGGTAAACAAGGCCGTGACGATGCCGACGAAGATACCCAACAGATAGAGGCAAATCAACACCAAGCCGCCATGACCAGGGAAGAAATAGCTCGTGAAGAAGCCATAGATCGGAATTTTGGCCGAACAGCTCATGAATGGTGTCAGCAGGATGGTGCGCCAGCGGTCGTGGGTGGAGTGGAGGGTGCGTGTGGCCATCACTGCGGGCACGGTGCAGCCGAAACCGATGAGCATGGGCACGATGCTGTGGCCGGTAAGACCAAGTTTGCGCAAGAAGCTGTCGCTGACGAAAGCCACACGGGCCATATAGCCGCTGTCTTCGAGCAGGCTGAGGAAGAAAAACAGCAAGATGATGATAGGCACGAAACTGAGCACGCTGCCCACGCCGCCAAAGATGCCGTCGACGACGAGCGACTGCACGGCGGGACTAACGTTCCAGTTGGCTAAAGCGGTGCCGACGACGCCAGCGAGCCAGCTGATGCCTTGGTCGAGCCAGTCTTGCAGGGGCGCACCGAGCGCGTCGATGCTGAGCCAGATGATGCCCACCATGACGAGGATGAAAATCGGGATGGCGGTCCATTTGCCGGTCAGGATTTTGTCGATTTTGCGGCTGCGGCGGTATTCCTTGCTTTCCTTGGGCTTGACTACTGTCTTGTCGCACAACTTCTTAATGAAGGAGAAACGCATCTCTGCCATGGCCGCAGCACGGTCAAGGCCGCGTTCCTCTTCCATCTGTACGATGAGGTGTTCCAATGTCTCTTTCTCGTTTTGGGTGAGTTGCAAGGCTTCGAGCACGATGGGGTCGCCTTCCACGAGTTTGGAAGCAGCAAAGCGCACGGGGATGTCGGCACGCTGGGCATGGTCCTCGATGAGGTGCATGATGCTATGGAGGCAACGGTGTACGGCGCCGCCGTGGTCGTCCTTGTCGCAGAAGTCCTGACGCGCAGGGGCTTCCTGGTATTTCGCCACATGGAGGGCGTGGTCGACCAACTCATTGATGCCTTCGTTTTTGGAGGCCGAGATGGGCACCACGGGCAGACCGAGGATCTTCTCCATCTCGTTCATCAAGATGCTGCCGCCGTTGTTGCGCACTTCGTCCATCATGTTGAGTGCCAGTACCATGGGCTTGCCTAACTCCATCAGCTGCATGGTGAGGTAGAGGTTGCGCTCGATGTTGTTGGCGTCCACGATGTTGATGATGG
>DGXB01000010.1:0-42151 GCA_002396205.1 Bacteroidales bacterium UBA4243
TTTCATAATCTTTATATTGTTTTTCCCCTCCTTTTTCCCCATCAGGAGGGGTTTTTTATATCCTTGCTTGAAATCTCCAATGAGTTTCTTATCTTTGCGCTTTCTTTTGGAAGTATCAAACAAATACATAACACAATGAAAAAGCTATCCTCATTAATCGCAGCCTTACTGTTGTCATTGTCAGTGGCCCGCGCCGACGAAGGCATGTGGCTGCCTTACGCCCTTAACGGACAAAACCTCGCCGAGATGCAAGCCATGGGCTGCAAACTCACGGCGGAACAAATCTTCAGCTTCAACCAACCGAGCATCAAGGACGCCATCGTGCAATTCGGTGGCGGATGCACGGGCGAAATCATCTCGCCCGAAGGCCTGCTGCTCACCAACCACCACTGCGGACTGAGCTTCGTGCAGAAACTCTCGTCGATCGAGCACGACTACCTCACCGACGGCTTCTGGGCCAAGAGCAAGGGCGAAGAACTGCCCAACCAAGGTCTCTCCGTCCTCTTCTTAAATAAGGTGGAGGACGTGACCGATGAAGTGCTGAAAGGTGTCGATGCGCAGACCACCGAGGCCGAGCGCAGTGAGATTGTGGAAAAAAACATCCGTGGCATTGCCAAGGAACGTAAGGGCGACCGCAGCGTGCGCGTGGAGGTCGTACCTTTCTACAGCGGCAACCAGTACATCCTGTTCGAGTACGACGAGTACAAGGACGTGCGCCTCGTGTGCTGCCCGCCTTGGGGCATCGGCAAATATGGTGCCGACACCGACAACTGGACCTGGCCGCGCCACAAGGGCGACTTCAACATCTTCCGCGTTTACACCGCCCCTGACGGCAGCCCTGCCGAGTATTCGGAGAGCAACATTCCGATGAAATCGAAGTGGTACCTGCCTATTAATCTCGGTGGCGTGAAGCCCGGCGACTATGCCATGATTCTCGGCTACCCTGGCTCGACCGACCGCTATTCGACCTCCTACACCGTGAAAAACGTCATCCACGAAGAAGGTCCCGCCATCATCGACTGCCGCACCACCAAGCTCGAAAACTACCGCAAGCACATGGACGCCGACCAAGAGGTGTTCATTATGTACGCCTCCAAGCAGGCTAGCGTGTCGAACTACTGGAAATACTACATCGGTCAGGTGAAGCAACTCAAGCGCAACCACGTCTACGAGAAGCGTGTGGCCCAAGAGGAAGACTTCATGAATTGGGTCAATGCCGACCCGAAGCGCAAGGCCGAATATGGCGACATCTTCACGGGCATCAAAGCCAAGTGGGACATCTTGGACGAAATCGAGAAGTCGTTTGTCTACCACCGCGAAGCTGGCTGGAACGGTGGCGAGGCCATCTCGTTCAGCCGTAGGTTCATGCGTATCAACCAAATGTTTGAAGAAAAGGCCGACAAAGCCGACATCAAGGCCGCTGCCGAAAAGATGCAGCCCGCCGTGGAGACCTTCTTTAAGGACTACTCCATGCCCCTCGACCAAGACGTGACCGCCGCGTTGCTCAATCTTTTCTACAAGAACAACCAAGCCAACCTGATGCCGAGCGAGATTTTGCGCATCGGTTTGGAAAACGGTGGCGACTTCACTCAATATGTGGCGAAGGCTTTCGAGAAGTCCATCTTCACCGACAAAGCCCGTCTGGAGAAGTGGATGCAGAAGCCCAAAGCCTTAGACAAGGACCCGATTTTCGCCTTGGCGATGAATATCATCGAATCGTATCAAACCCTTTACGCCCGCTATGAGGAAGCACAAAACCTCGGCAACGAGGGTGAGCGCCTCTACATGAAGGGCCTGATGGAGATGCAAAAGGACCGCAACTTCTATCCCGACGCCAACTTCACCATGCGTCTGACCTACGGCACCGTGGAGCCTTACAAGGCCGCCGATGCCGTCAACTATAACTACTACACCACCATGGACGGTGTGATGGCCAAGTACGTGCCTGGCAACTGGGAGTTCGACATCCCGCAGGACGTGCGCGACCTCGCCAACCGCCGCGACTATGGCCGCTATGCCAACGAGAACGGTGAGCTGGTCGTCAACTTCATCACCACCAACGACATCACGGGTGGCAACTCGGGCAGTCCCGTCATCGACGGCGAGGGCAACCTCATCGGTTTGGCCTTCGACGGCAATTGGGAAGCCATGAGCGGCGATCTCAGTTTCGAGCAAAAGGTGCAGCGCACCATCTGCGTCGACGCCCGCTATCTGCTGTGGTGCATCGAGAAGGTGGGCAAGTGCCAGAACATCATCGATGAGCTGGTGATTAAATGAGCCGAGGTTTCATAAAAGAAGGCGACCAGGAGGAAGTTCCAAGGGTGCCGATGCGGGCCTACCTGCCCGAAGGCGTGCCCAACTTCGTCACCAAAGAAGGGCTTGAGGCACTCAAAGTAGAGCTGAAAAGCCTTGAAGATGAACGCTCCAAGGTCGGCGACAACTACATCATGGGCAACTTCATCGAGGCAAAGATGAAGTTGCTCATCGGTCGTATCAATAGCGCCGTGGAGGTCGACATTTCCAAGGCAAACAAAGGAACGGTGAGCTTCGGGGCGTGGGTGCGCTTCAACGGTCGCGTGGTGAGGATTGTGGGCGTCGACGAGGCTGACATCGACAAAGGTCTCATTTCATTCATCTCGCCTTTGGCCAAGTCGCTGATGGGGAAGAAGGCGGGAGACGTCATTGGATTGAAAGGCTCGGAAAAGATAACGCTGGAAGAAGTGTCGTTTGAACCGATGCCACTCACGCAGGTTGTCCGCGAAAAACCCTCGTTTTCGTCATTGCGAACGGAGCGTGGCAATCCAGCCTCGGAAATAGCGACCATCAAAGAAGAACCAATGCAGGCAGAACTTCCTCAGCAAGAAATACAAAAGGAAGTCACTGACTTGCCAGCCAAAGCAGACGAACCTCGAAGGTTTGAACCTGAGACGGAAGCCATGGAATTCCTGCCCATTGTCAACGAACGCGGCAATATCGTGGGGCGGGCAACGTATTTCGAACTGCACAAAGGAAACAAATTATTGCATCCCGTCGTGCATCTGCATGTCATTAATGAAAAAGGTGTGACCACAAGGCTGTATTGGTGGCATGTGGCTTTCGGCGAAACGCCCGAGAAGACGCTCAAGCGGAAGATGACGGAGGTATTAGACCTGCCAGAAGCGAAGCCAAAGCTGATGCGACAATACATCAGGGAGGCCAAAAACGAGAAGGAACTTGTTTATGTCTTTACGGTCGTTTCCGAAAACGAGCTGCCCATTACTCCTGAAGGGGAAGCGTATAGCGTTCTTTTTGAGAAGGATTAATAGCTCTTCGCGCGCTTTGCGTCACTGCGAAGAGAGCCTGTCACGAGCGAAGCGTGGTGGAAGCAGTCCAGATGGACAAACAAAAAAGTCGGGAAAGCGTATGGCTCTCCCGACTTTTTCATTTTCCATGCTTTTCACGCAGAACCTTGGGAACTATGGGAAGCGCAAGGCAACGCCATTTTTCCAATAGGTTTCGCAAAATTCTATGTGAAATTATGGTATCAGCGTCAGCGAATGGTTTTGGTTCTTCACTGCAATCAGGCCGACTTCCTCGCTGTAGTACAACAGGTGGAAGTACTCGCCTGTGGGGTTGGTGTAGGAATTGACATGGACATTCTTGTAAGTCACACCATTCACTTCCATGGTCTGTGTATCTTCTTTAAGGTCAATGTAAGGAAGTGCCATTTCATTGTTCCGGAAATAAAGGAATTTTTCGGGAATGCCGATGGGTGCCACCTTGCTGTAAAGGTTCACATACTTGGTGTTCAACCAATTGATTTTCAGGTGTGGCAAGATGGCGATGCTGTTTTGGTTTACCTTGCAGACGAGGGTGCGTTCGCCGTTCACGCGGTCGTGGTAGTTGAGGATGATGGGGTCGAAGCAGGCGGTGATGCCGATGCCGAGCACCTTGGTGAGGCGGCGCGTGTAGGTAGCGTAAAACGCACCGATGTTGTCCGTTTCGGGATAAATCGAGCAGCCCGGACGGAAGCGGAAGCTGCTTGCAGGAAAGTGCCCATAGCCGATGCTGAACTCGTTCTTGTTGCTTCGGATGGTGTCGCGCTGGGCAAGGGCGGGCACCGCAAAAGCGACGAGCAAACCGAGGATGATAAATTTGGTTTTCATAAATTATTGAATTATAAATTTTGAATCTTAAATCTTGAATTTTGAATCTACTGCTTTGGTCTAACGGCGACAATCTTGAAATTGTTGAACCACCCCTCGGCGCTGTCGGTGCCGTTGCTGATGACGAGGTGGTAGCGGCCCAAGGGTTGGTCGCCCATATAGAATCGCGTTCCTGTGTTGTATCCCGAAGTTACGGTGTCGCAAAAAACGACATGGTTTTGCCTGTTGCTGACGCTCACAACGCACTCACCCAAATAATCGTGGAAATACACATGAACCGCCTTGCTCCAATAACCCGCCTCGATGTTCGGATGGCGCATGTCGCCATTGGAAAGCGAGCCTTTGATGTCGATTTTGTTCTTGTCGTCAATGAGCGAGTTATGTTCATATTGCTTCATGCACGACGAAACTAAAAACAAAGCGATTATTATTATAGGTATTCTCTTTATCGTTTTCATATCAAGTTGAATTTTGAATCTTATAACTTATTCTTTTTTCATTTTATTGTTGAGGCTTGCGCGAACTTTATCCACATTATAGACGCTGCAACCGAGCACATCGGCATATTCTTGGCGAGACAATTTGAAGTTCGACAGCAAGCAATAGCGGAACTCCGTTTCGGTCAAGTCGGGATAATGTTCTTTGACTGAAGCAATAAAGCCCGGATGCACACCCTCGAAGGCCGCTTCGAAGCTCGTCCAATGGTCTTCGCCCTCGAAGAGCGATTTCTCCAAGTCCTTGAAAGCCATCGGGTTGTTCCTATCGCGCGAAAGCACCTCGAAGCAACGGATGATGTGGCATTTCTGTAGGTATTCGTCTTTCAGCTTGTCGCCGAATTCTGCCTGTAGTTCACTTTGTTGCGCATTCTGTTTTTGTAGTTCATCGTATTGTGCTTGCATTGCGGTATGCTCTTGCTGTTGTTGCGCGTTGCGTTTCTTCAGTTCCAGCAGGTTCGCGTTGATTTCGGCCTCGATGCGTTTTTTCTTCAAGGCATTGAGAATCAATATGGTGACTAAAACCAAAGCAACAATTAAGACAATAGTCAGCACGATAATCACCCTTTGCCGCGAGAGCATCTGGCGGTTGTGTTGGTTGGCTTGTGCTTCAAAGTCGTATTTCTTCTGTATTTCGAGGACGGAGCTTTGGCTTTGGTCGCTGAGGAGTTCCAAGGCCACTTGTTCGTGTTGTTTTTCAAACTGATAGGCTTTTTCATAGTCGCCCACCGCCAAAGCATCCTTGATGAGGAAGCCGTAGACGGCGGCTTGGGTTTCAGGCGAGATGTCAGTTTGTTCTATCGCGTTGAGCATCTGTGTCTTGTAGTATTGCAACGAGTCGCGCTCGCCCATGGCCAAAAACACCTTCGCCAAGTTGAGCAGGGCTACGGGTCTGCGTTTCTCGTCAGACAGCGGCAAGGCTTTGCGCAGGCAGTCCAAGGCGGCTTCGTTGTCGTCCGTAAGCTGATAGGCAACGGAATAGTTGTTCCAAACCGAGGCTTCGGTTACTTTGTCTTGGGCGGTTTGGGCCAAATTCAGGGCTTGTTCCAAATAGACAAACGCGCTGTCGTATTCGTCGACGACGAGGTCCATCATCGCCACAGCGTTGAGGCAGCGGGCCTTACGCGAGAGGCTGTCGCCCCACAGTGCGGCGGCGGCCTTGTAGTTCGTGATGGCTTCGGCCTCGTTGCCCGCTGCATTGAGCAGGTCACCTATGTAATACTGTGCGAAGGCCGCGCTCACCGAGTCGCCAGTCATGCGGCCGTAGCGGTCGGCTTCCTTGTAGCAGTTCATTGCGGCCTCGTATTCCTTCTTGGATTGGCGCACGCAGCCGCTGTAGAGCGCGGCAGGGGCGGCGTTTTCGTAATCCTTTTGGCTCACAAAGAAATCGTAGGCTTCGAAGATGTCTTCGCGGTGGCTGATGTCCTCGTAGGCCTTGTAGGCGTCACGCACTTCGGCCACGACAGCTTGCATCCGTTCTGTCTTGCCTTTCGTGTTGCAAGAACTGAAAAGCAGCAAGCCAAACAGCAGGGCGAGAGCAGCGTATTTCAATCTGTACCAACTCATCGTTTAGTCGTTTTAGCTTTGCAAATGTAGGATTATTAATCCAAGTTTGCGATGGGTGGATGGGCCATTACAAACTTTTTTGGAATTATATTATTGATAATCAATAACTTGGTAGATCGGATTACAAATTCTTTTTGTCGTAAAAAGACCATCTTTCCCCTTTCGGGGTAATGAAATTCTGTGTACTTTTGCGCCCAAACTAAATCGAAAGCAAAATGAACAACAAGAAACTGTATCGTTCGATGGCGGAAAAGAAACTCTGCGGCGTATGCGGAGGCCTCGCCGAGTATTTTGACATTGACCCGACGCTGGTGCGCATCCTTTGGGTGATCTTCACACTGATGGGTGGCGCCGGACTTTTGGCCTACATCATTTGCGCCGTCATCATGCCGCAGCAGAATCAACTCCCCAATCCTTGATTATCTTCTGACAACCAATTTGTTGCACCTCTCACCGCTCCTCACGAAATACATTCCGTCGGGCAGCGAACTGATGTCGATTTTGCTTGTGCCTTGGCTTTGCAGCACCATTTTCCCGCATAGGTCGTAGATGCCGACATTCTCCGAGCCTTCCACAAAGATGAAGTCTTTGGCGGGGTTGGGATAGACATTCAGTGCGGTTTCGGCTTGTTCTTCCACATCGGTCACATCAATGGTGCCAGTGAAAAACTTGATGATCTCTTCCGTGTAGTCGATGTCGTTGCTGCCTCCTGTATACCAACGATGCATGCCGTTGTTCACCTTGATGAAACTGACATGCGAGTCGTTTTGGCCGTCCAAATAGCTGTACATCTCGAAAGCCAGACCGTCGTTATGCGTGTCAGGATATTCCTCAAACACTGGTTCTTCAGCGCATTGGTTGAAAGCACGCCAATATTGCACCGTGGCTTCGGCAGGCAGGCCAATGCTGTGGGTCCCATAGCTTTGCAATGAGATTTCGGCGTTGTCATACGAAATCATTTCGTCGTTTGTCCCGAAGATTTCCAGCACATTGACATTGGCCGCAGGGGTCAATTCGTCCATATCGTTACCCACCACGCCGCTCACTGCAGCGATGGCATTGATGCGGTCGCCGTGTTCGATGGCCATGCGGTGGCTCATGCAAGCGCCGAGCGAGAAGCCAGCAAAGAAAAGGCTGTCTTGTTCGAGGTTGTATTCCTCTTCGAGGGTGGCGAGCGTGGCCATCAGGAAGCCGCTGTCGTCGGCATCGGGGTTGACGGTCACGTCGAAGTTGAAGGGCATCCCGTAGAGATTGAACTCCACCGTGACGGTGATGCCGGCACTCCACGCGGTTCCGAAGGGATAGCTGCCGATGCCAGGAACTTCGATGTTAAACTCCAAGGCTTGTGGGCAAACCACAATCCAGCCTTTTTGGTCGGCCATCGAGCGGATATTGGTCGCATTGAAGAAGTTGGAGGCCTCATCGCCCAAGCCATGCAGCATGAACAGCACAGGCGCAGGCGTATCTTCCGAATAGGTAGAGGGCACATATTCAATGTATTGGCGTTCCTGACCAGCCCAAGTGAGGGTCTTCAGGGTTTGCGCATTGAGCGAGAAGGCCATTAAGGCCAAAAAGATAAGGGTAAATGCTTTTTTCATGCTAATTTGGTATTAATGTGAATGCAAAAGTAATGCTTTTTTGAATTTGTGCAATCATTATTCTTCCTCCAAGGGTTGGTTGTCGAAGAAATGTTCCCGTTGCAACTCGGCCAGCACAGCTTTGATTTCGCCATATTGGTAGTCGTCGCCGAGGACGTCTTTGGCCGTGGTCACATCTGGGTCGAAAGTGGACTCGAAGTAGTCCAATATCTCGTTATACTTTTCTTTTTCAACGATTTGCGAGGCTTCGATTGCACCTTGTTCCACCCAATACGCCAAATGACCGTAAATTGTGCTGACGGCAAAACCTCTTTCCTTGGCGATGGCCTCTGCCGATAATCCCCTGTCAAACAGTTCTTTGGTGATGAGGTAGGTCTCGCCTTGGGGCTTCTTGGACTTTTTCTTAGGCTCTTCGGGCATCTCGCCAATGTCAACTGTATCAGGGTTTTTGCCGATGAAATGCAAAACGATGTCGAGGATTTCGGCTCCGAAGCGTTTGACGCTGATGGCCCCCATGCCTTTCACTTCTTTTAATTCGGCTAAGGTGACGGGCTTGGCTTGGGCGATGGCTTTCAAGGTCTTGTTGGCAGCAATGGTATAGGCCGGCGCTTCCATTTCCTGCGATTTTTCGAGTCGCCAGGCCACCAAAGTCTTGTACAAAGGACTCTTATCCATCGTGTCGTCCTTGATTTCCACTTTTTTCTTGACGTTCTTTTCCTTTTCGATCGCACTGACCGACTTGGTCTTTTGGTAAGCCTTCATCGTGAAGCCGTCTTTGCAAGCCTTTAAACAACTGGTTTTCAGGCTTGTGCTTTCTTGGAGTTGCTTCAATGCCTCGCTGAGCTGGTCGTTGACGGATTGGTTGTCGGTCTTGAAAGGCAGGTCGAAGAGGCCGTTGTCGATGGCGGTGAGGTGTTCGGAGAAATAGGCCACACCTTTTATTAATCGTTCCTGCAAGGCGGGGTTTTGCTCGCACGAAGGCGCCAATTCGTGCATTTTCCTGATTTGGCCCTCAAACTTGATGCTCACGCCACAAAGCTCTTCGTAGATTTTGTTGCGCCGCTGCGAGAGGTCCTGGATGAGGGTGTGCTCAAAAAGGGTGTCGTTGTCGTAGATCACCTTCATCAGCTTGCCGAAGTCCTTGTAGATGCCGTCGAAGTCGATGAGTTCGAGCATGGTCTCCAATTCGTAGTCGTGGCGCAATTGGTCCACTTTCTCTTGCGTGGGTTCTTTTTCGGGTAGCGCATCGACGAAACGGTTGACGGAGAAATCGTTGACCAAAGCGTTGGAGGTGATGCGCGTTTTCAGCACCAAGCCTTCGAGTGAGGTGCAGCGGCTCAGGGCGACGTAGACCTGCCCGTGGGCGAAGGCTTGTCCCGCATCGACGATGACTTTGTCGAAGGTGAGGCCTTGGCTCTTGTGGATGGTGACGGCCCAAGCCAAACGCAGCGGAATCTGGGTGAAGCTGCCGATTTCGTTTTCCTCAATTTCTTGGTTTTCAGGGTTGATGGCGTATTCCATGTTCTGCCACTTCAGCTTCTCGACGGTGATGCGCTGGCCGCCGCATTCCACCGTGACCGTGTTTTCTTTCTCGTCATAGCCCACCACGCGCCCGATCTTGCCGTTGAAGAACGCCTTCTCGGGGCTTGGGTCGTTCTTGACGAACATCACCTGCGCGCCCACTTTCAGTTCGAGTTCCTCTTTGATCGGGTAGGTGTTCTCGGGAAAGGTTCCGTGTACTTCGGCCTTGAAAGTCACCGATTTTTGTTTGATGGCCGCCAATTTCGACTCGTTGATTTGGTCGGCTTTGTAGTTGTGGGTGGTCAAGGTGATGTAGCCTTCATTGTCCTTGGGCGCGAAGCCTGGCTTGAAGCGGCTGTTGAGCACCCGCACGCATTCGTCGTCCATTTGGTTGTTGCGCACCTTATTCAATAAGGTGATGAAGTCATCGTCGTGTTGGCGGTAGATGTGCTCCAGTTCCACGCAGGTGTAAGGCGTGTTTTTCAGCACGAGGCTCCCGAAGAAATAAGGCGTGTCGTAGTAAGGCGACAGCACTTCCCATTCCTCGGGCTTGGCCACGGGCGCGAGTTGGTGAACGTCGCCGATCATCAGCAGCTGAACGCCGCCAAAGGGTTTTTGCGAGCGGCGCACACGGCGCAATACCGCATCGATGGCATCAAGCACATCGGCGCGTACCATGCTGATTTCGTCGATGATGAGCAGGTCGAGGCTGCGCATGAGGTTGAGTTTCTGTTTCTTCATGCGGTGGAGCTGGGCGGCCATGCTTCGTGGACCGGCATTCATTTCTCCAGGAGGTAGCGGCCCGAAAGGCAGCTGGAAGAACGAGTGGATGGTTTGTCCGCCCGCGTTGATGGCGGCCACGCCCGTGGGAGCCACCACCACCATGCGCTTGTAGGTCTTCAGCGGCAGGTTCTTCAGGAAGGTGGTCTTTCCCGTGCCGGCCTTGCCCGTGAGGAAGATGTGAGCGTCGGTGTAGAGCACCAGCTCCTCGACGAAGTCAAGTTTTTGGTTGACAAAAGTTTGTTGCGCCATGTTTTGGATTGTGTTCATCGCGCTAAAGTAGGGATTTTTTTCCATTTTTTGGGGGGTATTTGAGATTTTTGTTGTAATTTTGCTGCGGATATCAGTCAGGAATCAGGTATGACTTTCCGCAAGTCCGCGCGGTGGCCTATCGTTTCAGTACGACTTACCTCCTGCATTCTGCGGCAAACCACATGGATGGAAATCGGGATGAGAGAACACCGGCAACAGGACTCTTTAGATTTCCATCCGTTTTCATTTTATCATGTTCACCTCGATATTGTAATAGAACTTCGCGCTTCGTTGGAACTGTATGGCAATCCTCAGGTTTTCGGTCTTTCCATCTATTTTGCAACGCCCTTTGAAATTCAAATAGCCGATGATTTCTTCACTTTCGTCATGCTTTCGTTTCCCAAAGTTGTTATAAATGGCGTACCTCACTAATTCAGGCAGAATTCTAATCATTTCAGCCTTTTTCTGATACATGGCTTCTCCCATTGCGGTTTTTCTTCCCGATGTCATTGAGAAATGTATTGTGATGCCAGTGTCTTTGTTGATTACTTCCTTACCTTTCAGATAATGCTTGTAATAATCAAGCACATATCTTCGGAGTTCCATTTTTGTCAGATGGCCGAGTTCTGACTGTATTTCAGGCACAAGTTCAAATTGTTTCATTACGGTCGAAATTTTCTGTTGCAAAATAACAAACCTTGTCAGGAACAAGCCGTTGATTAAACGTTTGTTGTCGACAGTAGTCGTTTGTTGTCGTTTGCTGTCGGGTATGGTGCTGGTTCTTAGAGATGTATTTGTTTCACGCAGAACTATGGGAATCATGGGAAGCCTGCTGGATGCAAGTATTTCGTCGCTTCGCGCTTCCCATAATTCTGCGTTTTCTGCGTGAATAATCTCCATAGTAAACCTTTGGTTGACACTTCCGACAACTTAAGCGCCTCGGTAGGCTCTCGTTGCGAAGGGAAAAGCGAAACAAAAGGAAGAAAAGCGACGGCTATTAGAAAAATTGTTTATCTTTGCAGTCAGAAAACATGTAGACTATGACCACGACTCATCCATCGTTGAATTTGCAGTTCACCTACGCGCAGTTGCTCAGCTTGGCATTGCAGCTTGCCAAAGAAGATCGCTATAGGCTTTGCCGCGACCTCACGCGCGAGGAACGCTCAGAGAGCCTGAAAGCGTTGCGCGACATTTTCCGCACCGACGAACTTGACGAAGAAACCATCAAGGCCGAGTGTGAGGCTGTCAGACAGGAAATGTATGAAGAACGACTGGAATCAAGATGACGGCCAAGCTCTTATTCGCATCGTTGTCGACACCAACCTGTGGATAAGTTTCTTGATTGGCAAAAAGCTCGATTGCCTATTGGACTTACTTGAAAATCCTTGGTTCGAGATTGTTTCCACCTCCATGCTCAATGAAGAAATCGTTAGGGTGGCACAGCGGCCAAAGTTTCGCAAATACTTTCCAGAAGATGCCGTCGAGCGTTTGAAAGCATGGATGGATACACATTTTTCAATGTTTGAGATTGACGGAATCACTCCTCGATGTCGTGACCCAAAAGATGATTATCTTCTTGAGTTGGCCGTGAAGTCTCATGCCATTTACCTCGTTTCGGGCGATGAGGATCTACTTGAACTTGAACACATTGAAGATTGCAAAATCGTTACAGTTGCCCAATTTGAGGCAGAATTGGGAGAATGAAAATCCGGTCTGAAAGGACGACACCCCCTAACGCCAATTCCACTAATGAATTGTAAATTTGTATTGGTTTGTAAACCTTTGGTTGACATTTCCGACAACCAAAAAGCAAAAGCTATCGCTCAATCTGGTTGACGCTGAAAATGAGCGTGATACGATGTTTCTCCCTATTTTTGTCCCGTGATAAACTAACCCTAAAAACCGATGCGCCCGATGGGATAGAACGGGGCGGGAAAAGGATGAAGAAAAGTGTATTTGAAGCATTGGCTATTCAAACAATCATTATGCTGACAACGACAGTCGGTTATGCGCAATGGGGAGGAATAATTGGGGGACTGTTTCAAGCGGCAGCAGAACGATGGATTGATAATACAGGTTCTTTGCCATCAAGTCAAGACAAGGAAAATGCGCGAACGCTACTCAATGCTTTTAGCAATGAAATTAATGCTAATCAAAATGCGGCAAACGCAACAAGGGATGCATACAATGGCAATTATACAGGTGCTGTACTTCAAGGTACTCAGACCCTTTTGAATGCTGCGGGCAATTACGACTACGACACATATTTAAATAGTGCTAACGCTGTAAATAATGCTAACCGCGAATACAATCAAAATGTTGGCAATGGGATGGATCGCCAAGAGGCTTTGGAAAAAAGAAACGAAGTCATGGGGTATTCTATCGCAGAATCAGTAATAGAATTGCAAGATAAGATTGCACGAGAAAGGATTGAAAAAGCTCGGCAACAAAGAGAATTAGAACAGCAATCATGGGAGAGTAGCGATAATTATACAACCCATAGTTATAGCGACTATGGTGAAACAAATAGTAGCTACGTTGAAACCACTACAAAAACGACAGTTTCTAACTCAAATGTATTTGTTGATGCTTTAGTAGCTCATGTCAATACGGCGGCTGTACTTGATGCTATGCCAGACAAGGTTAAGGCAGAGAAAGAATTAGAAAGGTTTTATGGAGATCTCCAGAATCAGCTGCAAACCATGGCTAAGGAATATCAAATGAAAATGCAAAATTATGAATCTAATGAGGCTACTATGTCAAATATAGAAAAGCGGTCGAAGCAGCAAGAAATAGTAGATTTGCAAACTCGTATCCAGCAGTTCCAAACGAGTGCCGAAAGTGAATTTGAGGCTAAACGTGTCGAATTGCTGAAACCTATTCTCAATAGAATTCAGAATGCTATAAATACTGTTTCAAGTGAGAATGATTTAACCTATGTTATTGACATTAGTACCGGAGCTGCTGTCTTTTTGGGTGAAGATTCTATTGATATTACATATATGGTAATGAAGAAATTGGGTATTTAAATACAGAAACTTAACTAATCCCGACGCGCCAAATGGGATATAACTTGGCAAAACAAAGAATGAAGAAAAAACTGTTTTTTTCAATCGGAATCCTATGCTGTCTGGCTACCGTGTTTGTCGTCAGCAGTGCTTTCACTACCAAGAATGAAGTCGTGATTTCCTCCAACACGCCTTTCCCTCAAACAGGTTCCATCGCAGTTTACAAGTTCAAATTTGCGAGTTCTGAAAAGGTTCAAATTGGGGAATTACAATGGTCTGCTACGACCGAACACGACTCAAACTACAAATGGGGAGAGTTTAGCAAGGTCACTCTGAGCGTTCATAATACAACAGATGAGTATATCGATACTTATTTTACGTTCAAAGGTGCATCAGGATCAATCAGTGTCAAACTTCGTCCAAAGGGTGATTTTGAAACTACGGAAATCTGTGACGCTTCTGTTTCAGGTGTTGTTCCCGCAAGAAGCGAAATAACCTTGCGTTAAGCATAACAACCGGTAAAATAAGATACAATGAAAAAGGTATTATTGATTTGTATGTTTATAATCGGTGGCGCTTTTGCCGCAAATGCCCAAGTTTGCAAAACTGAAGGCCAAAAATGTGTCACAAAAGATGGCAATCGTGGCATTTGTAGGGAGGTGACGGTTACTCAAACAACTACATCAACCATTGGTTCATCCAATTCTGGCACGTCAGGATACAGTTTCAATGGAGGCGTAAAAGCGGGAGGTGCCACGATAGGAGGTAATGTAAGCGGAGGTTACAACTCGTCGAATACTAGGTCAAACACCAACCAAAAGTCGATGACAGAGACCGAAAGTTGGAAAGAGATGAAGTGCAAAAAACAAGATGACGGTGCCTCAAAAGCTACGCCAGCTTGGTAGGTATAACCTATGAAATGCCTGAAAAACGGATATGTCAAAGTTTGACGTATCCGTTTTTGCAATATAATTTTGGGCGCAAGATAAGGTCGGATTTGAAATATTTGTATTTTTGCCCTTTAAACAATTCTATAAAAGAAATAGAAATAGAACACTAACATATTAAACCGAGCTTTACGCTCTTATTCTCTAAACCGAAAATCGGCAAATTGGAAGTACAAGAGAAATAAGTGGCGAATGGTTCGCGTCTAAGGGCGTGAGTCGTTTGTTGTTTATTTGCTTGTACAGGCTTTGCCGAGCCTTCGGTTTCAGATAAGCATCCAAAATGGTTCCGCCCATTTTGTTTGCCCACTGAGCGAGGCTCCACCAAAGGCAAACGCAATGCACGAAGAACCGCACATCGGCAACCTCATCAAGGAGGAACTCAACAGGCAGGGGTGCACCATCACCTGGCTCGCCCGACAGCTCGGCTTCTCGCGCCAAAACGCCTACAAGATCTTCAACCGCCGCTGGATCTACACCGACTTGCTCCTCAAAATCTGCGACCTGTTAGACTACGATTTCTTCAAATGTTATTCGGATTACAGGAACAACAGGAAAAAAGAATGATTTTTCAGGGTTTTGTGGCGGCGTTTACGGAAAAGTCGTACTTTTGCAGGCAGAAAATCAAACGGAGAGCAGAACTGCATTCAAATAAGCCAGGTTTACTGTTTTTTCGGTACTTTGTAAACCGTACACATTCCGAATGTATTGCAGGAGGTAATGTAGAGTGCGGTTTTTTTTATTATACGCATTCCACTTTGTTTATACAGTATTGCACATGCTTGTTATCTGCTTTGATTCCGATAGTTAGCTTGGCGTAGAAATTCAAATATGGAATGGTGGCATTCGAGATTTTGTAATGTAGGACCACTATGTTTTTATAACCGTTGGCTTTTTGTGTGTTCCCTTTAGATTTGTCATAAATCGGGCCATCATCTAGCTTTGTAGCATTGGCAATTACTTTCTCCAAATGCTTGACGGCGTATGTTGACTGCCAGTTTTTCGAGGCTGCATAAATCGTTTTCTTATCGCTTTCTTTTTCAACAATAAAAACATCGACTCCAAGAAATTTGTTGAAAACCGAATTACTTCGACCTTCTTTTTGAAGTTTTTTCCATAGTCTAAAATAATAATCTTTGATTAGCTCCACCCTTTCTTTGCTTTTTGCTTTTTTTGTCGGGATGCCATAAACATATTCCGGTATTTCCATAGTTACTGTGTTTTAGTTTTCTCGCCGCAAAATTGCAAACTCCGCCAAGATCAAGCCGTTGATTAAGCGTTTGTTGTCGACAGTAGTCGTTTGTTGTCGTTTGTTGTCGGGTAAATTGTTGATATAAACCTGTTTACTCAAATCTGTTGGACTATGACTATTGACAACGACCATGACCATTCCAACCTCGTTGAAAATGGTCATCGTCATCGTCATAGGCCATAGTCAAAAAACAAATGCGAAAAACCGCTCTTCCCAAAGAAACATTTTACTATTTTTGTAGGCTCAATTTGGAATCATCAATTAATCAATAGCACAATGAAAAAAGTATTCACCGCAATTCTGGCCTTGGCCCTCGTTTTTTCCTTCGGGAAAGCCAACGCCTGCACCAATTTCCTGATTACCAAAGGCGCCTCCACCGACGGTTCCTGCATGATTAGCTACGCCGCCGACAGCCATGTGCTGTATGGCGAACTCTACCATTATCCCGCCACCGACTGGCCCGCCGGCGCCATGCTCGACGTGTACGACTGGGACGGCGGCATGTATCGCGGCCAAATCCCACAGGTGGCACACACCTACAACGTGGTTGGCAACATGAACGAATGGCAGTTGGCCATCGGCGAGACGACCTACGGTGGCCTCGAAAGCCTCTGGGAAGGCCAGGGCATCATCGACTACGGCAGCCTGATTTACATCACTTTGCAACGCGCCAAGACCGCCCGCGAAGCCATCAAGACGATGGGCGAACTGGTGGCCAACTACGGCTACGTGAGCGAAGGCGAGTCGTTCTCGATTTGCGACACCGAAGAGGTGTGGATCCTCGAAATGATCGGTAAAGGCCCGCAAAACAAAGGTGCCGTGTGGGTGGCTCGCCGCATCCCCGACGGCTACGTGAGCGGTCACGCCAACCAGGCCCGCATCACCACCTTCCCCTTGGCCAAGAAGAACAAGACCAGCATCACCTTCAAGCAGATCGACAAACTCTTCAAGGACAAGAACATCGACTGCGTCTATGCTGACGACGTGATCAGCTTCGCCAAGGAGATGAAACTCTATAACGGTCCCGACGAGAAGTTCTCGTTCTCGGATGTTTACAATCCCGTCGACTTCAGCGGTGCCCGCTTCTGCGACCTGCGCGTGTGGGCCATGTTCAACAAGGTGACCGACAACATGAAAGACTATTGGGGCTATGCCACGGGTCGCGACATCAAGCGCGTGCAACCTTACACCAAGGGCATGTGCCAGACGCCCGACAACTTCCCGACCAACCGTATGCCCCTTTGGGTGTTGCCCAACAAGAAGGTGAGCGTCCTCGACATGATGGACTTCATGCGCGACCACCTCGAAGGCACCGAACTCGACATGTCGCAAGACGTGGGTGCAGGTCCTTTCCACTGCCCCTACCGTTGGCGCCCGATGGAGTTTGAAGTGAATGGCCAGACCTACGTTCACGAGCGCACCACCGCCACCCAACAGACCGGTTTCTCGTTTGTGGCCCAAAGCCGTGGCCAATACGAATGGCCCATCGGCGGCATCATTTGGTTTGGCGTCGACGACACCGACAACACCATCTACTGCCCGATGTACACCTGCATGACCGAGATCCCCGAGTGCTTCCGCGAAGGCAACGGCTCGATGAGCGAATGGTCGGAGACCTCCGCCTTCTGGGCCTTCAACCAGATGAGCAACTGGGCCTACACCAAATACGACTACATCCACCCCGAAATCCGCAAGGTGCAACGCGAGATGGAGACAAAGTGGGTGGAAAAGGTCATCCCCGCCTTGGATGAGCGCGTCAATACCATCAAAGGCAGAGAGGCCCAAGTCAGGGAACTCACCAAGTTCTCCTGCGATGCCGCTAACGACATGACGGCCATGTGGAAACGTTTCTACCACGAGCTGTTTATGAAATACATGGACGGTAACGTGAACACCGCCCAGCCCACCAAGCCCGGAAGCAAATACACGCCTATCAAGAGCGAGCACCCGAAATATAGCGACGAATACTACCAAATCCTCATCGAGAAGACGGGCGACAAGTATAAAGCTTACTAATCTTGAATTTTAAATCTTGAATCTTGAATTTTTGAGATATGACAAACCCAGAAGAAGAAAAAGTAACAGAGAAAAAGTCGCTCAATTTCATTGAAGCGAAAGTGGAAGAAGATTTGGCCAACGGCAAGAATGGCGGTCGCGTGCAAACCCGCTTCCCCCCAGAGCCTAACGGCTACCTCCACATTGGTCACGCCAAGGCCATCTGCCTCGACTTCGGCATCGCCGCAAAGCATGGCGGCGTGTGCAACCTGCGCTTCGACGACACCAACCCCACCAAGGAGAACATGGAATACGTCGATGCCATCAAAGAGGACATACAATGGCTTGGCTACCAATGGGGTAACGAATACTACGCTTCCGATTACTTCCAGCAACTCTGGGATTTTGCCATAGAATTAATAAAAAGAGGCAAGGCCTACATCGACGAGCAGAGCTCCGAGGAGATTGCCGCGCAGAAGGGTACACCTACGCAACCAGGCATCGAGAGCCCCTATCGCAACCGCCCCGTTGAGGAATCGCTTGACTTGTTCAACAAGATGAACAACGGCGAGATCGGTGAGGGAAAGATGGTGCTCCGTGCCAAGATTGACATGGCCAACCCGAACATGCACTTCCGCGACCCAATCATCTACCGCGTCGTCGACACGCCGCACCACCGCACCGGCACCAAGTGGCACGCCTACCCGATGTACGACTTTGCCCACGGGGAGAGCGACTACTTCGAGGGTGTCACCCACTCGCTCTGTACATTGGAGTTTGTGGTGCACCGTCCGCTCTACGACCTCTTCATCGACTGGCTGAAGGAAATCCGTGGCGAAGGCGACAACATGGACGACAATCGTCCGCGCCAAACCGAGTTCAATAAGCTGAACCTCAATTATATCCTTTTGAGCAAACGCAACTTGCTCGTGCTCGTCAACGAAGGTCTTGTCAGCGGCTGGGACGACCCGCGTATGCCCACGATTTGCGGCTTCCGTCGCCGTGGCTACACACCGAGCAGCATCCACAAGTTCATCGACAAGATTGGCTACACCACCTACGATGCCTTGAACGACTTCGCCCTGATGGAGAGCGCCATCCGCGAAGACCTCAACGCCACTGCCACCCGCGTGGCCGCCGTGGTCAACCCGGTGAAATTGGTCATCACCAACTATCCCGAAGGGCAAATCGAGGAAATGGAAGCCATCAACAACCCCGAGGACGAGAGCGCAGGCAGCCACAAGATTGCCTTCAGCCGCGAGCTTTGGATCGAGAAGGAGGACTTCATGGAAGACGCACCGAAGAAATACTTCCGCATGACCCCTGGCAACGAAGTGCGCCTAAAGAATGCCTACATCGTGAAATGCACTGGCTGCAAGAAGGACGAGAATGGCGAGGTGGTGGAAGTTTATGCCGAGTATGATCCCGACACGAAGAGCGGTCTGCCCGGTGCCAACCGCAAGGTGAAAGGCACCATCCACTGGGTGAGTGTCGAGCGTTGCCTCGAAGCCGAGGTGCGTATGTACGACCGTCTTTGGAAGGTGGAGAACCCGCGCGATGAGCTGGCCCGCCTGCAAAACGAAGGCAAGACTTCGCTCGAAGCCATGAAGGAAATGATGAACCCCAACTCGCTTGAGGTGCGTCCCGTGTGCTATGTGGAAGAGTTTTTGGCCGATGCCAAGCCGCTCGACCATTTCCAGTTCCAGCGCATCGGCTACTTCACCGTCGACAAGGACAGCACCGATGGCCATCTAGTCTTCAACCGCACCGTGGCGCTGAAAGACACCTGGGCAAAAACCATGTAATCTACATTTGTAGAGACGTTGCGTGCAACGTCTAAACGAAATCGACAATGTAATTTGTAATCATCTTGAATTCATTGTTCTGTGGGGACGGAGTGCACACCGTCCCCACATCTTTTTTGCCCAATTCGGACAATAATCGTACTTTTGCGCGTTATTTCATCACGATGAAAGCCAAAGTCTTGTTCATAGCATCCCTGTTTTTGTTGCTGTCGCAAACGCTTGCGGCTCAGGAACAGGACACCGTGCAACGGAAGAAAACCCGCATCCACGTGGAGCATTACGACGTGGCTACCTTTTCGAAGAGCATGGGCGACATGCAGCGCTTGATCGGCAACGTGAAGATGCGGCACGACTCGGCCTATTTTTTCTGCGACTCGGCCTATTTCTATGAAAAATCGAACAGTTTCAAGGCTTTCCAAAACGTGCATATCATCGTCAACGACAGCGTGGAGGTCTTCAGCGACTTGCTGGATTATGATGGCAACACCCGTTTCGCCGAGTTTTTCGACCACGTGAAACTAATGGACGACTCGACGACCTTGCTCACCGAATACATGACCTACGACCGCAACCTGCATCTGGCTTGCTATCCCGACAGCGCGACCACTTATCGCGGCGACAAGACCCTCATCAGCTGCATCGGTTATTATCGTGACGACATCAAGGAGTTTTCGTTTTTCGAGAATGTGGAAGTCACCAGCCCGAAATACCAAATGTACACCGACACCTTATATTATAATACCAACATCGAAAAGATGTGGTTCGAAGGGCCGACGACTATCATTAATAAAGAAAACATTTTGGATGGCGAGCATGGCTATTATCTTGTGGATGAAGACATTGCCTTCCTCGACAAACGCCCCGTGATGCACAACGAGACCCAACGCATGAAGTCGGACTCGATGTATTACAACCGCAACATCGGTCTGGCCAAGGCCTTCGACCATGTGGACATGATTGACACGTCCTACAAGGTCATCATGCGCGGCGACTACATGGAGATGTGGGAAAACCGTGGCTTCAGCTTCGCCACCGACGGCGCCTACGCCATCAGCTACGACGGCGGCGATTCGCTCTACATCCACGGCGACACGCTTTTCATGCACTTCGACAAACAAAAGGAGGAAGTTGAAAAACTCATTGCCCGTCGCAACGTACGCTTTTTCAAGAGCGACATGCAGGGCAAATGCGACACACTTACCTATTTGATGGCCGACTCCACCATCCGTATGCGCGTCAACCCCATCCTTTGGGCTGAGGACAGCCAAATGACGGGTACCGACATCGACATCAAGCTAAAAGACAAGAGCATCGACTGGGTGCTGCAAAAGGGCAACGCTTTCATCATTTCGGAAGATACTATTGAAGGCTACAACCAAATCAAGGGGACCGACATCACCTCGCGTTTCAAGGACGGCAACATCCACCGCGTCAACGTGGACGGCATCAAGGCCGAGACCATCTATTGGATTCGTGACGACGACGGCTCGCTCATCGGCATCGATGTTTCAAACTCGGAGACCATGGTCATCGAGATGGAAAACCAAGGCATTTCCGTCATCAAGTCGTTCAAGGCCATCAACGAGACGATGTATCCCGAAGAAGACCTGAAGGAATCGTCGCGCTATCTGCCTGGCTTTAAGTGGCACAAAGAAGCCCGACCCATTGACAAGGACGACATCTTCCGCCGCGTTGAGGCCGAGATGCCGAAGGCGGAAACGGTTTCGGAAAGCGCGACGCAACAAGCTGTTGCCGAAGAAGAGCCTGCTGCCCTGGAAAAGGAACAGGAAGAACAGCCGAAACGGCACAGGGAGAGAAAGAAATTGGATTGATGCACCAAATCCAGAAAAGTTTGTATTTTTGCGGAAATTTATAAGCTATGGCAACTGCAACGACAAAAAAATCAACTGGCTTTTCCCCGATCCTGATGTTGAGGTAACAGAGGAAGATATTCAGGCTGAAATAAGGAGAGCTGAAAGGTCGGGAAGTATGACTTTAGAAGAGTTCAACCAAAGGCATTTGCAATGGTGGGCCGAAAATATATAGTTTTGGGCTGTCAACAGAAATTATAAAATATTGAATATGAAGAAACTCATTCTTATCCGTCACGGCGAAAGTGAATGGAACAAATTGAACCTCTTTACGGGGTGGACCAACGTTGACCTTTCGGAAAAAGGCGTCCAAGAAGCCATCGAAGCGGGCAAAACGCTGAAAGAGAACGGCTACCGTCCCGAAATCTGCTTCACCTCTTATCTGAAGCGTGCCATCAAGACCCTTAACCTCGCCCTCGAAGCCATGGACATGGACTGGCTGCCGGTCTACAAGTCGTGGCGCCTCAACGAGAAGTCGTATGGACAGCTGCAAGGCTTAGACAAGAAAGCCACAGCCGAAAAATACGGCGACGAGCAAGTGCGCCTGTGGCGACGTGCCTTCGATGTGCGCCCGCCTGCGCTCGACATGAACGACCCCAAAAGCCCCCGCATGGACCCGCGCTATGCCGAGCTTACCGACGATCAAATCCCGCTCACCGAGGCCCTATGCGACACCATCGCGCGTGTGATGCCTTACTATGAGAACAACATCATGAAGGCCTTCGAGACGCACGACACGGTATTGGTCGTCGCCCACGGCAATAGCCTTCGCGGTGTCGTCAAAGTGCTGAAAGGCATGAGCAACGATGAAATTATCGCCTTCAACATCCCGACGGGCATTCCGTATGTCTTCGAGTTCGACGACCAGATGAAGCTCCAGAAGGACTTCTTCCTCGGCGATCCCGAGAAGGTGGCCGCGCTGATGGCTGCCGTTGCCAATCAAGGCAAGGCGAAGTAAGGGAAACAAATCTGTTACAAATCTTCCGCAAATCTTTTGGACGCACTTTGCGTCATTGCGAGCGATAAGCGAAGCAATCCAGAACCTAAAGTTTTGCCTGGATTGCTTCGTTGTTCCTCCTCGCAATGACGACAAGCGACAGAAAGGATAAAGCTATTTGTATTTGTATAAGATTTATGGCAGATTTGTTTCCGAAAATCAGAAAACGTAATTAAACCCCACAAACGTCTTCAGTTTCTCGCCGTCGCGGTTGTCCAAGGCTTTGCCCAAGTCGACGGAGACGACGAGGTTGCGGTTCATGATGAGCTTGAGGCCTGCACCGGCACTCATGTGGACACTTTCTTTGTTGTCACTATAGTAGATGGGCATCATTTCTGTGGTAGGAGTTTCTGCTGCGATCATCTCTTCCTCGCGGAATTTTTGCGTCACCATGCCCGCATCGAAGAAAGGAGTCAGGGCCACAGTCCAGTTTTGGTTGATGAACTTGAAGCCCACGATGCGCCAACGCAACTCCACGTTGGCCAAGGCGAAGCCCTCGCCAATCACGCCATTGCGATTCACGCCGCGCATGGTTACGGCACCGCCCAAACCTTCGGTGTACATCTTCTGGAAGAACATGGTATTCAGGTTGTTGATCATATACCACGGCGTTTGACCCACGATGCGGTTTTGGGCGCCGAGGCGATAGGCCAACGTTAGTTTGTCCTTATACAATGGGATGAAATGCCGCCAAAGGAAGGTGAACGACAGGTTGCTGTAGCCCTTGCGGTCAATAAAGTCGGGCGAGCCTACCAAAGTGGCTTCGGCGTAAATGCCTTTGGTCGGGTCGCTGTTGTGGTCGCGGCTGTCGTAAACTATGCCGAGGCGGATTTGGGTGGTATTGCCGCCCTGGGCCTCGTCCTCCTTGATGATGCCCGCGTTCACATAGTTCTCATACAGCGTCACTTGGTCTTCATAGCCTTCCAAATTGATGCGGTCGACTTTGGTGTTGTAGTAGGCCAAGCCTGCCGTCCAGTTGAGGTTAGGCACGTTGAAGAACGGCCTTTGCATGCTGCCCACAAAGCGGAATTGGTTGCGGTTGATGAAGTGGTAGCCGCTTTTGACGCCTTCAATGCCTGCGTAGGGATCGAAAGTGCTGGCTTCGAAGCCGTTGAAGCCGAAGAACTCGTATTTCTTGGCGTAGAAATAGGTGACGTCGAAAAAGAGTTTGGTGTCCTTGATGACGTAAGGCAAGTCGCTGTAGAAGCGGAACACGCCCGAGCCTTTCGTGTAGCGCGAGGCCTCCACATTGAACTTGTAGTTGTAGCGCGGATATCGCGAGCCGTCGCCGAAGTTAAAGATGTCGCAGGTGACGCCATACTGGAAGCCCAAGTCGGCATCGTAGCCCACCACGGGCAGCGGCCCGAAGTTCCAGCCTTTCTTGATGATTTCGCCTTTCTCGTTGTAGGTCTTTTCTTTCTTGGCTTTCTTAGGTTTGTCTTGCGCGAAGCTGCCCACTGTAAGGAACAGAGTGAGCAGTAGGAGGATTGTTTTTTTCATATTGTGGCCCATTTTGAAATTTAAGTAGTGCAAAATTATGAAATAATGCAATCCATCAAAGAAAATGTTCCATAAAACCACGTTATCTCCCTATAATTTCGTAATTTTACCGCCCAAATTCATCAACCTATGAAGAAACTCAATTTTCTTACGCTCATCATAGCATCGCTCCTTTCGATGACCGCTTTCGCGCAAGACGGCGTCGGCATCGGCAACTGGCGCACCCACCTGCCCTACCAAAGGGTCATCGACGTGGAACCTGTCGGCAACAAGGTTTATGCCGCCACCCAGTTCGAGCTGTTCTACTACGACACGGAGGACAACTCCATCAATATCCTCAACAAAATCAACGGGTTGTCGGACATCGGCATCAGCACTATAGCCTACAACGAGAGCCAACGCAAGCTGTTTGTGGCCTACACCAACGCCAATGTCGACCTCATCCACAACGATGGCACCATCAAGAACATGAGCGACATCAAGAAAAAGGACATCGTAGGCAACAAGAACATCAACAACATCTTCTTCGACGGCGACTTGGCCTATGTGGCTTGCGGCTTCGGCATCGTCGTGTTCGACCTCAAGAAAGAAGAGGTAAAAGACACCTACTACATTGGCAATCAAGGCGATGCCGTGAATGTCACCGACATAGCCTTCTTCAATGGGAAGATTTATGCCTGCACCGACGACGGCATGTATTACGCCGCTTTGGATGCCCAAAACCTTGCCAACTATGCCTCATGGCATTTCGATAACAGCCTCATCCATCCCCACTTGGCCTACAACGCGATGGAAGTCTTCAACGGCAAGCTCTACCTCAACTACGACGGCGGCTTCAATGCCGACACACTGTTTGTCTTCGACGGCAGCCACTGGGGCTATTCGAGGAAAAACGAAGTCAGCCAGAGGTACGAGCTGCGTGCCTACGACGACCGTTTCCTCGTCAGCTACCGTTACGCCGTGAAGGAATTCGACCGCGACATGAACGAGGTGCTCAACATCTACTCGCCCGGAGGCAGCGTGTTGCCCCTCTCGTCGGCCATCGACAACAAAGGCAACTATTGGATTGGCGACGCAAGGCGCGGCCTCGTCATGACCTCCGACGGGTGGAACAACATGGACGTGAAACCCAACGGCCCCGCCTCGAAAAACGTGTTTGAACTGCAAGCCTGCGGCGACCAAGTGTGGATTGCCACCGGAGGCCATGCCTCCAACTGGAGCAAACGCTACATGAAAGAAGGCGTGGCGCGATTCGACGGCTCATGGACCATCTTCAACAGCATCACCATGCCCGACGAACTTACTGACTATTCCGACTTCATTTGCACTGCCACCAACCCCAACGACCCATCGGTCACCTATGTGGGCACCTGGGGCAGCGGCCTGCTCAAGTTCAAGGACAACGAACTCGTTGAGGTGTTCAACGCCGACAACAGCACGCTCGACTATTGGGTGCAAGACCCGTCGCTCATCAACATCAGCGGCCTTGGCTTCGACAGCAAAGGCAACCTTTGGGTGGTCAACACCGGAGCCATCAACCTCCTGTCGGCCCTCGAACCCAACGGCACCTGGCATTCCTTCAACTTGGGCGGCAGCCTGAGCGGCATCGACATCGGGACGCTGCTCATCGACCAAAACGACTACAAATGGATCACGCGACGCAACGGCGAAGTCATCGTATTCAACGACAACGGCACTTTGGACAACCCCGCTGACGACCAGAGCGTCAACCTCAACACGGCCCAAGGCAACGGCAAGCTCCTCGGCTCCGTCAACTGCCTTGCCGTCGACAACCAAGGCAACGTGTGGGCGGGCACCGACAAAGGCCCGTGCGTCTTTTCCGACACCAAGAAAATCTTCAGTGGCTCCAATTTCGACGCCACGCAAGTGAAAGTGCCTCGCAACGACGGCACACAACAATTCGACTACCTCTTCGACGGCTCCAATGTGCTTTCGATGGCCTCTATCGAAGGGTCCGAACAAATCTGGTTCGGCCTCGAGTCGGGGGTCTATCTCATGTCACTCGACGGCAACCCAAAAGAAATCCATTACTTCAACACGACCAACAGCCCCTTGCTCGACAACGCCGTCACCACCATGGCCGTCGACAAGAGCGGCGAGGTGTTTTTCGGCACTGCCAACGGCATCATCTCCTATCGAGGCGAAGCCGCCACACCCGAGCCTTATGTCAGCGATGTGGTGGCCTATCCCAATCCGGTGAGGCCTGGCTATTCGGGTTTCGTCGGTATCAAAGGATTGGTATCCAATTCGTTGGTGAGAATCACTACCGTCGACGGGGCTTTCGTCACCCAACTGATTTCGGAAGGCGGTCAGGCCGTTTGGGACTGCACCGACATCAACGGCGTGAAGGTGCAGCCCGGCGTCTATCTCATCTTCACCAGCACCAAGCAAGGCACCGACAAGTTTGCCACCAAGATCCTCATCCAAAATTGATGGACGACAACATCCAAGGCATCGTCCTGCAAGGCATCCGCTATGGCGACACCAGCTTGATTGTGAAGGTATTCACCCGCAATTTCGGCTTGCGTTCCTACATGGTGAAAGGGGCTTTCAACCGTAACGCGAAAAACCGTGCCGCCCTGTTCCAGAACTTGCACCTTATTAATTATATAGAGGCTGGACGACCCAACAAAGGCACTTTGGGCTATTTGAAAGACGTGCAGCTGGCCACCGTCTACCAAAGCATCCCTTTTGTGATGAACAAAAGCGCCATCTTGATGTATATCAGCGAATTGTTAACCAAGACAATAACCGAACAGGAGCAAAACGAAGCGTTGTACGACTTCATTGTCAGGTCGTTGCAGTGGCTCGACTTGGTGGAACAAGACTATGCCAATTTCCCCTTGTTTTTCACCTTGGAGCTGACCCGCCATTTGGGGTTCTACCCCAAAGACAACCACGCCAACGGCTTTTGCTTCGACATGATGGAAGGCTCGTTTGCCCACGACTATCCCCTGCATCCCTATTATTTCGATGCCGACTCGGCGGCCACGCTGTCGAAGATGCTCAATACGGGCATCGAAGAAACCTGCCGCATTCCTTTGCGGGTGAGCCAACGTCGCGAGTTGCTCGACGGGCTTATCACTTTCATGCGGCTCCATGCCCCTGTGATGAACGACTTCCGCTCGCACGAGGTGCTGAAAACGGTATTGGAATGAAAAAAGCCAACCCTGAAGGCTGGCTTTCGTGTTTGCAGAACCATTCCCAACACTTACTTCAAGTCGATGGTGGTTTGGCCGATCAGCTTACCGCCTTGCTCATAGACGTCGATGAAATAGGTGCCAGGCATCAATTGGTAGTTGTCGGACTTGACGTAGTAGGCCCGCACAGGTGTTTCCTTACCATCATAGTTGACCCGCACAAGCTCGGTGAACTGCAAGGTCTCGCCATTGGCTTGGAAGGAATACTCGTCGCCCTTGCCCTTGCTGATGATGGCGCGTTTGGGGTCGGCGATGCGCACATAGAACAGTTTCGTGCCAGGCTCGATAAGGTCGTTGGCTGCCACGGTGAAGTCAATCCTGATGCGCTCGGCACGGTCGGCACGGTCGGTGCCAGTCTCTTTCCCCCCACCCTTGAAGCGCACGGCCTGGGCCGAGTAATTGTAGAGTTTCATGGTAGCGGCTTGGTTCACCTTATTGGCCAATTCTTCCTTCTGCCGCGTGAGGTTGGTGTTTTGGCGGCGTTCGGCTTGGTATTCTTCGCGGATGCGTTCGTTCTCGGCCACCAGTTCACGATTGACGGTATAGAGCGAGTCCATCTGGCGGACGTATTTCTGTGCTATGTTCTGAAGCGAGGCCACTTTCTTCTTGATGCGATAGTAATCCCACTGAGAATCAAGAAGTTTCTTGATTTCGACGGCATCGGCTTGGATAATGCTGTCTTTCTCGGCCAGCTCCTGGCTCAGTTCGCCATAGCTCTCTTTCAGCTCGTTGTGGACTTTCATCAAGCTGTCCACTTCGGCCTGGAAATCCAT
The DNA here is from genome assembly GCA_002396205.1 of Bacteroidales bacterium UBA4243. Taxonomy (GTDB): domain Bacteria; phylum Bacteroidota; class Bacteroidia; order Bacteroidales; family F082; genus Limimorpha. The sequence continues at coordinate 27,723 of DGXB01000010.1, forward strand.
GCGTTGCATCTCCTTCTCGGTCTCAAGCTGTTGCAGGTCTCCTTTCATGGAATTGTTGCGCACCAAAAGAAACACCAAAGCGATGGCTAACACGCCAAGGATGGCATAGAGCCATATCGGTTGATTCGATTTCTTGTTTTCTGAACTCATGACTTATTCGTTTAAAATTCTCTGCAAAAATAGTAATAATCTTTCAATGGACGGCAAAATCGTCATTCTTCGCAAGGCTCCACCTTGGCCCTCGGTATGCTGACGGGGATGTATTGCCCGACCACCTCGATATACACCAGCAGTTGGCGCTTGTTGCGGATGGTGTGGAGGCGGCCTTTGAGGTTCTTCATCGGCCCGTTGATGATCCTGACCATCTGACCCACCTTCAGGTCCTCGTTGTTATCCAACTTGAACCCTTCGCCTCGTTCGTAATCCTGGACGAATTTCCTAATGGCCAAGATTTGGTTTTCGGGCACGACCACTGCCTTGTTCTCGAACCTGACGAACTTCACCACGCCAAACACATTGAGGATGGTGATATATTCCCTGTCGTTGGAATACACGAACACGTAGGACTTGAAAAGCGGCTCCTCCACTTTCTTGCGCCTGTCGCTCCATTGCTTGACCTGCGTTATGAGGGGTAGATAAGCCTTGAAGCCCATCTCCTCAAGCTGCGAAAGTACCTTCTTTTCGGCCCGCGACTTGACGTAAAGGGCATGCCAATGCCTTGTTTCGTGACTGTCCATTGCTTGCGTCACTGCTGTTTCTTGTCTTCTTTATGCTTCTTGTGGCGGCGGCGTTTCTTTTCGCCATCTTCCGACTCGCCATAGTAGTCGTTGCCATAACCATAGCCGTAGCCGTAGCCATAACCATAGCCATAGCCGTAGCCGTATTTCTTGCCACCATAGCGGTAGCCATAGCCTTTCTCGGCTTGCAGGCCATTGACCACGATGGAAAACTTCATGTCGCGGTCTTCGAGGTCTTTGATGATGCTGCCAAACGCGTTCCTGTTGGTCACGCCTTGACGCACGATGAAGATGTTGGCATCGGAATGGCGCATCAGCAACAGCGCGTCGGTGACCAAACCGATGGGCGGTGTATCGATGACGATATAGTCGTAGCGTTTCTTCAGTTCGGCAAACAGCTCGTCGCACTTGGTGGAGGCAATCAACTCGGAAGGATTCGGCGGGATGGGGCCGCTGGTGATGAGGTCGAGCGTAGGTATCTTGCCCGAAGGCTGGATGATGTTTTCGATAGCCTCCTTGTTGCTCAAATAGCTGCTCAGTCCGATATTGTTGCTGAGTCCGAACTCCTGGAAGAGCTTGGGTTTGCGCATGTCGAAGCCTAACAACACGGTCTTCTTGCCATAGAGGGCATAAATCGAGGCGATGTTGATGCTGTTGAAGGTCTTGCCGATGCTCTGAACGTCGCCGGTGACGAGGACGGTGCAAGGCAGCTTGCTCTGCGTGATGAACTCGATGTTGGTGCGGATGGAGCGGAACGACTCGGCCACTGGCGACTTGGGGTTGTTGACAACCAGTAGCGGATCCTTGCCGTTCGTCTGTGCCACCTGCCCGATGATGGGATAGCTGGTCAGCTTCTCCACGTCCTTGCGGCTGCTGACGGTGGTGTTGAAGAAGTTCTTCAGGAAGAGGTACAAGGCAGGGATGAGCAGGCCAAGGATGATGGCGATGAGGTAGTTCATCGACGTGCGCGGTGCAATCATCTCCGTGCGCTCGAGGCGGGCTTCGTCGAGGATTTCGTTGTCGGGCGTGTTGGAGGCACGCAGGATTTGCGCCTCGGCGAGACGCTGCATCAAGTATTTATAGGTGTCGTCGGTGAACTCGAAATTGCGCTGGTAGTTGATGAGCTGCTGCTGCTTGCCGGGAAGTTGGCGCGACTCCGACTCAAGCATCCCTATGCGACGGTCGATTTCGTTGAGGCTCATCTGGGCGTTGTCGACAAGGTTGTTGATGGTTTCGAGCAAGGCCTTCTTGGTCGTGACGATTTGCTCGTTGAGCTTCACGATTTGGGGGTGCTGCTCGGTTTGGGTGAGCAATTGGGTGGCCTTGGTTTGCGACAGCATCACGAGGTCGCGGGCCAACTGGTTGAGCAAGGGGTCGTTGATGCCCATCGTGCTTGGGGCGGCCAAGTTCTCAGGATCGTCAATCTGAACCTTGATGTAATCCTGCATACGCTTGTAAATCTTCAGGTTGACAGACATTTCGGCACGTTCCTTGCCCAAGGCCTGGAGGTTGGTATAGACCTGATTGGCTTGCAGGTCGAGGTTCATGAGGTCGTTCTGCTGGCGGAAGTCCTTCAGCTCGGTCTCGGCCTGACTCAGCGACTCTTGGATGCCTTGCAACTCGTTGTTGATGAACTCGATGGTGTTTTCGCTAACGACATTCTTCTTCTCCAATCCACGGTTGACGTATTCGTTCATCAGGAGGTTGGTGAACTCGACGATTTTCTGCTTGTTGGTGCCGTTCATCACGACGGAGGCCACCGAAGCCTGCTTGCTGATGGCACTCACGGTGAAGCTGCCCATTTGCTTGTTGAGGCTGGGATAGCTGTTGAGCCAGAACATCAATTTGCGGGTGCCGACGGTCTCGGCGTCAAAGAAATCGGTCTTGGTGATGCGGATGCGGTTGTAGCCATTGTCGATCCACTCGCCTTGCTTATAGTCACCACTGATGTCGATAGTGGCATAAGGATTAAATTCGGTCTGCTGGCAGAGGATGTAGTCGTATTTCACCAAACCCTCGCCCACGGCATGAAGCCTGATGCCGCCATTGTCGAGGAAAGTCACCTCGTAGGGCAGGCCCACGGCCTGAGGCACGCTACGCTCAAACTCAACGTGGAAAGGTGCATTCTTATACATCTCGGAGGTGGCAATGCGTCCCTTCTCCACATAGGTCACTTCGATGCCCATCTTCTTGACGACGCGGTCGGTGAGCGAGTACGACTTGAGGATGGCTATCTCGTTGTCGATGTTCTGCATGTTGCCGAAGTTCATCGTGGTCATGATGGCCGTGGGGTCGTAGTTGTTGCGTCCTTCCTTGATGAGCACCGTTCCAGAGGTTTGGTACACCTTGGTGGAATAGCGGTTGATTACAAAACAAATGGCCAAGGCCACCACCACAAAGATGACGAAAAGATACCAATGTTGCAATGCAGTGAATATCAACTGCTTGATGTCAATATTTTGTTCCTCGTTGTTCTGTTGGGGAATATATGTTTTCTCGTTTGCCATGATTGTTATGTTTTATTTCTTGAATGCCAAATAAAGGGTTACTGCAAGCGAAACCACCGACAGCACCGTTGAGTAGGGGAAGGTGGTGAAGCCCCATTGCTTGATCTTCAAAGGCTCGACATAGATGATGTCGTTGGGTTTCAGGTAGTAGTAAGGCGACGAAAGGATGTCGGCGGCGCCCATGTCGACAGTGACGATTTCGGAACCGTTGTCGGTTTGGCGGATAATCTTCACCTCGTTGTTCTTGGCGAAGTTGGTCATATTGCCCGCCATGGCAACAGCCTCGAAAAGGTTGATTTGCGACTGGTACACCTTGTACATTCCGGGGCGCACCACCTCACCGAGGACGGTCAGGTTGAAGTTCGACAGCTTCACTATGATGGTGGTTTCGTTCATATACTTGTCAAGCTCTGTCTGCATCTTCTCCTTGGCTTGGTCGACAGTCAGGTTCCTAAGCTCGATCTTGCCCGTCAGGGGCAGCTCGATGCATCCGTCCTCGTCCATGGTGTAGGACTGGAGGTAGATGCTGGCGTCCGACGACATGTAGTTCGACCTGCCAAAGGTTTCGCCCGCCAACGATGCCGTGCTCTTCTCGTCAACGATGTTGATGAAGCGGATGTAGAGGTTGTCGCCCGGCTGCAGCTTGTAGTCAACAGTGCGGTCGTTGACGTACTCTTTCGAAATGTTTTCGGCAGCCATCTGTGCCTCCTTCAGGTAAAGCATCTTCTTTTGGGGAACGCACGATGCAAACGCCATCGCGAATAAGGCTGCAATCAATCCAATTTTCAAAAATCTATTCATATTTTTTCCCTTTGTTTCAATTGTTCAACAAAACCAATTCCTTCACGCCGACCACTGGGGTGATGGGCATCCTTTGCTCGACGACGAACTGGTATTTTCCGGGGTCGTTGATGCTGAGCTGCTTGTTGATGGGCAAGGTGAAGGTATAGCAACCGTCCTTCTTTTCGACATTCCAATTGCCCTCCTCGTCCTTCAGCTTGAACTTGTAGCCCTTGGTGCGATAGGGGTTCTCGTTCGAGTCGAAAACGGTGAAAATCATCGAGAAGTCGTTGTAGGCATAGTCGTCGGTAAAACTGATCTGCAAATTAAGGTTATAGGTCGTGGCCGTTGCAACATCAACCTCATTACGCACATAATCAAAGCGTTCCCAAACGGTATTGTAGAACTCGCGGTGCAACACTTCATTGTTTTGCTCCTGCTGCCGGCATCCTGTTAGGGCCATGCAAACGACCATGACAACCATGAAAAATCTCTTCATTTCGGTAGGCATAAAAAACCGTGCAAATATAGGAAAAATTTGTCATGGCCTACGATTTCGGCAAAGGTTTTTGGCAAAGATTTTTTTTTTCAAAAAAACCGCCTTCTCCCCTTTCGGGCTTCACGAAAAACATATACCTTTGTCAACTGCAATTTTTGTTATGAGAACGAGCAACAACAGTTTGTCTTCCAGAAAGTTACTGATTATGGGCATCTTTATCGCGGTGGGGATTGTCTATATCGTCAAGTTGTTTTCGCTTCAAGTGGTCGACAAGCACTACAAGCAGTTGGCCGACAACAACGCCTTGCGTTTCGTGACCCAATATCCCGCCCGAGGCAAGGTTTTCGACCGCAATGGCCAGCTCTTGGTGTTCAACGAGGCCGTCTACGACCTGATGGTAGTGCCGCGACAAGTGATCCAGGCTGTCCGCAAAGACACGCTCAACCCTTTCGACACGGCCACGTTCTGCCGTTTGCTCGAAATCGACAAGGCCTCGTTCGTCGAGCGGATGAACAAGGCGAAGAAGGAGTCGTATCTGAAGCCCTCGCCTTTCATGACGCAGGTCTCGAAAGAGAACTACGCCCACATCGCCGAGGTGCTTTACCGCTTCCCTGGCTTCTATTTCCAGACCCGCACGGTGCGCCACTATCCCAACGCCATCGCTGCCCACACCTTGGGCGACATCGGCGAAATCAGCCCTGCCGAGCTGGAGAAAGACGAGGAAGGCTACTACCGCCAAGGCGACTACATCGGCAAGTCGGGCATCGAGAAGTCGTATGAAAAGGAGCTGCGCGGCGTGAAGGGCCTGAAGGTGATGATGGTTGACGTGCACAACCGCGAGATGGGCAGCTTCATGGACGGCGAGCTTGACAAAGAACCCGTGGCCGGCAAGGACATCTACCTCGGCCTCGATGCCGACCTGCAAGCCTACGGCGAGCAGCTGATGGTGGGCAAGATAGGCTCCATCGTGGCCGTCGAGCCTTCGACAGGACAGATCTTGGCCTTCGTCACCAGCCCCACCTACGACCCCAACCTCCTCGTAGGCCGCGAGCGCGGCAAGCACTACAAGGAGCTACAGGAAGACCCCATGAAACCCCTCATCAACCGTGCCATCAGCGGCACCTACCCGCCCGGCTCCACCTTCAAGACCGTCGTCGGCCTCATCGCCATGCAGAGCGGAAGCATCACGCCACAAACGGTGTTCCACTGCAACGGCCCCGGCTCGCTGCCCATCAAGTGCACCCACCACCACGGCGGCGCCCCCGACTTCGCCAACGCCATCATGAACTCGTGCAACCCCTACTTCTACGAGTCGTTCAAGGCCACCATCAACAACCCGAAGTTTGGCGGCATCAGGGAAGGCTACCAGTATTGGAAAGACATGACCGCCAAGATGGGCCTTGGCCACAAGTTCAACACCGACATCCCCTACGAGCGCTCGGGCAACATCCCCACCAAGGAATATTACGACCGCATGTACAAAGGCCAATGGAACTCGGTGACCATCCGCTCGTTAGGCATCGGCCAGGGCGAAGTGTTGGTGACCCCGCTGCAACTCTGCAACATCGCCGCCATGATCGCCAACGAGGGCTATTACTATCCCCCGCACCTCATCAAATGCTTCGGCGACACAACCGCCATCCCTGAGGTGATGACCACACGCGTTGACCCCGGCATCGACCCACGATACGTCAGGACGATGAAAAACGGCCTGCGCACCGTGTTCAGCGGTCCCGCCGGCACGGCACGCCGCTACGAGATGAAAGACATCCCACAATGCGGCAAGACCGGCACCGCCCAAAACCCACACGGCAACTACCACTCCAACTTCATCGCCTTCGCGCCCGCCGACAACCCCAAGATCGCGCTCGCCGTCATCATCGAAAACGGCGGCTACGGTGCCACCTGGGCGGCTCCCATCGCAAGCCTGATGATCGAAAAATACATCCGTGGCTACTCCACACGCGAAGACCTTGAAAAACGAATGATGGAAGGCAGAATCTCATATAAGAACGAACGATGAACGAAAGGAACAGTATCATAGGAAGAATCGATTGGGTGACCGTGCTCATCTATTTCGCGCTGGTCATCATTGGCTGGTTCAGCATCTTCTCGGCCAAATACGACGAGCTGCACCCCAGCATCTTCGACATGTCGCAAGTGTATGGAAAACAACTCATTTGGATTGGCGCATCGCTCCTCGTCGGCTTCATCATCCTCTTGATTGACGCCAAGTTCTTCAACGCATTCTCGCTTTGGATATACATCTTCTTCCTTGTCAGCCTGTTAGCCGTGTTGGTCTACGGCAAGGCCACCAAAGGCGCCACCTCGTGGATCGACCTTGGCGGCGGCATCAAGTTCCAGCCTTCGGAGTTCGCCAAAATGGCCACAGCCTTGGCCTTGGCCGGCTACCTCGACCGTCTCGATGTGGACCTGCAAAAGCGTAAGGACCAAATCATTGCGGCCACCATCGTCCTCGTCCCCATGGCTTTGGTGCTCGCCCAAAACGACACCGGCTCCGCCATCGTTTTCGTCTCCTTCATCTTCGTGCTCTATCGCGAAGGCTTCCCAGGTGCCGGTTGGCTGATGGTGGCTGGCGTGGTGGCCATCCTCCTCTTTGTCTTCACCTTAGTGTGGAGCCAAAAGGTGATGTACATCATCCTCGGAGTCCTACTGGTGCTCACACTGACCTTCTACATAGTCACGAAGAAAAAGGGCATCGTCAGGATGTTGGCCGTCTTCGCCATTGCCTTCACCTTCGTGTTCTCGGTCGACTACGCCTTCAACAAGGTGCTTCAAGAACACCAGCGCAACCGCATTCTCGTCCTTTTGGGCCAACTCGACGACCCGAAGGGCGTAGGCTACAACGTGCACCAGTCGAAGATCGCCATCGGCTCGGGCGGCTTTGCGGGCAAAGGCTTCCTGCAAGGCACGCAGACCAAATACGACTTCGTGCCCGAACAACACACCGACTTCATCTTCTGCACCGTAGGCGAAGAAGGCGGTTTCTTGGGCACCGCCACCGTGATGCTGCTCTATTTGGGACTGCTGCTGCGCATCATCATTTTGGCCGAACGACAGCGCTCCACCTTCAGCCGCGTGTATGGCTATGCCATCGCGGGCATACTCTTCGTCCACATAGCCATCAACATAGGCATGACCATCGGCTTGCTGCCCGTCATCGGCATCCCCCTACCCTTCTTGAGTTATGGCGGGTCGAGCATGTTGGCCTTCACCATCATGTTGGCCATCTTCGTCAAGCAGGACGCCTACCGACTGAACGTGCTGTAAACTTATTCCTCGTAAATCGAAGTCAAGGCGAATTTCTTGACGTCAAACAGGCCTCTGTCGCTGAGTTTGAGTTCGGGAATGACCAACAAGGCCATGAAAGCCAAGGTCATGAATGGCGCATAAAGCGTTGAACCCAAGCGTTTTGCCAAGGCATCGGCATTTTTGTAGGCCTGTGCCACCTCGTAACCGTCTTCGTTGCTCATCAGTCCGGCCACAGGCAGGGGCACCGCCACCATCTCCGTGCTGCAATAGGCCGTCACGCCTCCCGTGTGCTCGATGAGCAGGTTGACCGCATGGAGAATGTCGCTGTCGGTAACGCCCACAGCCACAAGATTATGGCTGTCGTGGGCCACACTCGATGCCAAGGCGCCACGTTTCAGCCCAAAGCCCTTGATGAAGGCCACTGCGGGCGTGTAAGGCTGGTAACGGTTGACCACCACCATCTTTAGAATGTCGCGGTCCACATCGCTGACGATGCCGCCATCGACCACCTTGGGTTCTGACAACAAACTCTTCGTAATCAGCTGACCGTCAAAGCATTCAATCACCTTGATACGCTTGCCCTCGTCGGGAACGAAGAGGTCTTGCTTGTAGAGGAAAGGACGCTCGAAGATGTTGGGCGTGACGTTCTCTACGCATTTGATGTTCGACACACCGTTTTCGGCCACCAACACACCTTTTATATATGTCTGTTTGGCCACGGGGTTGTGCAGGTCGTCGACCACGATGAAGTCGGCATCGTCGCCTTGCTGAAGCAATCCCACGGGCAGATGGTAATGCCTTATCGCATTGAGCGAGGCGGCTTTCAGCACGTCAAACACATTGTAACCCAATGCGATGGCACGACGAACCAAGACATCGATATGACCCTCCACCAACTCGTTGGGGTGCTTGTCGTCGGAACAGAACATCAGCTTGTCGGGATGGGAGGCCATCAGCGGGATGAGGGCTTCGAAGTTCTTGGCTGCGCTGCCTTCGCGGATGAGGATCTTCATGCCGAGGCTGATTTTCTCCAAGGCGCCTTCGAGGTGGAAACACTCGTGGTCGGTGGAGATGCCCGCGCCCACATATTTCTGCAAGTCGACACCCGTCACGGCGGGGGCGTGTCCGTCGATGGGTTTGTGGTTTTTCTGCGCGGCGGCAATCTTGCGCATCAGTTCGGGGTCGTCGTGGATGACGCCAGGGTAGTTCATCACCTCCGAGAGATAATAAATGTCGGGCGAGGCCATCAATTCTTCGATGTCGTCGGCATTGATGGTGAAACCCGATGTCTCGAAATCCGTCGAAGGCACACAGCTCGGCGCGCCGAAAAAGAACTTGAACTGCACTTTCCGTCCGTTGTCAATCATATAGCGAATGCCTTTTTTGCCCAACACATTGGCGATTTCGTGCGGGTCGCTGACGGTGGCCACCGTGCCGTGAACCGAAGCCAGCCGAGCAAATTCCGACGGCACGAGCATCGAGCTCTCGATGTGCACATGCGCATCGACGAAGCCCGGCATGATGTATCGCGTGTTGCCCACTGGTTTTTCTTCTACCTTGCTGATTTTTCCGTCTTTGACGACGATAACGCCTGAGAAAATCCTGGAATTGACAAGGTCGACAATCTGACCTCCGATAGTGAAAGAGTTGTTCATAGCGGCTGATTTTGCGGCAAAGGTACGGAAAATGAGCCCTGCCTCATCTAATTTTTTTCTCGAAATGCTGCCAGTCTTTCTTGCCTTGCCAATGGCCGCCCCAACGGAAGCCTCGGGCAATGAAAAGCCGCTTGCAGAGGTCGTCAGCGTCGATTTTGTGGGGGAAGTCCTTATCGCGGTCGACAAAGTCGACTGCGGTCTTCGGTTGCACGCGGTTGCCGCGCACACAAGGGTTTTGCAAGGGATTGATGTCGACGGCCAAACCGAAGGCGTGCTTCGAGAGCATCGTTGTCCCCGAGATGTAACGGTAGTTGAAACATGTGGTGTTGTTGGCCTGCATCGAGCTCTCGTCGTCAGCGTCGAAATCGTCCACCAAACGGATGCTGGCGATGGGATAACGGGCGGCAAACAGGTCGCGGAAGATGTGGACCAAATCCTCGGCGATGGCCTTGTGGCACACCATCTCGCCACTCTGCACCTCGCCGTCGAAGTCGTAGTAAGGCAAGGTGAGGTAACGCAAGTCGTCGTAACCGATGCGCGTCTGGTTTTTCATCGATTTCCCCTGCATCCGCGCCTTCACCTCGTCGGGAACGGGCTGACTGAAAAAGACATGGTCACCAAAAACGCAGATGTGGTCTATGACTGTCGTGTCAACCGCATGAATTGCCTGCTTTGGCTTCACGGATTGTCTTATCTCATGCGTTTCTTCTTGGTTATCAATCGCTTCTATAACATATTTTTCGCCATTTGTGCACGAAACGGCCAAAAAAACAAACAGGAGGAACGGTATATATAAAAGGTACTTCATTTTTCGGGCTGCAAAGGTAGGGGTTTCCGAGGAAAAACTTTACCTTTGCCGCCAAATCCATAGAAAATGATAGTACAAGCTCCCCTTTATCCCGTCATCCGCCTCAACCCGGGCAAGGACGATGCCTTGCGCCGTTTCCACCCTTGGGTGTTCTCGGGCGCGATACACGATGCCGCCAAAGGCCTTCAGGCCGGCGACACGGTCACCGTCACCGACTACGAAGGCCACATCCTCGGCACAGGTTTCTGCGAGTCGGACAGCATCGCCGTGAAGATGCTGAGCTTCGACAACCGCAAAATCGACGAGTGGTTTTTCCTCGACCGTCTCAAACACGCCTACGAAGTGCGGAAAACGATGGGCCTGACCCACAATGCGCATACCAACTGCTTCCGCCTCGTGCATTCCGAAGGCGACGGACTAGCTGGTCTCATCGTCGACGTTTACGGCCACACCGCCGTGGTGCAAGCCCAAACCGAAGGCATGGCGCTCCACCTGGGCGAAATCGTCCGCGCACTCAAGCTCATGCCCGACCTGGGTGTGCAGGCCGTCTACAACAAGAGCGCCGAGGCCATGCAACGCATGGGCAAGGAAGACGCCATCATCGCCGACGGCTACCTCCTTGGCGAGCGTCTCGACGAAGTGATCCTCGAAAACGACAGCAAGTTCCATCCCAACTGGGAAGAAGGCCAAAAGACGGGCTTCTTCCTCGACCAACGCGAGAACCGCGAGCTGGTGCGCCGTTTCGCGCAAGGCAAGACCGTGCTCAACGCCTTTGGCTATACGGGTGGTTTCTCCGTGACGGCACTGAAAGGCGGTGCTCGCCGCGCCATCACCGTCGATGCCTCGAAGAAAGCCATCGCCGCTGCCGAGGCCAACCTGGAGCTGAACGGCTATTCGAAAGAGGAGAATCCCTGCTATGTGGCGGATATGAAAGACTATGTGCAGGAGATGCGCGAAGGTGCCTTCGACCTCATCATCCTCGACCCGCCGGCGTTTGCCAAGCGACACCACGACCGGCATCGTGGCTTGGGCGGCTACAAGTTCATCAACGCGGAGGCCATCAAGCGCATCGCCAAGGGCGGACTGCTGTTCACCTTCAGCTGCTCGCAGGCCGTCGACAAGGCCACGTTCCAAGGCATTGTCACCGCCGCCGCAATCGAAGCCAAACGCGACGTAAGGATTGTCGACCAGCTTTCGCAGCCCGCCGACCATCCCATCAACATCTTCCACCCCGAAGGGGCCTATCTGAAAGGCTTGATGCTGTTTGTTGAATGATGAATTATAAATGCGAAATGCGGAATGAAACCGTCAAACAGGCCCATTCCGCATTCAGCATTCCACATTCAGCATTCCAAGATTATCTGCTGCCAAATAACGAGCCTTCGAGGCGCGGATGGCACTTCGTGTTCTTCGAGCCTCTGACGCCCGACTTCGAAGCGGTGTTGGTGAGGCGCTTCATGTAGGCCGTTTCAAAATAGGTCCTGTTGTCTCCGGCGATGAAATAGTTGTTCTGATACGTGAAGGAATTGTCGGTCAGGTCCGAAATCTTCATCATGTAGGTACGAGCCGATTCCGTCAAGTTCATGTAGAGAATGGATTCGCTCTCATCGTAGGAGAACGTGAACCTCGTCACCAAGGTCGTGTCGGGGTTGTAGACATAGTTCACGGAGTCGAGCCAAATCGTGTCGACATCGTTGTCGCGCATCTCGCCCGTCTTGTTTTCCCTGAAAACCAACTGGATGCCGTTCCCGATGTCCTCAGGGTCATACTCGTAGGTCTGGGTCTCCATCGAGCCTGCGATGGGATTGCCCGCATAGTCGGTGTTATAATTCTCGTAAATAATCTTTTCCACACCCCAAGTGCCAACAAAAGACGTGTAATCGATTTTGTTGCATGAGGTGAACATCAAGGCCGCAATGGCCAAAGTAGCAAATAACGATACTTTTTTCATTTTTTTCTTATTTTTTATTGTCATTCAATTCGTTTCATATAAAACCGCTCGAAAAACGGGATAGGTTCGGAGAAATGGTTGGTCCACGATGCCCTGATGGTGCTATCGGTCAGCTCCTCGATGTCCATATCGGCGCTGGTGGCATCCGAAAAGACGGAAATGATCCACGAGGTGTTGTAAATCGTAAGCACCTGATTCAGGCTGTCGTAGGTATAGTCGCAGTCGAACTTCTTGATCAAGGCCGGACTGTCGTTCAGCAAGAGCCGTCCCGAGCCGTCGGCATAGAAATACACTTCATAGCCAAGACCCGGCCCCACGTCATAGTACAACGTATCCCAACGGTTGATGGCATTGGCGGTGTCGATGCGATGGCTGACGTATTTCTCACAGCCCCAATGACCTACGATGGGATTATCGGGGTCGTCGATGGTCTTGTGGCACGAGGCCATAGCCAGCACGACCGCAGCCATCAAGGCCAAAAATCCGATTCGGGTTCGTTTTTCCATAGCGATAATCGTGGCAAAAATACTAAAAATTGTCATCAGGGACGGCAAATCGACAAATATCGCGCCAAATTTTCTATTTTTGTGGCCTAAAACCCAATTTCGATGAGGCACAGACTTCTCCTTTTATTATTGCTCGCTTTCCCGGTTTTTGCACAAGCACAAGACACCATCACCGTGATGCAGTACAACCTACTGTATTACGGCAACTACCAAAGCGGTTTCGCCGACTGCTACGAGACCAACAACAACACACAGCGCAAGGACGAATGCATCCGCACCCTCGTCAACTATGTGAAACCCGACATCTTCACCGTGTGCGAGTTTGGCGCCACGCAAGCCCTCCAAACCGATTTCGTTCGCCACAATCTGAATATCAATGGCGCGACTTATTGGCAGACGGACAACATTATTAATCACGCCAGCAGCAACATCATCAACCATATCTTCTACGACTCGCGCAAAATGGGCCTGAAGAAACACGTGGCTTTGCAAACACAACCACGCGACACCGATGTTTACGAGCTATACATGAAGACACCAGGTTTGGCCGCCGGCGACACCATAAAACTCATTTGCATCGTGGCCCATCCCAAGGCGGGACAAGGCTATGAGAGCCAACGCCGCGCCTTGATGCAGATGGCCATGAATTACGTCAACCAAAACTATCCTACCGACAACGTGCTGATTATGGGCGACTTCAACATGTATGGCTCAAACGAGAGCGGCTACCGACTGCTCACCCATCCCTACGGCAGCAACCAGGTGTGCTTCATGGACCCAGCGGGAGTTGAAGGCGTGGGCGAATGGAGCAACAACAGCCAGTTTGCCGCGTTCCACACCCAATCGACGCGCAGCTATTCCAACGAATGTTTTTCTTCCGGAGGTCTTGACGACCGCTTCGACTTCATCCTGATGAACGACTGGATCGGCTTCGGCTACAACCACCTTCGGTATGTGCGCAACTCCTACCATGCCGTGGGCAACGACGGACGCCATTTCAACCAAAGCATCGACCAAGGCACCAACACGGCTGTGCCTGCCGAAGTCGCCGAGGCCCTCTTCGACGGTTCCGACCACCTCCCCGTGACGATGAAAATCGCCGTAGATGCCCATTTGGGCATTGAAGACAACGAGACGCAAGGCCTGCAAGCCACCGTGGCACCCAACCCAGCCACAGATTATGTCAAGGTAAGTTTCTTCAACCCCACCGACGGCGAAATCCGATTTGAATTGTACTCGCTGCAAGGACAACTGATGACCGACCTATCAGATTGGCATAACGCTGGGCACCAGCAGTTTGAAATGCCGTTAGCTGATATGGGGAAAGGCTTCTACCTGCTTCGCATCAGGCATAGCGATGGTTGGGAACAGACAGTAAAAGTAGTGAAAAACTGAAAAAATACCGTATAGCTCCCCATAACGCAATAAAAAAATGAGTTATGGGGAAATATATGGCATTTTTTACCTTATAAATCCCCATAACTTGACATCTTGATTAATTATCAAGCGGCTGCCGTGGTACGACAGTCCTACAATCATTCCCCAACCTTCACCTTCATCCCATCGGAATACGCGCTGAACTCGGGCGCATACTGGCACTGAATCAAGGCATAACCGTTGTTGAGGTGGCCTTCCTTGGTCACGAACATGCTGTACTTCAGCTGGTGCGTGCCCTTCGGAAGAAACTCGATGAAGAACTCCATGTCGGTGTCG
>DGXB01000010.1:42269-58717 GCA_002396205.1 Bacteroidales bacterium UBA4243
CGAGATTTGCTCTATCGGCTCGAAGCCGGCGGCGCGAAGGTCTTTCACGAAGACATAGCTCATGTCTTGCTCGTTGGTGAAGGTGATTTTCACGGTCAACTTGTCGCCCATCTTCAAGGCTTGGTTCGTGACAGGAACCAGTTTCTTGCCTTTTTCATCCACCGTCTCCACAAACAGCTCGCGCTTGATGGTGAAGCCTGCCTCGTTGCTCTTCACTTCGTCGATCGGGACGAAATACTGGCGGAACAGGCCGCCCCACACCAAGTGGTTGGTCGGGTTGTTGACGGTAAGTTGGCGCATGTCCGAGGTCACTTCGTCGGCGTTCCAGCAGCGTTGGATGAAGCCTGTGCCAGCCACACCGCCTTCTGTAGTAATAGGTGTTTCGCCGAAACGCAGCGTCACTTCCTTGCCTTCGGCAAACCAGTCGCTGCCGCGCATCAGCAGGGCATGGGTGGCTTCAAGGGTTGAAGCTGAACTGGGCCATCTGTCGAAACGGCGCTTCGACAGCAGCCACACCCGCATTTGGTCGAGCAAGGCATCGTCAGGGGCGATTTCGGCGAAGGCGGCCATGATGTTGGCGTGGGTGGCCACATCCGACTCAAACGTGAAATAACGTTTCGGCCAATACATCCCAATATGTTCGCCCGTTTGGGCACATTCCTTGAGTGATTGCATGATTTTCTTCGCGGTCGTCTCCCTCCCGTTGCGATAAAGCGTCAAAGCCATTTTCGCCTGCGTGCTGTAATTGTAGTCCGTCCAATGCTGTTCCATCAAGTCCAGATAATGCTTTTTGGCCTTTTCGGGCGCTTTCGCCGCGAGGGTGGGATTAAAGAAACTGAGCGCATAGAGTTCGCCGATGACTTGCGCCGGAAGTTGAGAGAGCGTTTCGGACTCATTGGAAATTTGGTATTCCACATTTACCTTGTTTTCAATGAACTTAACGGCTTTATTAACGATTTTGTCAACCTTCTCCTTGTTGGAAACATTCAACGAGGCCAAAGCGCCCATCTTCTCCAGCTTGCCCAATCCCGTCAGGATTTGCGTTGTGATGAAGCGGCTCTCGGGCATGCCCTCCATCCACGGCCAGCCGCCCGAATAGTTCTGGTTTTTTTCCATCACCTTCAAGGCTTTGGACTGCTGGAAGGGCAAGCGGATAGCGTCGAACATTACGGCGAGTTGCGAGCGTTGCTCCTGCACGTTTTTGGCTTGCAGCACCCACGGCGTTTCTTTCAGCACGATGGCCTTCAGTTCGGGGTCTTGCTCCAATTTGGATTGCAGAGCATCGGGCGACTCCACCTTCCACTTGCGGATATAGTCCATCAGCTGCGGGATGTGGTCGGAAATGTAGGCCGACAAGGTGTTGGCATAGAACACATAGAACGCGTTTTCGGCGCAATACATATTGATGCCGTCGAGGTGAGGCAGGGCTTGCACGGCATACCACACGGGGTTGGTGCTGAAATTCAAGGTCATGCTGTGGGTGCGCTCACGCTCGCCCGCTGTCATTAGGGTATCGAGGGCAAAGGTCTTCTCGGTCTCGGCATTCACGGTGATGGGCAGGGTCTGCGTCATGAAGATTTCGCTGCTCAAGACGGGCAGGAAGTGCTGCTCAGCATCGCTGAAATTGTCGGCGTAGGCCGTGAAACGGAACGCCAACAAGTCCAAATCATGTTGGGCGGCCACCTTCCAGCGCACTTCCTTGCTGCGCCCGGGAACGATTTCCTCCATCGGGATGGTATAGGCCCCTGAGCCTGTCGAAGGGCTGTCCATAACAATCAAATCAACCGGTTCCATAGTGGCTGCATCGAAAATTTCAAGTTTCGCCTTGGGCATGATTGGCTCGCTGCCCGTGTTGATGACATTGGCCACAAACCACAGCGTGTCGGTGTCGTACATATAGCGCGGCATGTCGGCCATAATCATCACGGGCTTGGAGGTGGTGAAGGTGTATTCCTTGCTTCCCGTCTTGCAGTCCTTGGTGTAGGCCTGCATTTGCATTTTCCAGCGGGTGAGGGCATCGGGCAGGGTGAAGTTGAGCGTGGCGTTGCCTTCGGCATCGGTCTTCAGGTATTGGAAAAAGGCCGTTTCGTTGAAGTTTTGTCGTGGCGCAATGAGGAATGGTGTTGTAGGTTCTGGCTCTAATTCCTCGTCTTCTCCCTCATCGTAGTCCGACGACCGTCCTCCGACGCTGGAGGCGACACCTTCTGCCGAACGCACCGGCAACTTGGCGATTTCCTCAGCGGTGATGGAAGCTCCCGAATATGTGTTGTCCTTCGAAATCAAAGGAATTTCGTAGTCGACAACCATGCAAACGACTTCGTTGAGATGGATGCTTCCACTCGACATCTTGACGTTGTAGAAAGTGATTCTGTTTCGAGGTATCACGATGTTTTTCAACTTGAAGGGGTTGTAGCCGATGCAACTCACTTCAAGGTCGTAGGTTCCGGGTTGAATCGGGTTGATGTCATAATTGCCATCGAAGTCGGAGGAACAACCGGCCACGTTTTCATCGCCTTTCTTCAGAACGACATTGGCAAAGGGAACCGATTCGCCAGTCTCGTCGGTGATGGTGCCTTTCAGTCGTCCCCCAGGTGCCCCCGAGAAGGTGCTCCAAGTCTGGTAGTCGTGCCTGAACACGGCCACATCGAAGAAAGGAGCGTCGGAGGGGAGCGAGAAATTGAACAAGACGATGCTGCTTGTGCTTATTTTCTCTGGATAACGCATAAACAGGTTGGCATCGGGAAAGGAGCCAAACGTTTTGCCCGTGCGGAGGAACGGCTTCATGTTGAATTTTTCCCACGAGTTGTCGGCAAAAACCTCAAGCGAGGCATCATACATGCCAGCGAGCAAGGCGGCTGTCGCGGGTCGTCCGTTGGAATCCTTGACGGTCAGTTGCCAGGTTTCCTCGGCGCCAGGTTCGAGTTGATCGCGAAGTGTGGCGAGGCTCACGTCCAAGTCGAGGTTGTCGTATGGCACCAAGATGGATTCCGCTTCAGAATAGAAACTGTTTTCCTTGGCGAAGGCCATAAGGACATCGAGCGTGCCACGGTCTTTTTCGGTCACCACGTAGGGCAAATCCTTGACTTCGTTGCTCACCTCAATCCATTGGTCGAAACGGACGTCGTCGCTGTTGTGGATGATTTTAACCCACATTGTCACGTCGTTGGCCGAACTGCCCAACGAAATATGCAGCGTGTCGCCAGGATGCGCGGTTCTTTTGTCGACTTCAAACCATTTCAATGCCTTCTTTGGCATTTTGTTTGATCGGCTGTCGGAAAGGAGGAAGTATTCCGAAAGTTGCACCAAGGTGTCGTCAACGCTTTGCCATTCAATGATATACTCACCTTGGGGGAGCTTGCCTATCGCCTCAATGTCGTGCTGGCCTTCCACGGTGTAGGTTTGTTCGCTCACCAAGGTCTTGTCGAGATTCGAATAGAAGCCGTAGAAGGGGAACAGGCTGTCCAATTCGGCATCGGAATAAAGCTTTCGGTCGAGTTGTATGCCCGAGACGATGGCATTAAAATAGTTGCAGCGTTTGTCGTCGGCGTAGCGGTAAATCTTCTCTGCGACGCGACTTTTCGCTGGCTCGCCGCTCATGTTGACGACCTCGATTTGATAGGGTTTGTCGGTGGCTTTGTCGATGGCAACAAAAGGCAGGTTGCTGCTGAGGGCCACCTCATTGTAGCCGGCTCGAATGAAGTGAATTGCGCTTTGGGTCTCGCCTTGTGCGCTGATGGCCTTCAACTCGATGGCGTAAGTAAAAAGGGGTTGCAGCTCGGGCTTGACTGTTGCGACGGGCAGCAGGTCGAAGGTGATGGCAAACCTTCCGTTGGCGTCGGTCTCAACGGTGCCGAAACTGATTTGTTCTGGTTCTATGTATGGATAGCTTTGGTCGTAGCGTTGCCACGGGAAATCCGTTGTGCGCGTCACTTGGTATTGGCACTCCACGCCGTCCAACCCAAAGCCAGCGTATGCTTTCACCTCGCCTTCCAAGGTGATGGTTTGGTTCAGTTTGTATTGTTCCTTCTGGTGGTCGAAGCGCACCTCGAAAGTAGGACGCTTGTATTCCTCCACTTGGATGCTTTTCACCTCATACACACGATCCCACGATATCCCGAATTTCAGCCTGAAAGTGCCGTTGCCTCGGTCGGTAGGGATGACGAACGAGCCGCTGAACGAGCCAAACTCATCGGTTTCAACCGTTTGTTGTTCAATGATTTGGCTGTTCATATCGCAAAAATACATCGTTTCGGTGAAACGCTTTGCCAACGTTTGCTCGTCGCCCATTGTCTTGACGACAATGCCATGATAATAAACGGTCTGGCCTGGACGGTAGATGGCTCGGTCGGTGAACAAAGTGGCATGGTAGCTTGCACGTTTGGAGCGTGAAGGATGTTTCGAGCTGATATTCATGTAATCGCTGGTGAGCAACACGTCGTCGCCTTTACGCAGATTGACGCTGAAGTATTGGTTCGTGTTTCGGCTGATTTTCAGTTTTCCATCCTTGCCCGACTTCGAGGTGGCTACCACCTTGGTTTTCTTGTGGTCAATTCTTTTGCATTGCTCAACGGTCACCTCGCCGATGGGTTTGCCCGTCTTGCGGTCGATGGTAACGATGGTTTGGTCATTGTCAGCGATGAAACCAAGGCGCGAGACTTGGAAACTCTGGCATTTTATTGATTTGTTGTTCAAGGTGTTGCGTTCGGGCGTGACGATGAGGTAATAAAACCCACACTCCAAGGGTTGCAAAGCCGCCATTGCCGTATGCCAGTTCATGTCGGATTCTTCGGGCAGGTCGATGCGCTGTTCGGCATGGACGGGCAACGAACGCAAGTAACTATAATAATTAGGACCATCCCACGAACGATATTTGGGTTGTTTCCACTCTTGTTCACTGATTTTCACTACTTTAAGGTAAGCATGGCGCAAGTTGCGGTAGCGCAACATGACGGGGATGTTTTCGTCGGGCAGCTGCACCTCTGTCATGACGAAGTCTACGCCTGTTGCGTATAACTCATCGAGCAGCTGGATGGCTTTGTCGCAGGCCAAGGCATCGGGGTGGCGTTCCACAATCCTGTGGCACATCGCAGTGGCTTCCTGGTAGTTGACATTGTCGCCATCATCAGTCTGTCCCCCTAAATCCAACATGACTTTTACCAACTCCAAGGCGACATCAGCCGACAAGGGATGCGCTTCGTGCCGCTCCACCATCTTTTGCAAGGCCTGCATATAGGCGTTATTGTCCTGAAGCAAGCCTTTCACAAAGCGGAGACGACTGAAATCGTTGTAAATCAATGCTGTTTCGTTTCCAACTTCGAGATTGTAGGCTATCAATTCCTGAAAAATACGCAGGTATCTGGTTGTGGACGAAGCTGTTTCATCGATTTGAAGCGTTGCAAACGACTCGGCTGGCAACCACCAATCGTCAAAGTTTCCTTCCGTGGGAAGGTCTTGCCCCGAGGCAATTTTCTTGTAGACATTGGCTGCACGATGGAAGACGAACTCGAACAGCGTGGGTTCAAATTCCAAATAGTCTTCTCCGGGCATGGCATCCTCATCGAACAGCACGAGGTGGTCGTGGGTGCGTTCCCGTTTTAGGACATCGGGGTGCTGAAGCGCCATGTCAAAATGCCGGTTGATGGCCTCTATGAAGTTGTCTTGGCTCCAATATCGCATTGCGGTCTCACTTACTTCGCCGGCAATGACGGCGTTCCCCTTGATTTTGGTCTTGTAGGTGTTCAGCAGTTCGGCATAACAACTGCCCAATTCCACATGGAGGATGGCCGCCCTAACCGAGTCGAGTTGTCCAAGTTTGGCCTCGGCATAGCGGATGAAAGCCTCGCGAGGCTCGTCTTCGGCGGTCATCCTCAGTGTTTGGTAGCGAAAAAGGATGGCGTTCAGCAGCTGCTCCTGATTGCCGTCTTCAAGGGCCAAGCCTTCGATGGTGTCGAGCAATTTGCCCGCCGAAACAGGTTGGTTGTCAATCAAATATGCTTTGCATTTTTCCCAAAGGTCGTTGTATGTCCCGTTTTGGGCTTGTGCACCAAATGTGAGCAACAAGGCGAATGTGATTAGGGTAAAAATCTTTTTCATGGCCGTAGTTTTTTTGAAATATCACGGCACAAATATAGAATAAAAATCAATTCAGCAAGAAAAATTGCTGTTTTAAGCAATTTTTTCTATCGTTCCCCAACCTTAATCTTCATCCCATCCGAATACGCGCTGAACTCAAGCAAACATATTATGAATTTTAGCCAAAACTACCAATTTTTTTGAGTTTTGGCTAAATTTGGATAGATTATCAGCCAAAACTACGATTTTTTTGGAGTTTTGGCTAAATTTGGATTTGTTTTTGTATTTTTGCGGCACAAAAACAACGAAAAACATGGGAGAAGTTCAAAATATCATAGGAAGAGACAAGGAAATCGCCGA
Organism: Bacteroidales bacterium UBA4243; assembly: GCA_002396205.1. Taxonomy (GTDB): domain Bacteria; phylum Bacteroidota; class Bacteroidia; order Bacteroidales; family F082; genus Limimorpha. Next base: position 48,702 of record DGXB01000010.1, read on the forward strand.
AATCGAGAAGTATCTACATTCCGGCCAACCTGAGTTTGTTGCCGTCTATGGTCGGCGAAGGGTGGGAAAGACCTTCCTGATCAACCAACTCTTCAAAGGCAAGATGGCTTTTGCCATGACAGGCGTGCTTGAAGGCAGCTTCGACGAGGAAATGGATGCCTTTTTGGACGCCATGGACTTGTATGGTTTTGCGCTGAAAGAACGTCCGGCCACTTGGATGCGGGCCTTCACATTGCTTCGCAAAGCCTTGCAGCCTGTTGTGGAAACCGGCGATGCCTGCATCGTGTTTTTGGACGAGATTCCTTGTTTGGACACACACGGGTCGGGTTTTGCCAAGGCATTAGGGCATTTTTGGAACAGCTGGGCTTCTTTGTATGACAACATGAAACTCTTCGTTTGCGGCAGCGCCACCACATGGATGATCAAAAACATCATCGACAGCCACGGCGGGCTGCACGACAGAATAACACACGAACTGAAGCTACAGCCATTCACCCTCAAGGAAACCGAGCAATACTTGGCAAGTCGGGGATTCCATTGGAGCCGCTTGGCGATAGTGCAATCCTACATGATGTTTGGCGGAGTAGCCTATTACTTAAGCCTTTTGGATTCAGCCTTGAGCCTAACACAAAACATTGACAATCTTTATTTTGACGTTGATGGTCCTTTACGCCGCGAATACAAACGGCTGTACAAGACCCTGTTCCGCTCGCCCGAACCTTATACACGGATTGTTGAACTGCTGGCACTTCACAAGACAGGCCTGACCCGTACCGAAATAGTGGAAAAACTAGGGAAGGAGTCGGGAGGGAACCTTTCGGAACTTCTCGACAATTTGTTGGAATGTGGATTGGTGCGAAAATACAAGGTACGCGAAAAGAATGTCGTGAAAAACAAGGGCAGCATTTATCAGTTGACTGACATGTTCTCCTTGTTCCATATCCATTTTGCCGACAAATCGGGCAGCGACAACCATTATTGGGCCAATCATTTGGGCACACCCGAGACCAACACTTGGTTAGGCTTGGCTTTTGAGCGCGTTTGCCTGCTTCATGTTCAGCAAATCAAGGAAGTGCTGCACATCGACACGATGGCAACGCAACAATACAGCTGGCGAAGCAAGGAAAGCAAGCCTGCGGCACAAATCGACCTAATCATCGACCGAGCCGACGATGTAGTCAACGTTTGCGAGATCAAGTATTCCGCCAAGGAGTACAGCCTATCGGAAGAGGAATCCCAAAAGATGGCCTATCGGCTTGAGACCTTTCGTCGGGAAACCGGGACAAGGCAGAGCCTTTATTCTACACTCATCACTGCATCGCCTTTGGCCGAAAACGCCTATTCCAACGATATTCCAGTGAAACTCACGATGGATGCACTGTTTGGATGACGGACAATCATTCCCCAACCCTAATCGTCATCCCATCCGAATACGCGCTGAACTCAGGCGCATACTGGCACTGGATCAAGGCGTAGCCGTTGTTGAGGTGGCCTTCCTTGGTGACGAACATGCTGTATTCAAGTTGGTGCGTGCCCTTGGGCAGGAACTCAATGAAGAACTCCATGTCGGTGTCGGTGTTGCTCTGGTAGTAGCTCATGCGGTCGTTGTACTCGTAGTGCGAGATTTGCTCTATCGGCTCGAAACCGGCGGCGCGGAGGTCTTTCACGAAGACATAGCTCATGTCCTGCTCGTTGGTGAAGGTGATTTTCACGGTCAATTTGTCGCCCACTTTCAAGGCTTGGTTTGTGACAGGAACCAGTTTCTTGCCTTTTTCATCCACCGTCTCCACAAACAGTTCGCGCTTGATGGTGAAGCCCGCCTCGCTCTGCTTCACTTCGTCGATGGGGACGAAATACTGGCGGAACAGGCCGCCCCAAACCAAGTGGTTGGTCGGGTTGTTGACGGTGAGTTGGCGCATCTCCGAGGTCACCTCGTCGGCATTCCAGCGGCGTTGGATGAAGCCTGTGCCGGCCACGCCACCTTCAGTATTAATAGGTGTGTTGCCAAAACGCAGCGTCACTTCCTTGCCTTCGGCAAACCAGTCGCTGCCGCGCATCAGCAGGGCATATATGGCATCTGCGGTGGAGGCGGAGTTTTCCCACATCGTGGTCTGCTTTTGGGTGAGCAGCCACACGCGCAGCTGGTCAATCATCTCTTGGTTCTGGTCTATCTCGGCAAAGGCCGCCATGATGTTGGCGTGGGTGGCGATGTGCGACTCAAACGAGAAGTATTTCTTCGGCCAGTACATGCCGATTTGCTCGTTCTTCTGGGCACATTCCTTGAACGACTGTATCATCAGTTTGGCAGTCTTCTCGTTGCCGTTGCGGTAGAGCACCAAGGCACCCTTCGAGCGTTGGTTGAAGTTGAACGACGTCCACTCCTTGTCGAGGCTCTTGAGGTAGTAGTCCTTGGCCTTGGCGAAGTCGCGGTCGGAGTTTTGCACCTCAAAGAAACTCAAGGCATAGAGCTCGTTCAACGTACTGGAGCCGATGGGCCAGTCCTTGCCCTTGCTGTGGGCTTTCATATAGCGGTAGGTCTCGGCCACCTCGTATTCGAGATAACGCACGGCCTTGTCGCAGATGCTTTGTGCGGTGTTTTGGTCAGCTTGGCTCAGCGACTCCCAAGCGCCCATCTTCTGCAACTTGCCGAAGCCGGCGAGGATGTAGGTCGAAATGTAGGGACTTTCAGGCATCCCGTCCATCCACGACCAGCCGCCGTTGTATTTCTGTTTCTGCTCGATGAGCTGCAAGGCACGGGTCTGCTGTCCGCGCAGGTTGTTGATTTCAAATAGGTTGGCGATGCGGCTGCGCTGCTCGGTCTCACTCTTGGCTTCGAGCACCCACGGCGTTTCTTGCAGCATGATGGCCTTCAAGTCTTGGTCCTTTTCGAGTTGTGAGAGCAGGGCATCGGGCGTCTCGATCTGCCACTTCTTGATGTAGTTCAAGAGGTTCGGGATGTGGTCGGCGATGTAGGACGAGAGCGTGTTGGCATAGAACACGTAGAAGGCGGTCTCGGCGCGGTCGGTGCTGACATTGGCCAGGTAAGGCAGGGCCTGCACGGCGTACCACACGGGGTTAGTGCTGAAGTTGAGCGTCAGACTATAGTCGCGCTCGTGGCTGTCGGGGTTGGCGATGGCCTCGAAATCAAAGGTTTGCTCAGTCTCGGCCTTCACGGTGATGGGCAGGGTCTGCGTCATGAAGATTTCGCTGCTCAGCACGGGCAGGAGGTGCTGCTCGGCATCGCTGAACGCACCCGCGTAGGCCGTGAAGCGGAAGGCCAAGAGGCTAAGGTCGTACTTTCCGGCCACCTTCCAGCGCACTTCCTTGCTGCGACCGGGTTGGATGGTCTCCATCGGTATCGTGGCATCGGAAACAATCAGGTTGACGGGTTGCATCGTGCCTGCATCAAAGATTTCGAGTTTCGCCTTGGGCGCAACGGGTTCGTCGCCCGTGTTGATGACGTTGGCCACGAACCACAGCTCGTCGTTGTCGTACATATAGCGCGGCATGTCGGCCATGATCATCACGGGTTTTGAGGAGGTGAAAGTATAGTCTTTACTACCCGTTTTGCGGTCCTTGGTGTAGGCCAGCAGCATCAGGCGCCAGCGCGTGAGGGCGTCGGGCATGGTGAAGCTGAAGGTCGCGTTGCCGTCGGCATTGGTGCGCAGTTGCGGGAAGAAGAAGGCCGTCTCGTTGAAGTTCTCGCGGAGAGTGGGTTCGGCTTCGGGTTTTTCTGCTGATTGCTTGTCCTGTTTGTCTAACTCAGCGATTTCTTCCGGAGTCAACTTTCTAAATATAGGCTGCTCTAACACTTCTTCCTCTTCAATCTCAACTGCACCATCGGCTGCGACGGAATTCTTTTCCAACACCGCTCCAGTCATCATAGGTACTGATTCCTCAACATAATCATACATCACACGCCCACTTTTTCTATAACGGCGCGTGCCGAATCCATATCCGAAATCGAAGAACGGCGCATCGGAAGGCAGGCTGAAGTTGAAGAGTTCGGCAAAGCTGAAAGAGCCGAGATAGGTGGACGACGAACTAAAAAGGATGCCATCATCACAACCAAAGAAAACGGTACCACCCACGGTGGAGGGCGACATGTTGAAACTCCAATAATGACTTTCAAACTCGTCCAATGAGGCATCATACATTCCCGCCAATAAGGCGGCTTCCAGAGGCTTGTCTTTGTAGTCGCGGACGGTCACTTCCCAAGTCTCTTCAGCACCGGGACTGAGTTTGTCGCGCATGGTGGCCAATTTCACATCTAAATCATAGTTGTCAAAAGGCACGGAAACACGCAAAGTTTTCCTATTGATGGTGTTCTCCTTAACGAAGACATAGCGCCAACTGAGGCCACCACGGTCTTGTTCGGTCACCTTATAAGTAAAGGTATGCACCGCATTGCTGAGGGTGATTTTCTTGTCCAAGCGGACCTCATCGCCGAGGAGCAGCTGCACCCAAACCTCCACTGCTTTGGCCGAAGTGCCGAGGCTGAGTTGGATTTCGTCGCCAGGATGGGCCGTCGATTTGTCCAAATGATTCCATTCCATCGTGGTGAAAGGCATCTGCTTGGAGCCGTTTTCAAACACGGTGAACTGTTGCGAGGTCATCGCCAACGGGTCATCGAGACTCTTAAGTTCCACGATGTATTTTCCGGGTTCGAGGGCCTTGCCTTCGTAGAACTTGGCCTTGTCGTCAACGCTAATTGTGGCATCATCGACCAGAGTCTTGTTTTGCTTGTCGTAGAAACCGTATTCCGGGAACAATCTCGCCAATTCCTCATCGCTCAGCAACTGCCTGTCAAGCGTTTCACGCTCTCCCATCGCCTCGAAGTAGTTGATTTTCTTGCTATTCTCAACGCGGTAAATCTTCCGCGCAATGCGGCTTTTGGCGGGCTGCCAGCTGAGGTTGCTCACCGTGATTTGGTACTTGCCCATCTCGGATTTCTCGACTTCGGAAGGCAAATCCGTGCTGATGGCGATTTCGTTGTAACCGGCGCGGATACTGTAGGTGTCGGTGTGGGTCTCGCCTTGCTTGCTCGTTGCGGTCACTTCGATTTCGTAAGTGAACATCGGTTGTTTTTCAGGCGCGATGCTCAACGAGGGCTTCAGGTTGAAGGTGACGGCGAACTTGCCGCTTTCGTCGGTGCGGCCCTTGCCGAAGGTGATTTGCTCGTCCTCGACGGTCGGGTACCACCACCACCAGCACCGCCACGGGAACGAGGTCTTGCGCACGACGCGGTACGAATATTCCACATCATCCAAGCCGAAACCTGCGTATGCTTTCACGTCGCCACGCACCGTAACCTCTTGGTTGAGTTTGTATTGCTCTTTCGGGCGCTCAAAGTTGACTTCGAAGGTCGGGCGCTTGTATTCCTCCACGCGGATAGTGGTGTTGCCGTGGTTCGCATTAAGGCGGAACACGCCATTCAGTCGGTCGGTGGGAATGACGAACGAGCCGCTGAACGACCCGTATTCATCGGTGGTGAACTTGGCCGAGACAATCTCTTGCCAGTTGGCGTCGCGGAAGGAAACGTTTTCGGAATAACCATTCACGAGGCTCAAATTTTCGCCCTGACTGCGCGTCACAATGCCTTGAAAATAAACGGTCTGCCCGGGACGATAGATGGCGCGGTCGGTGAAGAGCTTGGTCTCGAAACGCTCGTCCGTGTTCTGGTAACGCGCGTTGAGGTAGTAACTGTTGTTCGACAGCAAGTTGTCGTCGCCCTTGCGCAGGTTGATGTAGAACGAGTTGTCGCTCTTTTTCGACAGTTTCACGATGCCGTTGCGGTCGGTCTTGGGCGTTTCGATGATGATGGTCTTGTATTCGCGGGCTTTGTAGTCCCATTCGCTGCGCCACACTTCCACAGTCACGCCTTCCACGGTTTTCCCCGTTTTGCGGTCGACGACGGTGACGGTCATCTTGTCGCCATTCTGGTCGGTGATGTAGCCGAGTCCCGACACTTGGAAGGTGAGCGTCAGGGTTTTATCCTCGTCTTTCGTGCCTTTTTCGGTGCTGGCCATGAGGTAGTAGATGCCCTTGTCCAAAGCAGGCAGGGCAATCAAAGTGGAGTGCTCGCGATAGTCTGTTTCGGCAGTCAAAGTGAGGGTTTGTTCGGCAATGGCGGTTTTTCTGTTCAATGCCTTGAGCAAATCCTCTTTGTTCAGGCGGTCAAATTCGGCCAACTCCTTCTCGCTGACCTTCACTATCTTATAATAAGGTGCGGTCACGTTTCGGTATTCGAGTACGGCAGGAATGGCCTCGTTGGGCAGCTGCACCGAGTTGAGGGTGATGTCGATTTGTGGCTCCTCGATGCGTTTGATGATGCCTTGGCAGTTCTTCGCGCCCTTCGATTTTGGGAACTTGGCGATGGCTTCCTCGCACATCGCCTTAGCTTTCTTGTAGTTGTCGAAATAGGTGCTGTCGCTGCGGTTGTTCTCGTACTGGTTCATCAGGTTGCGGGCAATCAGCGAAGTGATTTCGGCGGAAAGTGGATTGTTTTCGTGTTGGGCTTTCAGGTTTTCCATCGCGGCTTGGTATTGCTCATCCTTCCCCAAAATGGAATTGACGAAGCCAAAACGCTTGAAGTCGTTGTAAATCAACACATCCTCGTTGTTGTTCTTCAAGTTAAAGCCAATCAGTTCTTGGTAGATTTTCAGGCATTTCGTAAGCGGATTGTCGCTTGTGCCAAGGTCGGCTTTCACGAACTCCTTGGCGGGCAGCCACCATTTTTCGGTGTCGCCTTCGGCTTGGTCGGCGTTGGCTTCACCTTGATAGTAATTTGCCACGCGGTGGAACATGAACTCGAACAGCGAGGCCTCGTATTCAAGGTATTCCTCGTTGTTGTTCTTGTTCTCGTAAAGCACCATAAAGTCCTGGGTCTTGGCCTTTTTCAGTGCGTCAACGGGCTTCAAGGCTTCGCCATAATGCTGGTTGATGCGTGTTTTGAAGCTCTCCTTGTCCCAATATTTCATCTCCACCTTCGAGAGGTCGCCGCCCTCGATGGGCAGGTTCTCGCTGATGCGCCAGTCGTTTTCGTCCAAATAGTTGGCGTAAGCTTTAGCGAGTTCCTCATGCAGCAAGGCGTCGTGAACTTCGTCCAGCTGCCCCACTTTCGTCTCAAGGTATTGGATGAAAGCCTGTTGCGCGTCGTCCTCCACGGTAAACTGCATAATGTTTTGCCGATAGAGGTAGGTCTTCAGCTGTTGGGTCTGGTTTTTGTCCTTAGTCGCCTGTTTTTCAATGGCATTAAGTTCCTTCTCTGCCGATTCGGGCAGGTTCTTTTCGAGGTTTTCCTTTACTTTTTTCCACATATCCTTATAGTCGTTTGTTGGCGATTTGAATCCGAGGAGGCCAAAGGCGGCCACGGCCACTGTTGCGATGATGATGCTGGCGTGTTTCATGGCATGTTGAAGTGTTGGTTGTTTAATTGTTTAATTGACTGCGAGACGCGGGACTGCGAGACGCGAGGCTTTGTCCCGTAGTCTCGTGTCCCGTAGTCTCGTGTCAACAAAACGCAAAAATAGCAAATATCGTGCAAATTATTTCTATTTTTGCAGCCGTGAAATTTTTGGAGCAAATCATATCGCCCATCGCCACTGAAATGGCAAGGTTCGAAGCCTTCTTTGCACAGACGCTGAAGGCCGACACCGAGCCGATGGACAGCATCATGCGCTATGCGCTCGAAACCAAGGGCAAGCGCCTGCGGCCCATCTTGGTGCTGCTTGGAGCGAAGCTCTTTGGCGAAGTCAACGAACTGACGCTGCGTGCCGCCACCTTCGCGGAGATGGTGCACACAGCCACGCTCATCCACGACGACGTGGTGGACAACGACGACCGCCGGCGCGGCCACGCCTCGGTGAAGGCACGGTTCGGCAACCTGTCGGCGGTGCTGGCCGGCGACTATCTTTTGGCCAAGGCTATGCTGCTCCTTGCCAACGACACCACCATCCTCAACGAGATGCTGCGCACCACCGCCGCCATGAGCGAAGGGGAATTGATGCAGGGGGCGGTAGGGCTGTCTTACCACGGCAGCCGCAATGACAATCCCAATGAAAGCGGCTGCCACGATGTGACAGCCCTACAGACCGATTACCTCGACATCATCACGCGAAAAACCGCCATGCTGATGCGTTCATGCTGTGCAGCAGGCGCCCTGTCGGTGGGGGCAACACAAGAGCAGCTACAACAAATTTCGGATTTCGGCCTCAATTTCGGCATCCTCTTCCAGCTGCGCGACGACATGCTCGACAGCGAAAACACAGAAATGGCGCAAGCCTTATTGCCAGTGTATTACAATAAGGCCTTGGCAACATTGGAAGTCTTCCCACCTTCGGAAATCACCGCTACCCTTCGTGATTTAACCGTTTTCTGCGCCGAGCGAAATGGATAAAAACAATTTTTTATCACCCATTCATTAAGATTTCGTATTTTTGCGCTCTAAAAATAGAAATCCATTTTATGAAAAACAGCTACAAGGAATATAAACAGCTGAATCTCACTGAGACAGCTAACGACATCCGCCGTTTTTGGGAAGCCGACAACACCTTCCAAAAGAGTTTGGACAACCGCGACAAGGACAACGCCTTTGTATTTTTCGAAGGTCCGCCGAGCGCCAACGGCACCCCAGGCATCCACCATGTGATGGCCCGCTCGATCAAAGATGTGGTGTGCCGCTACCAGACCCTGAAAGGCAAACACGTGGTGCGCAAGGCCGGCTGGGACACCCACGGCCTGCCCGTCGAACTCGGTGTGGAGAAGAAACTCGGCATCACCAAGGAAGACATCGGCAAGAAGATTTCGGTGGACGACTACAACCGCGCCTGCCGCGAGGAGGTGATGAAATACAAGGACATGTGGGACGACCTCACCCGCAAGATGGGCTACTGGGTCAACCTCGACGACCCCTACATCACCTTCACCAACGACTACATTGAGACCTTGTGGTTTTTGCTTAAAGACTTGTATAACAAAGGTTTGCTATATAAAGGCTACACCATCCAGCCCTATTCGCCCGCTGCCGGCACCGGCCTCAGCTCGCACGAACTGAACATGCCTGGCTGCTATCGCGACGTGAAGGATTTGACTTGTGTGGCGTTATTCAAATTGAAAAACAATGTACGGCTGCCACAATGTGACAACCCTACATACGCTATCGCGTGGACGACAACGCCTTGGACTTTGCCGAGCAACACGGCTCTGTGCGTGGGTCCCAACATTGATTACGTGCTGCTGAAAACCGTGCATCCCTACACCGAGGAACCTTGCCAAATCATCATGGCCAAAGCCTTGGTAGAGACGATGTTCAAGGAAGCGCCTGAGGTCATTGCTGAGTTTAAGGGCAAGGACCTCGTCGGCATCGAATACGAACAGCTGATTCCGTGGGTCAACCCGGGCGAAGGTGCCTTCCGCATCATCCCTGGCGACTATGTGACCACCGAAGACGGTACGGGCATCGTCCACATCGCACCCACCTTCGGTGCCGACGATAAGCGCGTCGCCCTCGCCGCCGGCATCCCGCCCTTGCAGATGATCGACAAGGACGGCAAGGCCCAGCCGATGGTCGACCGCACGGGCAAATTCTTCCGCATCGAAGACCTTGACCCCGAATTTGTGAAGAACTGCATGGACGTGGAAGCCTACCGCCCCTACGCCGGACAGTTCGTGAAAAACGCCTATGACCCCGCCAAGACCGAAAAGGACAAGTCGTTAGACGTCGACATCGTGGTCATGCTGAAAGAATCGGGCAAACTCTTCAAGAGCGAGAAACATACGCACAACTACCCGCACTGCTGGCGCACCGACAAACCCGTGCTCTACTATCCCCTCGACAGCTGGTTCATCAAGACCACGGCCCTCAAAGACCGCATGATCGAGCTCAACAAGACCATCAACTGGAAGCCCGAGGCCACCGGTAGCGGTCGTTTCGGCAACTGGCTTGAGAACCTCGTCGACTGGAACCTCTCGCGCTCGCGCTATTGGGGCACGCCGCTGCCCATCTGGCGCACCGA
>DGXB01000010.1:58777-67846 GCA_002396205.1 Bacteroidales bacterium UBA4243
TGGCGCACCGAGGACGGCAAGGAAGAGATTTGCATCGGCAGCGTGGAAGAGTTGCGCAACGAAATCGAGAAATCCATCAAGGCAGGATTCATGACCGAGAATCCGTATGCCTCTGAAGACTATACCAAGTTCGACCTCCACCGCCCGTATATCGACGGTGTGGTGCTGGTCTCGCCCACTGGCAAGAAGATGATGCGCGAGCCCGACCTCATCGACGTGTGGTTCGACAGCGGCGCCATGCCTTACGCCCAATACCACTACATGGGCAAGGAAGGCCAGCTGGGCAAAGACGTGTTCCCGGCTGACTTCATCGCCGAGGGCGTCGACCAAACCCGCGGCTGGTTCTTCACCTTGCATGCCATCGCTACGATGTGCTTCGACAGCGAGGCCTACAAGAACGTGATTTCCAACGGCTTGGTGCTCGACAAGAACGGCAACAAGATGTCGAAACGCCTGGGCAATGCCGTCGACCCGTTCGGGGCCCTTGAGAAATACGGTGCCGATGCCGTGCGTTGGTACATGATCACCAACTCGCAGCCTTGGGACAACCTGAAATTCAACGAAGACGACATCAGCGAGGTGGTCAACAAGTACTTCATCACACTGTTCAACACCTATAAGTTCTTCGCGATGTATGCCAACATCGACAACTTCAGCTATGCCGAGCCCGACATGCCTATGGAGCAGCGTCCCGAGATTGACCGCTGGATCCTGTCGGAACTCAACACGCTGATCCTCAACGTCGACGAGGCCTACAGCAGCTATGAACCCACCCGTGCCGGTCGCGCCATCCAGTCGTTCGTCGACATCCTGAGCAACTGGTTCGTGCGCCTCTCGCGCCGCCGTTTCTGGAAGAGCGACGACAACGACGACAAACTGTCGGCCTACCAGACCCTCTACACCTGCCTTGAGACCGTGGCCATCCTCAGCTCGCCCATCGCGCCGTTCTTCAGCGACCAGCTCTACCGCGACCTGAACAACGTGACGCGCCGCAACAAGGCCGAATCGGTCCACCTGACCGACTTCCCCGTGGCCAACAAGTCGTTCATCGACAAGGCTTTGGAGGAACGCATGGAAGCCGCACAACTCATCTCGTCGATGGTGCTCTCGCTGCGCAAGAAGACCAACATCCGCGTGCGTCAGCCCCTGTCAAAGATCATGATTCCCGTCAAGGATGAAACGATGAAGGCACAATTGGAAAAGGTGTCGCACCTCATCATGAGCGAAGTCAACATCAAGGAAATCGAGTTCCTTTCGGCTGACAACAACATCCTGGTGAAGAATGTGAAGCCCAACTTCAAGACCTTGGGCAAGAAGTACGGCAAGCAGATGAAGCAGATCCAGGCCTACTTCGCCAACATGAGCCAAGAGGAAATCCACGCCTACGAGAAGAACAACGGCACCCACTTGGATGTGGACGGCGTCAGCGTCGACCTCACCCTTGAGGACGCCCTGATTTCGACCCAAGACATCCCCGGTTGGGCCGTCACTTCGCAGGACGACCTCACCGTGGCCTTGGATATGACCCTTACCGACGAATTAGTGCAGGAAGGCCTCGCCCGCGAAATCGTGAACCGCGTGCAGAACCTCCGCAAGACCGGTGGCTTCGAAGTCACCGACCGCATCGTGCTCTTCGTCGAGAACAACGATAAGATTGAACCCGCCATCGACAAGTTCGGCGACTACATCTGCACCGAGACCTTAGCCACCATCAATAAAGTGTCGGCCTTGGACGATGTGGAACCCGAGGAACTCGTTGACGGCGTTACGGCAAAGTTGCTGATAAAGAAGAAATAACACGGACGCGCTTGGCGTCATTAACTCCGTCGAATGCAGAGCATTTGCGAGATACGAAGCAATCCTGAGCGTCATTCTTTGGACTGCTTCGTTCCTCACAGTGACGACAAGCCGCCAATAAAACATACGACTATGGACACTAACAAGAAAGAACCTCAGGTGCGCTATTCGGATGAAGATCTTGAGGAATTCAGAGTCTTGATCCTCGAAAAACTACAACAAGCGCAAGCCAGCTTGGAGACCCTAAAAGCCAACCTTTCTGGTGGCGAACACAGCACCGACGACACCGCCCCCACCTTCAAGATTCTTGAAGAAGGCTATGCCGTGGCCGAAAAAGAAGAAAACGCCCGACTCGTGGCCCGTCAGGAGAAGTACATCCACAACCTGGAACTTGCCCTGATGCGCATCGAGAACAAGACTTACGGCATCTGCTGTGAGACGGGCCGACTGATACCCAAAGAGAGGCTCCGCTGCGTGCCCATCACCACGCGCTGCCTCGACGTCAAACTGAAGAAAAAGTGAAGAAACAAGTTAACCACGGCCTCGTTTGGTCATTCGTGGTGATTTTTATCGTTTTAGTCCTCGACCTGGTCCTCAAGATCTGGGTCAAGACGAGTATGACGCTCGGTCAGGAGATTCCTGTCATCGGGCATTGGTTCAATTTGCTGTTCATCGAGAACAACGGCATGGCCTTTGGCTGGATGGGCGGTGGCGGTTTCCTGAAGCTGGCGCTCAGCCTGTTCCGCATTGTGGCCATCGTGGCCTTGTTCTGGGTGCTGGTGCGGCTGTCGAAGAAAGAAACCAAGTTTGGCGTGCTGTTTGGCATTGCCCTCATCACGGCAGGCGCCATGGGCAACATCATCGACAGCGTGTTCTATGGGCGCATCTTCAGCGAGAGCACCTACACGCAAATCGCAACTATGTTCCCCGACGGCGGTGGTTATGCCGGCTGGCTGCATGGGCGCGTGGTCGACATGCTGTATTTCCCGATTATTGACGTGGCGAGAGAAAACGCCTCATGGCTGCCCGAGTTCTTCTTCGGTCCCGATGGGCATTTCATCTTCTTCCGCCCCATCTTCAACCTCGCCGACGCTGCCATCACGATAGGCGTGTTCTACATGCTCATTTTCCAGTGGAAATGGCTGAAAACACTGAAATGATTTCATCCGCCACATTTTCCCGAAAAATTTTCCCACATTTTCCCGAACAAAATTCCCACAAATTCCCGAAAAAATTTCCCACATTTTCCCGAATTTTGTATTTTTGCGCCCGAATCACAAATTCAACACACTTAAAAACAAACGGTTATGTCGGAATACAAGAAAAGGGTTGCAGACCTGCTTTTGGAACGGAAATTGGCGGGAAAAGGTGCCGTATTGATTGAAGGTCCGAAATGGTGTGGCAAGACCACCACCGCCGAACAACACGCCAAGAGCATCCTTTATATGGACGACCCGAGCAAAGTCAAGGAAAACCTTGTGACAGCCGACCTTGCGCCTCAGGACCTCCTTGCAGGCGACACGCCTCGTCTGTTAGACGAATGGCAAATTGCGCCACAACTATGGGATGCCATCCGTTTTGAGGTGGACCATCGTGAAGGCTATGGCCATTTCATCCTGACAGGTTCGTCGGTGCCTTTGGAAGACGAAGGAGAAAATGCACGGCACCATTCGGGCACAGGTCGCTTTTCGTGGCTTCGGATGCGACCCATGGCGCTTTACGAATCGGGCGAATCCAATGGAGCCATCAGCCTGAAAGACCTCTTCTCAGCCCCAGAAAAGATTTATGCGCACAACGACCTTTCGCGCGAAGATCTTGCCTTCCTCGTTTGTCGTGGAGGCTGGCCAGCCGCTGTCAACATGGAAAAAGAGATTGCCCTAGACCAAGCGTTTGACTACTGTGATGCCATTGCGGAAAGAGACATGTCGCGAGTGGACAAAGTGAAACGCAGTCCGGAAAGGGTTCGGCGACTAATGCGTTCCTACGCGAGAAACCAAGCTGCCCAAGCCACCTTTGAGACCATCGCTGCCGACATGGCTGCCAACGAGCCACAAACGATGGACACTGACACCATTTCATCGTATATCAATGCGCTGAGGAAAATGTTTGTCGTGGAAGAATCGGAGGCCTGGAACCCCAATTTGAGGTCAAAGACTGCCGTAAGGACCTCAAACACACGCTATTTCACCGATCCTTCCATTGGCACAGCCATCATGCAACTTGGGCCACAAGACTTGCTCAACGACTTCAACACCTTTGGACTTTTCTTTGAGACCATGGCCGTACGCGACCTCAGGACGTACGCCGATGCCCTCATGGGCAAAGTGTTCCATTACAGGGACAGCGACAAGTTGGAATGCGATGCCGTGGTTCACCTCCGCAACGGCGACTACGGCCTCATCGAAATCAAAATCGGCGGAGAAACGCTCATCGAAGAAGGTGCCGAATCGCTGAAATCGCTCAAAAACAAACTTGACACCACCAAAATGAAGAAACCCTCGTTCATGATGGTTCTCATTGGCATCGGAAGCACAGCCTACCGCCGCGATGACGGCATTTACGTGGTTCCCATTGGATGTTTGAAGGATTAGAAAGAAATATTTCAGGCGATTTCCAATAATGGCCTAATAGAGAACTCCTACGGAGTATAACTCATTAGTTCATTGCGTTTTTGTTATTAAAAGAAAGCTCCTATGGAGCATTTTTAGAAGTTCCCTTCAGAAAACCTCCTATATGAAAAGTTTGTAAAGCGTTTTTCGTACTTTCCTTATTATCAATATTTTAAGAAAATTTTTCCGCCGAAAAGTTTGTAATGGGCTTCCATAATGCACCATGAATGGAAAAATGCGTTATTTTTGCAGCAAACATTCAAGTGAAACTAAATAAAAAAGACATGAAAAACTTCAAGCCATTGCGCATCGTGTTGGGACTGCTTTTGTTAGCCTCCCTCACATCCTGCCAAAAAGACAAAACCGGAACATACACTCCGGAAAAGAAAATCCAGCAGATCTACTACTCGTGGAGAAACGCGGAAAAAGAGCCTTTCCAACATTGGGAATGGAACGGAGACAAGCTCAGCTCCATCACGCACTATTCGGACTACGACTTCAAGAAAGACGACAGGTGGATTGAGAATTTCACCTACGAAAACAACAGGATCACGCGCGTCGACAACTACACGAACTCCGAGTACATCACCTACGAATACGACGGCGATCACCTGAAATCGGCCACCGTGTTCTACCGCAACGCCATCGCCTGCACCTGGGCCATAAGCTATGACGGCAACAAAATCAACAAGATGACTGGCACTTTCTACGACACCTATAAAAAAGAAGGCACCCAATTGCGACTCAATCCCCTGTCGCACCTGCTGCCTCCAAACGTCTGCGAGAGCATTGCCCAATGCGAACAACGGATGGCCGACCAACGCCACACGGAAGAGACCTACACCATCGCCCTCCTGCTGACCTGGAATGGCAACAACATCAGCAAGATCGTCTTTACGGGCGACGGCGAATATTTGGAATTCTTGCTGCAATACGACGACAAGAACTGCCCCCTGTACGGACTCATGGGCGGGATTGAAGACTATTTGGTCAACTTCACCTACGGACACACCACTTTCAGCAAGAACAACGTGACCTCCATCGTTATGAAGGACGACGATGACGCCGACACCATCTGCTTCGCCTACCAGTACGACCGCGACAAATACCCCGTCTTACAGACCTTGTACGAGGCCTATGATCCCGACGACAAACAAGTATTTTACTTTGAATATTAAAAACTAACGATATGAAAACGACGAAAACCTTAACCTTGATAGCAGCGGCCATGCTATTGGCCTTGGCCTCTTGCAAACCCGTTGACGACCCACAACAGGTGACCAAAAATGTGGTGGTCACCACCGCCGACCCCTCCTTCATCACGAGTGGCACCGCCACACTCGGCGCAGAAGTGACCGCCGATGATGCCGGACTGCTGCTTGAACTCGGCGTATGCTGGAGCAAAACAGGAACCCCCACCATCGACGACCAATGCGCAAAGACCTACAGATGTTCGCAGCCCTACCAATCCTTCATCGCCAGCCTTGAGCCCAACACGCAGTATCATGTGCGTGGCTTCGCCAAATACGGCACCGAATACTGCTACGGCGAAGAGAAGACCTTCACCACCTTGAGCCCCGACGCGCCATCGGCCTCGCCTGTCACCACCTTGGAGGCCACGGAAATCACCTACGAAAGCTTTTGTGCCGCCTATTCCATTGTGCCTTTCGGCATAACCAACTATACTGCAGGACTAATCTACAGCACCCGCCCCGACCTCACTTTAGACAACTGCGAAGGCATAAAAACCGGTTACTACGATAGTGAAACCGACTCTTATCCAGTGTGTTGCTACGACTTGACCCCCAACACTCAGTATTATTACCGCGCTTTTGTGGAGTATTACACGAACGACCAACCTGCCTATTTCTATGGCGAAGTCCTCAGCATCACCACGCCAGAGATGCCCTTCGTGCTCAACCTTTACACGAACGACCCACAATACTATTGGGGGAATTATTATGTCATCGCCCACGGTGAAATCGAATGCACCATGCCCGACGTGGTGAATCAGGTCGGTTTTTGCTACAGCAAGGACAACGAGTATCCGCAATTTGAGTCGGACTTCCACACCACAGCCGCCACACCCACAGGCGACTGGCACTGGTATGAGTTCAGCAGCTACATCGACAACCTGTCGGCCCACACCAAATACTACATCCGCAGCTACGCCCGCTACAAGACCGACAGCATCAAGTATGGCAACGTGGTGTCCGTCGACATCAACTGATTTTGAGCGATGAAAGGCGGAAAGACATTTATTGTTGGCATCGCCTTAGGCATTGCACTTTGCAGCCTCATATGGCTACCCAATCTTTACGACAAATTCTTGATTGCCAGATTTATTGCCACTGCAATAGGTCTGGCAATCTTGTTCCTTTTCGCCCTCATTGGCAAGAAATGCTGGAAGGTTCCCAACACCCCTGTGTTTTACATTTACTTGGTTTTTACCCTTCTCTGCGGCTGTTCCATACTTTGGGCCACCAACACCGCTGAAGCCGTTTTCGCTTTCTCCACCCAATTGCTTACTCCACTCATCGTCATCGTCTTTTACAGCCTATTGTCGACCAACAAACAACCTACCCAAAAGGCATTATGGATCAGTGCAGCCATCATTCTGGCCGTATATCTGTTCTTTACCATTGTCCAACTTGATCTCGTCGAGAGTTTCAGCTTCGACCAGCTTTACCGCGTGAGCGGCATCAGCGGGCACAAGAACCTTTTGGCCATCATATTGTTTATCCTTTCCGGCTTTTTGCTCACTTCCTTTTCCATTTTTGAAAGCAAGCTGCCGGGGTGGCTCACAGTCGTCGTGTTTGTCGCCAATGTCGCCCTCGTCGTCCTGCTGAAATCGCGGGCGGTGATGTTGAGCATGATTGCTGCCGTTGTTTGCTTCACGGTTTTACTGTTGACACGTTCCCGTCATTGCGAGGAGGAACGACGAAGCAATCCAGAAAAACGATGTTCTGGATTGCTTCGCTTTGCTCGCAATGACGCAAAGCGTATCAAAAGAGGATCACGATTCACCGTTGTTGCCTCCATAATGATTGTCTACGCCTTCCTCACCATCGGGCTGCGATGGTTTGCCGACCGCTCCGTGCCGCACACCTCGGAAAAGAGCGAAATTGAACACAACGTGCTGAGTACCTCATCGTTGGCCGAACGCTGCCTTTTGTGGGACAAGACCTACCGCATTGCCGACAAACACCCTGTGGCGGGTTGCGGCATCGGCAACTGGCAAATCGATTTCCCCGAAACTGGCCTCAATGGACTCTACCGCGCCGACGTGTGGAACATCAACTTCACCAAGCCACACAACGAATATCTCGGCTTGTTGGCCGAAACCGGCTACCTCGGACTGCTTCTCTACGTTGCTTTCCTTGTCTCCTTGGTCGTTCTTTCGTTCTTCGCCCTCTGCAAAACGCAAGGCAGGAAAGACTTCCTTTATGGCGCCATCGTCTTGAGCCTCTTTGTCGGAAGCAGCGTCAACGCCCTCTTCGACTTTCCCAACAGCCGCATCGAGCACATCATTTGGAATGGAATCCTTATGGCATATCTGTTCCAACTCATCGCCAACGGCAAGCAGAAACCCCTTGGAAAAGGCTGGAACATCGTGTTGTTGGCCCTTGCAGTCATACTCATCACCGTTGGAGGGTTCCGTTTGAGCGGCGACCGCAACACCTTCAAGATGCAGCAAGCCTTGAAAGCCAACGACTGGAAAGCCGTGGAACGCTATGGGAACCAAGCCCTTTCGGTCTTCTACAGCATTGATCCTGTGGGGCTGCCCGTGCATTGGTATATAGGCAAAGCGCAAAAACAGACGGGGAATCCGCAGGCCATCAACAGTTTCCGCAAGGCCTATCATGAAGCTCCTTATTGCAAGGAAAACCTCAACGACCTTGGGCTGGTTGAATACCATGCCGCACACAACCTTGAAAAAGCCGAGTTTTACCTCAAGGAAGCCATCCGCGTCAGTCCCAACTATGTGTATCCCTATCTCAATTTAGCCTACATTTACCTAAGCGAGGGCGAACCGCAAAAGGCCAAGGAAGTGGCCGATGCCATCTATTTCGACGAGCACAAGCGCGACGTGATGAAAGCCGATGCCGTGTTTTTCGAGCCTTTCAATGCTGACGCCGTCCGCCAAAAAATTGATGCGGATTATGATGCCGTCATTCAGTTGCGCAAGACCATTAATGACAAGCTACACAAATGAAAAATCCCGCCACGAATGACGGGATTTTCTTTTTCACACTGTAGAGACGTTGCGCGCAACGTCTAATGGATTTACGCCTGTTTGCGTGCCTCCATCAGCAGATCCAGCATCTTGATGGCCGAGTCGCTGATGACGGTGCCGGGGCCAAAGATGGCCACAGCGCCGTGGTCATAGAGGAACTGGTAGTCCTGCGCGGGAATCACGCCACCCACGGTGACCATGATGTCGGGACGACCGAGCTTCTCAAGCTCTTCGATCACCTGCGGCACGAGGGTCTTGTGACCGGCAGCCAACGAACTCACGCCCAAGATGTGGACGTCGTTCTCGACGGCTTGCTTGGCTGCCTCGGCGGGCGTCTGGAACAAGGGTCCCATGTCGACGTCGAAACCGATGTCGGCATAACCGGTGGCAACAACTTTTGCGCCACGGTCGTGACCGTCCTGACCC
>DGXB01000010.1:67911-68394 GCA_002396205.1 Bacteroidales bacterium UBA4243
CTGACCCATCTTGGCAATCATGATACGCGGACGACGGCCTTCCAGCTTGGCAAACTCGTCGGCCTTGCGGCAGGCTTCCTCGAATCTTGCATCGTTTTTCGTTTCCATAGAATACACTCCTGAGATTGAACGGATGACAGCTTTGTAACGGCCAGCGACCTTCTCGCAAGCCATGGAGATTTCGCCCAAGGTGGCGCGGCACTTGGCAGCCTCGATGGCAAGGGCCAGCAGGTTGCCTTCGTGGGTCTCGGCACACTTGGTGATGGCGTCGAGGCAACGTTGCACGTCGGCCTCGTTGCGGTTGGCGCGAAGTTCCTTCAAGCGCTTGATTTGGGACTCACGCACAGCGGTGTTGTCGACCTCCAAGGTCTCGATGGGGTCTTCGTGGTCGAGGCGGTACTTGTTGATACCGACGATGGTCTCGCGACCCGAGTCGATCTTGGCTTGCTTGCGGGCAGCGGCCTCTTCGATACGCATCTTGGG
>DGXB01000110.1 GCA_002396205.1 Bacteroidales bacterium UBA4243
TCGAAGAAGTGCAGGAAAGGCACGCGGCCTTCGATGGCGGCGAGGTGGGCGACGGGGGCGAGGTCCATGATTTCCTGGACGCTACCCGTGGCCAGCATGGCGAAGCCCGTCTGACGGGCGCTCATCACGTCGGCATGGTCACCGAAGATGGAGAGGGCTTGCGCGGCAAGGGCGCGGGCCGAGACGTGGAACACGCCCGGAAGCAGCTCACCGGCAATCTTGTACATATTGGGAATCATCAGCAAGAGGCCTTGCGAGGCGGTGTAGGTGGTGGTGAGGGCGCCAGCCTGCAGCGAGCCGTGGACGGCACCGGCGGCACCGGCTTCGGATTGCATCTCAACCACTTTGACGGTCTCGCCAAAGATGTTCTTCTGACCTTTGGCAGCCCATTCATCGATATACTCGGCCATCGGCGACGACGGAGTGATAGGATAAATGGCGGCCACTTCACTGAACATGTAGGCAACATGGGCCGCAGCCTGGTTGCCATCGCATGTCAAAAATTTCTTTTCTGCCATTACTTTGAATGTTTAAGTTTTAATTATGAATTAGTTATATCTGCTTTGATTAGTGTGAGCGTCACAAAATTTTGCCGCAAAATTAGAAATTCCCATGCAAATACACAACCTTATTATAAAAAAAGAATTTTTTACCAAAAAACACATTTTTTAGCACACTATTGAAATAATTTGTAATTTTGCGCACTCAAAAGTGGAAATCAACATTAAACAACAACTTAAAACTCATTAAAAATGAAGAAGTTATTCTTAACTTTGGGCTTGGCCAGCCTTTTCATGGTGGCCTGCAACAACACTCCTAAGCAACCCGAACAACCTGCCGAACCCGTCGAGGAACAGAAGGTTGAAGTCGTCGAACAACCCAAGGCCGAGTGCCCGATGAGCGCCCTGAAGGCTGAGTACGCCAACTGGGACAACCTTGACGAGACCGCCAAGGCCGAACTGAACAAGAAGGCCTGCGAACTCTTCGCCCAAATGGACGCCAAGAAGGCCGAAATGGAAGCCGAAGGCAAAGCCTGCTGCAAGGAAGGCAAGGAAGAGTGCGAGAAGAAGATGGCCGAAATGACCGAAGAGCAAAAGGCCGAGTGCCAGAAGAAGTGCGAAGAGATGAAAGCCCAGTGCGAGCAAATGAAGGCCGCTTGGGAAGGCTTCGAGACCAAGACCCTCGACGAGCAGAAAGACCTCATCATGAGCCGTCTGCAAGGCTGCGGTGGCGAAAAGGACTGCTGCAACAAGGAAGCCGAAGCTCCCGCCGAGACGCCTGCCGCCGAATAAGCCGAGCATCGCAAACACAAAACCAAAGGGAGGGCCTGAAGGCCCTCCTTTTTTTGTTGAACACGGATTGGACGGACTGACACGGAACCAATTTTTCCCTGAAGATCAGTGAAATCCGTGTTCGCATTATTTTCGCGAAAATACCGCCAATCCGTGTTCTTTTACTATCTTTGCAGGCATGAAAGCAAGACTTCCCATATTCGTCTTGGCGTTAATGCTGGCCTTGGCCGCCTGCGACACCACCACACGCGACGCACGCCACATGGTACGCCGTGCCGAGCAGTTGGCCGACACCCAACCCGACAGCACTCTGCGGCTGATTGACAGCGTGTTGCACATGGCCGCCAACTTCAACGAGCGCGAGCGCATGGATATGTCGCTGCTGCAAGGCGAGGTCCTCTTTGGCGACCGTGGGCAGGAGCTTTCGCCTGTGATGGACGACGACTTCTTCGACGACCATGGCAACGTCAACACCAGCCCCGAGCTGGAGCGTGCCTCCGCCTATTACGCCAAGAAAAAGGACTATGCCAAAGCCGCCCATGCCGCGCTTTACAGTGGCTTCGTGCAACAGCACTACGATGAGAAGGATGAAGCCATGCAGTCGTTCAAGGAGGCTGAGCAGTATGGGGAACTTGCGGGGGATAGCCTTACGGTGGCATGGGCGGAATATAGGATGGGGAAGATGTTAATAGATGATGGTGTGGAGCAGGAGGCGTTGCCTTTACTCATGGCAGCCCTCACTGGTTTTGGTAATGGCGTTATTGACAAGGCATTAACAAACAATATGATTAGTGTATGTTATATGTTACATGGAGATTTCGACAATGCCGAAAAATGTTTGCGCCAGAGTCTGTTGGATGCGGCAACAAGTCAATCTGATAAGGTGCTACTAAAAACAAAGAATAACTTTGCAGTCCTTCAGCGCTTGCAAGGAAAATATGATGCTGCCATTGCCTGTCTTAGGGAAATGGCTGACATATCCAACTTTGATGAAACCGAGATGTTTGTTTATTGCCTCAATATGGGAAAAACATTCGCTTCGGCAAATGAAATGGATTCTGCTTCATTGTATTTCCAAAAAGTTGAAGCCATGCTTCCCAATACGAGAATAAAACTTACATCGAGAATATCCGCATATGGTGCATTGTCTCAATACACCGAACGCCAGGGATACCTACAAAAGGCCTTGCTATATAAAGCCCAACGGGAAGAAGCTATGTCCAATTTGTTGGTTCAAATCCAAAAGCAAAATACATACCGAATCCAAAGGCAATATGACTACGAGAGCTTGAAAAATGCAATGAGCCAAAAGATGATGCAAAGACATCGAATTATTCTTGTCTTAAGCTTAGTGGCTATTTTGGGGCTGTCTGCCTTTGCCTTGTCAAGGGTTAAACTGGCGAGAACTCGAAAAGAGGAAGCTGAGGCCAAGGCCAACCTGTTTCATTTTATGCAGCAAAACAAGGTGTTGGCACAAAAAAATGAGGAGCAAGAGCAAAAGAGTCATAAAAACGAGTTAGCCTATCAAAATATGCTTGAAAAGCTAAACGAACAAACAAATTTGGTCTCTCAATACGGAGAAATGCTCACGCATTCGCTCAAAAAGGAACAAGCTGTAATGTTACGCTTGCATCTCTTTTTGGAGAACAAAGGAGACGAGGAATTGTTGGGCGAGTTAGAGGAATCCGTTTTCGGCAAACAAGAGCATTGGAAGGCTATTTTGGAAGCTGTTGACCAACTATATCCGCAATTGAAGGAAATTGTCAGTCATGAAGAGTTGGGCCTGGATGAGTTGGAACAGAAGGATGTCATCCTGTCATACATCGGTGTCTCTCGACACGACGAATCCCTGTTGCTTCACAAAAGCACCGACATGGTGGACAAGATACGCAATCGAAGCAGGAAAAAGATAAAATCCGTTTCGACAGGCATCAAATTGCCATAAATGTCATGAGTTTTTGCTCTTTTCTCCTCTCTTTTTTCCTTGAAAAAACCTGATAGTTCGGAACGGCATTCGGAATAACGAAGATTTATTCCATTGAAAAACAACGACATAAAAATTAATTTTCGGATTTAATTAGGAATGGGGTTCGGAATCCGTAAACCATAGCCTATTTTTGCAACGTTGAATTCAGAAAATTCTATGTCTAACAAAAAATCGATTCCACTATGAAAAACAAAGCACTTGTTTCCCCGTTCTCCCGAATTTGCGATTCGGGAGCTGTGAGTATCAGCATTTTCAATGCGAAAAAAACAATTCTTCCTTGTTTTTCCGAAAAAATGCTTATATTTGCTGCTGAAAAAGACCTTGTTGCCATGAGAACCACAGCCATCGAAAGGGGATTGCAAATCCCCATACTCGGCACCAGCGAATTGCAAATTCGCTGGAACGGCGATTTTGAAATACCTTCAGGTACGCAAGCAACCTTTATGGTACATGAATGCCCACCCGCTAATAATGTGGTACATACAGAACACTAACCTTTAAACATAATGACTATGAGAACTAAGAGAAATTTGTTATTATTCGCCATGCTGACAATAGCAGCAGCAAGCGGGTTTGCTCAAGATGGAGAAATCATATACAACGGCAACATCGTGCCCAGTGAAATGCATACAGAAAGCCCATGGCCGCAAAACTTAAGGATTTTTGATTTCGACTCAGATTCTACTAATGACTTTTTCATAGCCTGGACACAATACAGAGAGTGGCATGTTGTAGCTTATACCTACAACGACTGGTGGTTCACCCAACAAACGTTGCAATTAGGCGACACAATCCCTTCGGTTGATGCCGTGTGGTATCCCGAACCGGAAGACACTGACCTCGGCCCGATGATCGCTTTCTTCCCTGGTTATAGTCACGACTCCATCATCGTAGCCTTAAAAAAACAAGTCGCTGAGGACGTATCCTACTATGGCTGGATAAGGTTTTCTATCGACGCTGGGCCTATGCGAAGCGACAAAGCTGCTGCCGACAACCGTGTCCCATGGCCTCATGGAGTCCTGACCTTCATCGATTATGCTTATTGCACCCGACCGAATTATCCTCTTCGCGCAGGCCAAACCAGCTTTGAATGGAGCGCAGAGGAATACACCACCGCCTTCGCCTCCCTCCATCCCAACCCCACCACGGGCTCGGTAGCCATCGCGGGCGAGAACCTGAAAGCCGCCGAAGCGTTCAACGCGCTCGGCCAGCGCGTGGCCACCGCCACGGGCAAGGGCGAACAGCTACAAATCGACCTCAGCGGCCTGCCCGCCGGAGTCTACTTCGTCAACGTCACCGACAGCGAAGGCCGCCGCTGCGTCCGCAAGGTGGTGAAGGAATGACAGTCAACCTTAGAACACTAACTCTTAAAAACATATTGTTATGAAAACGAAAATCTTAGCTTTGAGTGTTGCACTCACTGGAATGCTGGCTCTCGTCTCCTGCACCAAGGAACAGGCCGGCGGCACCTTCAACTTCTCAGGCAAAGCGCAGAAAGGTCCCTTCGTGACCGGAACGACCATCACCGTCAACGAGCTTAACGCCAGCCTCGGACAGACCGGCAAGGCCTTCACCACCTCCATCACCTCCGACGACGGCTCGTTCGGCCTCACCAACGTCGAGATGGGGTCGGACCTCGCCCTGCTCTCCGCCAACGGATTCTACTACAACGAGGTGCTCGGGCAGCTCTCGTCGGCCCAAATCACCCTGCAAGCCCTCGCCGACCTCAGCAGCGAGGAGACGGTCAACGTCAACGTGCTCACCCACATCACCAAGGCACGCATCGAGAAGCTCGTGGCCGACGGCTTGAGCTTCGCCGAGGCCAAACGCAAGGCCGAGAGCGAGTTCCAGGACTTCCTCGGCGTGACCGACCACTTCAACCAAGGCTTCGAGCAGATGTCGATTGCCACGAGTGGCGACTTCAACGCCATGCTGCTCGCCTTCTCAGTCATCCTGCAAAGGCCGTCCAACAGCCTGAACGTAATCCCCACCCTTCCCGCCGAGCTAACATGGCTCATGACCAACCTCTCCACCGACTTCGCCGACAACGGTTCCGTCGACAGCGAGGCCTTGGTCGACACGCTGCTCTACAACATCTCGCTGCAAGACCAGGTGTACATCAGGCGCCACCTCGAAAACTACTATTCCGGCCTCGGCCTCACTGTGGAAATCCCCGACTTCGAGTCGTACATCACCATGTTCCAGGCCGCACACCAGGAGTTGGTCGCCGACTTCACCTATCCCGACGAGGCCACGCCTGAACCGCAATACAGCCCAGACGGTGTGGTGCCCAACATCCTCGTGAAAGACGCCACCCAGTTCGATGGCGAGATGTCCTATGTGGTGGCCGCCATCACGCCATTGCATAAGACACTCAAGGTGAAAGTGACGGGCAACGTTCATGCCAACACGAGCCTCAACAACGGCTGGGTGGTCACCAACCAGGACGACGGCTTCACCATCGAGGCGCAACGCCAAAACCAACTCGTCTCGATGCTTGTCGTCTTCTCCAGCGACAGCAAGGACGGCACCGCCACCATCGAGTACTACGAAGACTCCGAAACGCCCACCTTCACCAAGCAAATCAGCTGGACGGGCGGCTGGGGCATCTGAGCACGGCGCTTGCTTCATGCAAAACCAAAGGGAGGGCCTTAAGGCCCTCTTTTTTGTATCTCGGAAACAAATCCAAAACAAATAATTTATTCAAGATTTGTGGCCGATTTGTTTCCACAATCCCCTTTTTTCGTATTTTTGCAGTTTAATCCAAACTGCGCCCCAATGTACGCCTTCATCTCAGGAAAAGTAGCCGAAAAATCGCCGACTTACGTTGTTCTCGACAACCACGGCATCGGCTATCTCGTCAACATCACGCTCAACACCTTCACCGCCATCGGCGAGAAGGAAGAGGCCAAACTCTACGTCCACGAGCAAATCCTCGAAGACGCCCACAACCTCTTTGGCTTCTACAGTGCCAAGGAGCGCGACCTGTTCGAGCTGCTCATCTCGGTGTCGGGCGTGGGCTGTAACACGGCTCGGCTCATCCTCAGTTCGCTCACCGTCAGCGAGTTGAGCAACGCCATCGCCAACGACGACGTGAAGACCATACAATCGGTGAAAGGCATCGGGGCCAAGACAGCACAGCGCATCGTCATCGACTTGAAGGACAAACTGAAGAAAAACGACTTCGCGACGGAAATTTTCGCCGCGCCAAACAATACTATCAAGAACGAAGCGTTATCAGCATTGACGATATTGGGCTTCGGCAAAGCGGCGGTCGACAAAGCCTTGGACCGCCTGCTCAAGCAGATGCCCGAAGCCAGCGTCGAAACGCTTATCAAGGAAGCTCTCAAGATATTGTAAACCTGCATTTTGAACAACAGAATGAAAAGACATATATTCCTCATGGTGTCGCTGTTGCTGCTCACGTTCCTCTTTTCGCGAGCGGCAACGACGGGCACTTACGACATCTTCTTCCACCCCTACGAAGTGGAACCCGACACGACCAAAGTGATCTACCCCATCCCCGTCCCGACGGGCAACCCCTTCGACGACCTCAACAACAAGTCGCCGCTCTACCTCAGCGACCCCGACAACTTCGAGACCGAGATCATCTACGACCCCGTCACCGGGCAATACACCTTCAAGCGCCGCATCGGGCAGTTCTACTACGACACCCCATCGACCCTCACGCAAAGCGAATACTTTGACTATCAGAACAAAAAAGGCATACAGGAATATTGGAAGGAACGCCGCAGCCAAAACGCCCGCTCCACCACCAACGGCAGCTCCATCATCCCGCCCATGTTTATCGGCGGCAAGGCCTTCGAGACCATCTTCGGCAGCAACACCATCGACATCCGCCCGCAAGGCTCCGTCGACCTCACCTTCGGCCTCCAACACAGCTTCCGCGACGACCCCTCAAGGAGCGAACGCAACAAACGCCACACCGACTTCGTGTTCGACCAGGACATCCAACTCAACGTGATGGCCAAGATCGGCGACAAGATCAACTTCAACATCAACAAGAACACCAAGGCGACCTTCAACTACCAGGACAAACTCGACCTGAAATACCAAGGCAAGGAAGACGAGATCATCCAGTTGCTTGAAGCCGGCAACGTCAGCTTCCCGCTCAACAGCACCCTCATCACGGGCACGCAACAACTGTTTGGCGTGAAGAGCAAGCTGAAGTTCGGCAACACCACCATCTCGTCAATCGTGTCGTACCAAGAGAGCGAGTCGCAAAACATCACAGTGCAAGGCGGAGCACAAGCCAATGAGTTCAACTTCAGCTGCTTGGACTATGAAGAGAACCGTCACTTCTTCCTCAGCCAATACTTCCGCGACCAATATGAGGCCGCCCTCTCGACCCTGCCCACCGTCACCTCAAGCATCAACATCACCAAAATCGAGGTGTGGATCACCAACACCAACACCACGACGCAAAACACCCGCAACATCCTTGCCTTGAACGACTTGGGCGAAGGAAAAGACGCTTGGATCTATAGCGACGAAGTGAGTCCGACCAACAGCATAGTGTTTCCGCGCAATGCCGCCAACAACTTGGTGACCCGCATGGACACCACCCAAATCCGCAACATCAGTTCCGTGACCAACTACATGAGCAACGACCCCATGCGCATCGGGAGGTCGGGCTACATGGTTTCGGGCCGCGACTTCGAGAAAGTGGAGAATGCCCGCCGCCTGAGCAACACCGAATTTTCGCTCAACTCGAAGCTCGGCTTCATCTCGTTGAACGTCAGCCTCAACGCCAACCAGACCTTGGCCGTGGCCTACCAATACACCATCGTGGGCAGCGACGAGGTCTACCAAGTGGGTGAGTTCTCCGACCAAGGCATCAACACACCCAAAGTATTGATAGCCAAGCTACTGAAAGGCACCACCGTCAACACCAAGATGCCCATCTGGAACCTGATGATGAAGAACGTCTACAACATCAGGGCCTACCAAATCGGGTCGCAGGACTTCATGCTCAACATCTTCTACAACGGCAACTCGAACAGCACGCCCTACGGCTACTTCACCGAAGGCTCGGTGAAAGGCATCTCGCTCCTCAACCTGATGGGTCTCGATAACCTGACCACGCAAAACAACCCCATCGCGGGCGGTGATGGCGTGTTCGACTTCTTGGACAACGCAGCCACGCAAGGCGGTACCATCAACTCGTCGAACGGACGCATCTTCTTCCCCGTGCTGGAGCCTTTCGGCAGCCACCTCCGCAAGAAAGTCTTCCCCGACGAGCCTGACTTGGCCAACAAATACGCCTATGACTCGCTCTACACGATGACCAAGACCTCGGCTGAGCAATATTCCGAAAAGAACAAATTCACCTTGAAGGGTTACTACACCTCGCAGTCGGGCAGCGAAATCAGCCTCAATGCCATGAACGTGGCCCAAGGCTCGGTGACCGTCACCGCCGGCGGCATGCAGCTCGTCGAGAACGTCGACTACACCGTTGACTACACCCTTGGCCGCGTCACCATCCTCAACGAAGGCATACTCAACTCGGGCACGCCCATCAACATCTCATTGGAGTCGAACTCGGGCTTCAGTGCCATCCGCAAGACCTTCCTCGGTGCGCGTGTCGAACACGAGTTCAACCAAGACTTCCATGCCGGCGCCACCATCCTCTATTTGGGCGAGAAGTCGTACACCCAGAAGATCAACTACGGTGAGGAAGCCATCGCCAACACCATCTATGGCGCCGACCTCAGCTATCACACCGACGCACGATGGCTGACCACCTTCATCAACGCCCTGCCGGGCATCACTACCAAGGCCCCGTCGCGCATCAGCGTCGACGGCGAGTTTGCCCGCTTCATCCCCGGCCTCACCAAGTCGGCCAGCGAACCCGGCACCTCCTACATCGACGACTTCGAGGGAGCCAAGTCGACCATCGACCTGCGCCTGCCAACCCTTTGGTACATGGCCAGCACGCCACAGCACCAAACCGACATGTTCCCCGAAGCCGCCTCTAACACAGGCCTCAACTACGGCAAGAACCGCGCGAAACTCTCGTGGTACGTCATCGACAACACCGTGTTCTACGACCGCACCAACAACTATCGCCCAAAGAACGTCGACAACGAGGAACTCTCCAAAAACTCGGTGCGTCAGGTTTTGGAGACCGAGCTTTTCCCCAACAAGGACATCGAAGCCGGCACGCAGACCAACATCTCCGTACTCAACTTGGCCTATTATCCGGAAGAGCGCGGCCCCTACAACTACGACGTGAGCCCCACGGCCTACTCCGCCGGCATCAACGAACAAGGCAAGCTCAACGACCCGAAGAGCCGTTGGGGCGGCATCATGCGCAAGATGGAGTCGATCGACTTTGAGGCCACCAACATCGAGTACATCGAATTCTGGATGATGGACCCCTTCGCCGACGAGGAGTTCGCCAACAACCCCGGCAAGCTCTACATCAACTTGGGCGACATCTCGGAAGACATCCTCCGCGACGGACGCAAGTTCTACGAAAACGGCCTGCCCACCTCCGAAGTCGTTGAAAACGTCGACACCACCATCTGGGGACGTGTGCCTACGCTGCAAGACCTCGTGGGCACCTTCAGCAATTCGGCAGAAGCACGTCAATATCAAGATGTTGGCTACGACGGCCTGCGCGACACGGACGAACGCAGCTTCTTTGAAGAGAACTATCTGAAACTCATCAGAGACCGTTTCGGCGAAGGCTCGGGAGCCTTCAGCCAAGCATACGACGACCCGTCGGCTGACAACTACCACTACTTCCGCTCCAACGACTGGGACTCGATGGAGGACGAAGAACACAAGAGCATCTTGGCGCGATACAAGTTCTTCAACGGTCCTGACGGCAACTCGCCCGCCGACTACCAGCAGACCGAAGGCTACCTGAGCAGCAACTCGACGCTGCCCAATGCCGAAGACATCAACAGCGACAACACCTTGAGCGAGTCGGAACGCTACTACCAATATGAGATCGACCTCAACCCTGCCAAGATGGTCGTCGGCCAAAACCACATCGCCGACATCTTCGAGTCAAGCGGCGTTTCGCTGCCCAACGGCAGCATCGGTGGCGTCACTTGGTACCAGTTCCGCATCCCCGTCAGGCAGCCCGACAAGGTCATTGGCCGCATCGACGACTACTCGTCGATTCGCTTCATGCGTATGTTCCTGACCGAGTTTGAGCGCCCCATCGTGCTGCGTTTCGCCACCCTCGACTTGGTGAGAGGCGAATGGCGCACCTATTCGCAAAGCATCCAAGCCCCTGGCGAATACGAGCCCAACGACATCAGCAACGAGACGGCTTTCGACATCTCGGCCGTGAGCGTCGACGAGAACAGCCGCCGCCAGCCCGTGCCTTACGTGCGCCCGCCCGGAATCATCCAAGAAACCGTCATGGGCATGACCCAGACCACCCGCATCAACGAGCAGTCGCTGCAAATGACCGTACAAAACCTCGTTGACGGCGACGGACGCGCCATCTACAAGACCGCCGACTTCGACCTGCGACAATACAAATACCTGAAGATGTTCGTCCACGCCGAAGCCGCCCACGAAGACTCGCCCTTGGAAGACCAAGACCTCACCGTTTTCATGCGCATCGGAACCGACTTCACCGAGAACTACTACGAATACGAGGTGCCATTGAAGGTGACACCATGGGGCACTCCCTACACCAACCAAGACGGCATCTGGCCAGAAATCAACAACTTGGATATCCGTTTGGAAGACCTCGTCAACGTAAAGCAACGCCGCAACGAAGCCATGAACCAGCCCAACAGCAACGTCAGGCTCAACTACATCTACTCCGAAAAAGTCAAGAAAGGCACCGTCGACAACAAGGACTACTACCACACCATCAAGGTGATCGGTAACCCCAGCATCAGCGACGTGGAAGCCATCATGATAGGCGTGCGCAACCCGAAGCGGCAAAACCTCACCGACATCGACGACGGAATGCCGAAGAGCGCCGTGATTTGGGTCAACGAGCTGCGCCTCACCGACCTGAACAGCAACGGCGGCATTGCAGCCACCGGACGCCTCGAAGCCACCTTGGCCGACCTGGGCCGCGTGAGCGTCAACGGCTCCTACAGCTCAGCTGGGTTTGGCGCCTTGGACAGCCGCATCACCAACAACACCTTCGAGGCCCATTCGGCGTTCAACGTCTCAACCGACCTTGAATTGGGCAAGTTCTTCGAAAACACCGGCCTCAAGATCCCGATGCACATCGACTACGGCCAAAACAAGATAACCCCGCTCTATAACCCCTACGACCCCGACATCAAGCTGAATGACGCCCTCGCCTTAATGAACAGCGACGATGAGCGGAAAGAATTCACCTCCACCATCCACGACTACACCCGACAGAAGAACATCAACTTCATGAACGTCAGGAAGGAACGAGTCGCCAAGAAACGCAACGAGGACGACGAGCAAGGCAAGCCCAAGGAAAACCCGAGAGACCCCAACCGAGCGCTTGGCGGTGGCCGTGGCAACATGCCCAAGGTGCACATCTGGGACATCGAGAACTTCAACCTCTCGTTCTCCTACAACGAGACCTTCCAAGAGAACACCGACATCAAGTATTACATGGTGAAGACCTACCGTGGAGGCTTGGGCTACAACTATGCCGGCAACCCCAAGAACGTGACGCCCTTCGCCAAGGCCAAATGGGCCTCGAACCCCTGGTTGCAAATCATCAAGGACATCAACTTCTACTACGCCCCCAAGAGCATCACCTTCAACACGGAGATGTATCGCTACCACTCGGAGCGCGAGATGCGCAACAAGAGCGGCGGCATCATCAACATCGTGCCCACCTTCTCGAAGCAATGGGACTGGACGCGCAACTACCAATTGCGCTACGACCTCACCAAGGCCCTGAATTTCGACTATTCGGCCCAGGCCCAAGCCTACATCTACGAACCCGCCGGCTACGTCGACCGCAATGTCGACCCCGAGACATGGCAGAAGAACCAAGACACCATCAAGAACGAGCTGAGGCATCTCGGCTCGGTGTCGAGATTCACGCAAAACGTCAACGCCAGCTACACCCTGCCCATCAACAAGATACCGATCTTCAACTGGATCACGGCCAGCGCCACCTATCAAGGCACCTACAACTGGACCGCCCCCGCCAAGTCGATCCAGCCGCGCTTGGGCAACACCATCGACAACTCGAGCAACATCCAAGGCAACGCCACCCTCGACCTGACGAAGCTATATAATAAGGTGCCGTACCTCAAACAAGTGAACACGCCACGACGCAACAACAACAGCAGCAGAGGCGGCAACCGAGGGAAAGAAAAGGAAGACGAACAGCCCGCCGACTCCACCAAGGCCAAAGAGAAAACCAACTACGGCAAGATCGTGCTCGACAACACGCTGCGCATCCTCACCTTAGTGAAAAAGGTTTCGGGTACCTATTCGCTCAACGTCGGCCAGTCGCTGCCCGGATTCATGCCCAAGACCAACTACTTCGGCATGAGCACTCCCGGCTGGGCACCAGGCGTCGGTTTCGTGCTCGGCAGCAACTTCGGTTCCAATGCCAACATCTTCGACAAGGCCGTGCTCAACAGCATCGACGTTGACGATGCACTACGCTGGCTCACCACCGACTCAATCCTCAGCGAACCCTATGTGCGCCGCAAGACCGAGACGATGAACTACCGTGTCAACACCGAGCCACTGCCTGGCATCAAGATCGACTTCACCGGCAACCGCAACTATGCCGAAAACAGCCAACACTACTTCCGCTACAACGAGGCAAACAACCGTTTCGACGTGTTCACCCCGACCAACAACGGCAGCTTCAGCATGAGCTATTTCATGGCCGGAACAGCCTTCACGCGGTCCGACTCCATCTCGTCGCGCCTGTTCGACAACATGCTTGAAAACAGGAAAATCATCGCCGAACGCATCGCACGCAACAACCCGCAGTGGATCGAACAAGTGAACGAATACACCTTCGACAGCATCGCGGGCGACTACTTCCCCAAGGGCTATAACTCAGGATCGATGGACGTGTTGCTCTACTCCTTCATCGCCGCCTATACGGGCAAGGACCCCAACACCATGAGCCTCAACCCGTTCCCGCGCATTCCGCTGCCCAACTGGAACCTCACCTATAACGGCCTGACCAACATCCCGTCGATTGGCAAGGTGTTCAAGACCGTCAACATCACCCACGGCTACAAGTCGAACTACGCCATCAACGCCTGGGCCACCAACGTCTATTACGACGAGAACAACAGCATCCAAACCTTCGAGAACTCAGACCTCATCATCCCCAAGTACGACATGGCACAAATCGTGCTCAATGAACAGTTCATGCCACTCATCGGCATCGACTTGGGCCTGCAAAACTCAATGACGGTCAACCTCCAGTTCAAGAAATCGAGGACGCTGACATTGAGCTTCGCCAACAACCAGCTCACCGAGGTGAACGGCCGCGAGTTCGTCATTGGTGGCGGCTACCGCATCAAGAACCTGAGCTTCAGCATCACACCTGTGGGCGGCAACGGCAAGAGCCAGACCATCAAGAACGACTTGGTGCTGAAACTCGACGTGGGCTTCAAGCGCGACATCACCATCCTGCGCCGCATCGACGAACGCAACAACCAGGTGTCGGCAGGCCAAAACAAGATCAACTTCTACCTCACCGCCGACTACAACTTCAGCCAGCGCCTCAGCGCACAGGCCTTCTTCAAGTACGACCTCTCGATTCCCGAGGTGGCAAACACGTTCAGGAACTCGACCACCTACGGCGGCATCACCATCCGATTCAGCCTGGCACAATAAAATTTTCAAGAAAATGCGGAGGGAGCAATTAAAATATGTATTTTCGCAGCCTAAATAAACAACCTTAAAACATACGTCAAATGAATATTCCAGCAAATCTGAAGTACACCAACGACGACGAATGGATCCGCCTCGAAGGCGAAGAAGCCTACGTCGGCATCACCGATTACGCACAACATGAACTTGGCGACATCACCTTCGTCGATGTCGACCCCGACCTTGTCGGCGAAACCCTCGACGCCCAAGAAGAATTTGGCGCCATCGAAGCCGTGAAGACCACCGCCGAGCTGCTCATGCCCGTGGCTGGCGAGATCCTCGAAGTCAACGAAGCCCTCGCCGACGAAGAGAACGCCAAGCTCGTCAACAGCGATCCTTATGGCGAAGCCTGGATCATCAAGATCAAAGTGAACGACGTCGCCGAACTCGACGGCCTCATGGATGCCGCCGCCTACGAAGCCAAGATCGGTTAATCTCTTGGAAAAGCTGACAAGAAATAGCTACCCGGGAATCCTGTGTGGAATCGTCATCCTGATCCTCACCGGACTTCCGGGTTCTGTTTTCCCACGCGTCAAGCCAGCCGTTGGTCTCGACAAGGTGGCCCACATCTGCATGTATGCCGCTTTCGCCTTCGCTTGCCTTTGGGGCTATCGCAAACAATTCGTTTCCAACGGTATAGGCTACAAGAAAAGAGCCATCTTGCTTGCCGTCGTCATCAGCATCGCCTATGGCGGACTCACCGAACTGATGCAGGAATACCTCGTTCCAAGCCGCACCGGCGACTGGTTCGACCTGCTCGCCGACAGCGTCGGAACCCTCATCGGAGCACTCCTTTTCCATCTTTTTTTTCGTCACAAAAAATAAAATTCAACACATTTGCGTTTTATAAGCAAATAATTACTACTTTCGCAACGTCAAATTGAGAAGTAGAATTTAAAAACATAGTACCATGGAAGAAAAAAAATCACCTAAGGCTAATCTTGAGAACAAAAAGCTGATGTTCACGCAGATAGGCTTGATTATCAGCCTGCTCGTTGCCTGGTTGGCCTTCGAGCACAAGAGCTACGACAAGCGCGAAATCGACCCCAGCCTGCTCAACAGAGAGGTCGTGGTTGACGAGGAAATGGTGGAAATCACCAAGCAAGAAGAACCCAAACCACAGCCTGTGGAAGTGCCCAAGCAGACCACCCAACTCGAAATCGTGCAAGACGACGTTGAGACCGAGGACATCGAAATCAATGCTGACGTGGAACAAAACGAGGTCATTGAAGAGTATGTCGCCCCCGAAGTCGTCGAAGAGGAAGTCGTCGAACAAGAGATCTTCCAAATCGTGGAAGAGATGCCCTCCTACCCTGGCGGCGAAAAAGCCTTGCTGGAGTATGTGGCCAAAAACATCAAGTACCCCCAGATTGCCCGTGAGACTGGTATCCAAGGCCGCGTGTTCGTCGGTTTCGTCGTCGAACCCGACGGCTCCGTCTCCAACGTGAAGATCCTGCGTGGCATCGGTGGCGGTTGCGACGAAGAGGCCATGCGCGTCATCAAGAGCTTGGCCAAGTGGAAGCCCGGCAAGCAACGTGGTAAGGCCGTGCGCGTGTCCTACCAAATCCCTGTGGTCTTCAAGCTCGCCTAAGCTGAAGCGCCATCGAAGAGACAAAAAAAAAGCCAGCGTCATGCTGGCTTTTCTTGTTTAAAGTAGTCATAAACAACCTGTGCTTTGGCCTGACCTACAATTGCGGTGAGTTGCTCCAACGATGCCTCCTTGATGCCTTTCACCGACTTCAACTCCAAAAGCAGCTTCTCCGCCGTCTTCTTCCCTATCCCCTTGATGTCGGCCAACTCGGAGTGCATGAAGCCCTTCTCGAACTTCTTGCGGTGGAAAGTGATGGCAAACCGGTGCACCTCGTCCTGAATGTGGGTTAACAAACGGAAAACTTCCGAATTGGGCTTCAAGCCCACCACCACAGGCGGAAAGCCGAACAACAGTTCATTGGTGCGGTGACGGTCGTCCTTGGCCAAGCCCGCGATGGGAATGTCGACGTGCAACTCGTCCTGAATCACTTGCCTTACCACTTCCATCTGTCCCTTGCCGCCATCGGTGATGATGAGGTTGGGCAAAGGCTTTTGCTCCTCAATGAGACGCGAATAGCGCCTTCTGACCACCTCTTTCATCGAGGCGTAGTCATCGGGGCCTTCCACCGTCTTGATGTTGAAATGGCGATAGCCCGCCTTATTGGGTTTGCCTTTCACGAACTGCACCATGCCCGCCACGGCATAGTCGCCCTGAAAGTTGGAGTTGTCGAAGCACTCGATCACATCAGGCATTTCGTCGAGTTGCAAAGCCTCTTTCAGTTGGTTCAAGACTCGTTTTTGGTGGCGTTCCGGATCGACCAACGAGCGTTGCTTGTCCAAGTCGATGCGGTATTGCATGGCGTTGCGGCGCGAGAGGTCGAGGAGCTTCAGCTTGTCGCCGCGTTGCGGAACTGTCATTTCCACATTTCCAATCTCGTAGTCCAATTTCATCGGGACGATGATTTCGGGCGCGTGTTCGCCAAACTGCTGCCGCAAGTCAGTGATGGCCAGCAGCAAAAGCTCTTCCGGGGTCTCCTCCAGCTTGCGCTTCATCTCGAACGAATGGCTTTGCACCACTGCACCTTCCTTCACCTTCATATAGTTGACGTAGAACGTCTCTTCGTCGTCGACGTAGGAGAACACCTCCACGTCGTGAATCGTCGTGCTGACCACCGTCGAGCGGCTTTGGTATTCCTCAAGCAGCTCATATTTCACCTTGATTTCCTGCGCCTGCTCAAACTCCATGCGCGAGGCATGGTCCATCATCTGAGCCTTCAGTTCGCGAAGCACGCCGCCCAAGTTGCCCTTGATGATTTCGCGGATTTCAGCAATCATGGCGTTGTAATCGGCCTTCGAGATCAAGCCCTCGCACGGGGCATTGCACTTGTGGATGTGGTAGTCGAGGCAGACCTTGTATTTCCCCTTCTCCACCCCGATTTCAGTGAAAGGCGTGCGACACGAGCGTATCTTGTAGGCCTGGCTGAGCAGGTCGAGCAAGACATGGGCCGTGCGCACCGAGGGGTAAGGCCCGAAATATTCAGAGCCGTCGTTCACCTTCCTTCGGGTGAGGAACACCCGAGGATAGGCCTCTTTCTTGATGCAGATCCACGGGTAGGTCTTGTCGTCCTTGAGCATGATGTTGTAGCGCGGCTTGTACTGCTTGATCATCGTATTCTCGAGCAACAAAGCCTCTGATTCTGAATCAACTATGCTATATTCGAGGTCGGAAATCTTGCTGACGAGGACGCGTGTCTTGCCAAACTGTTCCTTGTTGAAATAGCTGCTCACGCGACGCTTGAGGTTCTTGGCCTTGCCCACATAGATGAGCGTTCCGCTTTTGTCGAAGTAGCGGTAAACGCCTGGCTTGCTGGGCAGCACGGCGAGCTTTTGTTTGACTATTTCGGGATGGTCGGACATGACTTTTTTTTCGTCACAAAACTCTCAAAACCCACAAAACCTTTTTCGGGTTGGGGGGAAGCATGCCAACCGGCTGCTTCCTGGCGGCAAGCGGTTGCGAGCCGCCGCACACTATTTTTGAATTATATATTGTTTTGAAAGTTTTGTCGGTTTTGTAATACAATAATTACTCTTGTTTCTTTTTCATGTGGTCCCAGCCCTGCGCCTTGATGGGGATGACGTGGTTGTCGGGGGTGATCATTTCGGCCACGCCCGCATTGTCGGTCATGTAGCCGATGACGGTCACATCCGCCGAAAGGGTCTTGATCTTCTCGTAGTCCTTCTGGTCGATGGTGAAGAGCAGTTCGTAGTCCTCTCCCCCACTTAATGCCGCCACCGAGGGCACGATTTGGAACTCCTTGGCCATGCGGTCGGTGGTCGGGTCGATGGGGATGCGTTCCTCGTAGAGTTGGCAGCCCACGCCGCTCTCCTTGCAAAGATGCAGGATTTCGGAGGCTAAGCCATCGGAGATGTCGATCATCGAGGTCGGCTTGATGCCCAGGGTCTTGAACTGTTCGACGATGTCCTTGCGGGCTTCAGGCTTCAGTTGGCGTTCGAGCACGTAATCGAGCCCATCGAACTTGGGTTGCATGTTGGGGTTGGAGAGGAACTCCACCTTCTCGCGTTCGAGAATGAGCAGGCCGACGTAGGCCCCGCCCAAGTCGCCAGTGACACACAGCAGGTCGTTCTTCTTG
The DNA here is from genome assembly GCA_002396205.1 of Bacteroidales bacterium UBA4243. Taxonomy (GTDB): domain Bacteria; phylum Bacteroidota; class Bacteroidia; order Bacteroidales; family F082; genus Limimorpha. The sequence continues at coordinate 18,300 of DGXB01000110.1, forward strand.
GCGCCGCTGCGGTAGGCGATGTCGTCCTCTTTGGCCATGCCGATGACGGTGATGGAAATGACGAGGCCCGTCTTGCTGCTTGTGGTGTCGCCGCCCACCATGTCGACATGGTAGCGTTCGCAAGCGAGGCGGATGCCAGCATAGAGTTCATCAAGGGCTTCCACTGAAAAACGGCTCGATACGCCGAGGCCAACCACAATCTGCGTAGGCGTGCCGTTCATGGCATAGATGTCGGAGAAATTGCTCACGGCGGCCTTGTAGCCGAGGTGCTTCAGTGGGCAATAGGTGAGGTCGAAATGGATGCCTTCGATGAGCATATCGACCGAGACGAGGGTTCGCTTCCCTTCGTGGTTGATGACTGCGGCATCGTCGCCGACGCCCTTCAGCGACGAGGCGTTGCGCAGCGGGAAGTCTTGCGTCAGCTGGTCAATGAGGCCGAACTCGCCAAGTTCGTCGAGCTGTGTGAGAGGTTTCAAGGTGTTGTCTTGTTCCATGATGATGGGTCTCCTATTTTATCGAAGTAGGGCTGCCATGGCATGACAGCCCTACAATCCTTGATTTCCGTTGTTTCGTGGTCCCACTAGGGCTTGAACCTAGGACCTACTGATTATGAGTCAGTTGCTCTAACCAACTGCGCTATGGGACCGCAGAAAAACAAGCCTTTAAAACAAATAATCGTCTTTTTTCTTGCTTTTTGCGCTGCAAATTTACAATTTTGCACCGAAATAAAGCCTAAAAAATCTCAAAAATGAACGCAAAAATCAAAAACATCATCTTCGACCTCGGCGGCGTGGTCCTTGACATTGATGAAACCATCGTTTACCGCGAACTCGAAAAGATGGGTGTCGACATCCACAAACTTCCTCATTCAAAGGAGTTTATCGACATCATGAGCAAATTCGACACGGGCATCATCACCGCCCCCACCTTCCGCAAACGCATGAAAGCGCTGCTCGGACAAGAGAAAATGACCGACCAAAAGTTCGATTCCATTTGGAACGCCATGCTCTTAGACATCCCCCGCGAACGCATTGAAGCCCTCGAAAAGGTCAAGAAACACTACAAGATCTTCTTGATGAGCAACACCAATGTAATCCATTACGACTTGTACGTCAGGGATTTGCAGTTGCGTTTCGGCTACAACGAGTTCGACGACCTGTTCAACAAATCGTATTTCTCGTTTGCCGAACACCTTGAGAAACCCGACCCGCGCTTCTTCGAGCTCATCCTCGACCACGAAAGCTTAGTGCCCGAAGAGACGCTCTTCATCGACGACACGGAAGTCAACATCCGCGCGGCACAGTCGCTCGGCATCCGCACATATCATATCCGTCGCGACGAGCTGGTGAGGAATTTGTTTGAGAATGGGGTTTTGAAGGATAGCGTTTCAGTTTAGGAACAAAACATACAAAACCCATAAAACATTCAAATCGTGGAAAGTTGCCAACCGGCTCCTTTCCCCCAGCAGCCGAAGGCTGGTTTGCAACGGCAACCCGGGTGGGTGATGTTGCTTAACATTCATAATTGTTTTGAAAGTTTTGCTGGTTTTGTGACAAATAATGCGCCTCAATATCATCAAGGACACGATAGACCTCCCCCACATCCAACGTCTCCATCAACCGCATCTTGAACGGCTTGAAGTTTGGCAGTCCCTTGAAATACGAAGCCCAATGCTTGCGAATCTCGAACAGCGCGATGCGCTCGCCTTTCCATTCCACCGAACGCTCCAACTGTATCTTGCTCACGCGCACCCGTTCCGCCACATCGGGCGCAGGTAGCGTCTCCCCCGTCTCCAAATAATGACGTATCTGATTGAAAATCCACGGGTTTCCATAAGTAGCCCGACCGATCATCAACCCATCAACTCCGAAAGTTTCCTTATAATATTTCGCAGAAGGACCATCCACCACATCGCCGTTGCCGATGATAGGGATGTGCATCCTCGGGTTGTTTTTCACCGCGCCGATGAGGGTCCAGTCGGCAGGCTCGCTGTATTTGGTGGTACGCAGGCGGCCATGAATCGTCAGTGCGGCGATGCCCACGTCTTGCAGGCGCTCGGCGATATCGACAATGTCGCGATGCTCGCTGTCGTAGCCAAGGCGAGTCTTCACGGTCACAGGGGTATTGACCGCTTCCACCACAGCCTTTGTGATGGCCACCATCTTGGGGATGTCGTTCATGATGCCCGATCCGGCACCTTTCGAGGCCACTTTCTTCACCGGACAGCCGAAGTTGATGTCGATGATGTCGGGATGTGCGGTCTCGGCATAACGCGCCGCCTCCACCATGGGTTCCACTGCGTTGCCGAAGATCTGGATGCCTACAGGACGCTCAAACTCCTCGAAATCAAGTTTCTTGATGCTTTTCACCGAGTCGCGGATGAGGCCATCGGCGGAGATGAACTCTGAGTAGACCACATCAGCGCCGAAGAGCTTGCAGACATAGCGGAACGGCGGGTCGGAGACGTCCTCCATTGGGGCAAGGAGGAGTGGGTAATGGTCGAATTTGGGGTGGGCGAGGGTGTACATTTTTTTGATATCGGCCCTTCGACAAGCTCAGGGACCTTGATTTTTACGCTGCAAAATTACAAAAAGTGTATCTTTGCGGCAAAATCTAATGCCTTATGAGTGACAATTTATTTATCGACAACCTGAAACAATCCACAGGGATGCGGGTTTTCATCTTTTTGGTCATCCTCTTAGTCAGCAGCTTGGTAGGGGCTGCCATTTCCGCAGCCTTCTTGTTTGCCGGCGATTTGGGGATGAAAATCGCGCAAGGGCTTTCGTCCATCATGATGTTCGTGGTGCCGCCCATCGTCTATTATTTCATCACCCGAAAAGAACATGCCATGCCAGCCTTGGGCTTCCGTGCCGTCAACAAGCCGTGGCTACTCTATATCTTGATCGGTGCCGCGCTGATGTTCGTTTCGCTGCCCGTCACCAACCAGCTGACAAGCTGGAACGAAGCCATGAATTTCGGTTCGGCCTTCGAAAGGCTTGAGGAATACCTGAAAACATTAGAAGATGCCGCGCAAGCCGCCACCGAAAAAATGCTCAAAGCCGACAACATCGGTGGCTTGCTGTTCAACCTGCTCATCATCGCCCTGATTCCAGCCGTTGGCGAGGAACTTACCTTCCGTGGCGTGCTTCAACAAGGGCTGACGCGCCGCATGAACCCGCATGTGGCCATCATCCTTTCAGCGGCCATCTTCTCGTTCATCCACTTCCAGTTCTACGGCTTTCTGCCACGCATGTTTTTGGGCATCCTTTTGGGCTATATGTTCTACGTCAGTGGTTCGCTTTGGACGAGCTTCGTGATGCACTTCGTCAACAACGGAACCGCCGTAGTGCTCTATTACCTCAACGACAAAGGCATCGTCAACGTCGACGTCGACCACTTCGGGGCCATGTCGCCCACGATGGTCGCCATCAGCGCAGTAGTGACCATCGCGCTCATCGTCGTTTGCTGGCGGAAATCAAAGGAACTTGTCCAAAAAGATGAACGGCATCAATGACTCAATGCCCTCAAAGACCATGATGGGGCCTTCCTGTCCCTGACACATCACGCGCAGCGGCCGTTTCGACAGCTGCTCCACCTCCACTATCACTTGTCGGCAAGCCCCGCAAGGGGCGACAGGCTCGGCTATCACCTTGGTTTGCGAATGCGCCGTCACCGCCAACGCCTCGAAAGCCACGCCCGGAAATTTTGCCATTGCGCCAAACATAGCCACACGCTCGGCGCAAAGACCACTGGGATAGGCCGCATTCTCGATGTTGTTGCCCGTGACGATTTCGCCGTTGGCCAAACGCACCGCCGCGCCCACGTTGAACTTGGAATAAGGTGCATAGGCACTTTGCGTGGCCTCGTGGGCACGACGCATCAGCTCGGCATCCTGCGGATCCATTTCATCGAGATTGTCGAAAACGGTGTAGGTACAGATAAAACGTTCCTTTTTCATATCATCTATTTTTTTGTTTCATTATCAACGGGATAGGCAAAAAGCAGCAAGGCCTCAAAGAAGGCGAACAGCGAGGCGCCGGCCTGGGTCTCCAAGGTGTCCTCGGCCAACATCGAGAGCGTCATGATGACGATGAAGACCGTGTATAAATAGGTGCGACGCTTGCGACTGGCACACCATGGATAAAGCAAAACGAAGAGGAAAAACGCCAGCCCAACGAGGCCAAAGGCCACGGCGATGGCGAGATACTGGTTGTGGGCCCTGAAGCGATGCTCCTCGTTGAGCGGCGATTGCAGTTCGTCGTAGGCGCGGCTGAAGGCTTGCGGCACGTCGCCCGTGCCCACGCCAAACCAAGGATGCTGGCCGATGAGGTGGAACGAAGCCCGAGTGAACTCGATGCGCTGCGAGAGCGACCCGCCATTGGGATTGTTGAAACGCCGATAGAGGTTATACTCGAACAAGGTCGACGAAAGCCGCGCCCTCAAGCCTGGATGCTTCCAATTGTTGTAGTTGGCCACACCTTGTTCGATGTTGTGGATATCCTCGTCGGTGAGTGCCTTCACGCCTTCGGCATCTTTCCGCAAGTCCTTGGAAGTCAGGTAACGAGCCAAGGTAGCCTCCAAGCTTTCGCCGTTCGTCGTCGTGCCTTCAAAGGGCATCGTGCTTCGTTCGGACCATGCCTCCTGCATCTCCGTCTTGCAATAGTAAAGCCCCACAAACTTGCCGTCTTCCACGGGATTGTAGACGGTGTCGTGCCAATATGTGTTGCCCTGTGCGGTCTTTCTCTCCAACGTGCTGAAATCCACCGGTTCAACGTTCAATAGAGGTTTCACGGCTTGTTGAAGGACGACGACACCCGACAGCACGGCCACCGCCGCCATAATGCCTATCGCGACAGCCCAGACCTTGCCCTTTCGCCAGCGCAACAAGGCACAAACAAGTGTGACCACAGCGACCGCCGCCAGAATCACATAACCAGACAGCGACTCGAAGATGTATATTTGGTATATGAACCACAAAAGCAAGAAAAACAGTAGGAAACGGTTTACAGTGACCTTGGATTTTACGATATACCAGAAGATGACGGCAATGCAAAACACGATGTTCAGGCAGAAGCGAATGTGGCTGATGAAATGGGAGATTTCGCGCACGTCTTCATAGTCGTGCCGCCAATAGGATACGCTGCTGAACACCGTGGCCACGAAGGTCGACAGCACATAGACCAGCATCACCAAGTGGAAGCGCTTGCGGTCGAGGGGTTCCATGCCCGAAAGGATAAGCGGTAGTACCAAGATGGGCAACTTGACGCGCAGGTCTTTCATGGCATACTGGAAATCGGTGGTCCACAGCAGGCCGACGACGTGCATCAGGTAGAACGCCACCAAAAGGACGGCGGCTTTGTTGTGCCAAAAACGGGAGAACTTGGACTTAAAGCCCCTGCCCTTAGGAGATTGCAGGTCAAGCCCGCAATGACGGGCGGGGATAAGAGCGTCAATAAGCCATACGAGGACGAGCCAGAAGTTCGCCATGCCCATCAAGAATGGCGAGAGCGTCAGGCCAACCGCCATCATCATCAAGCCCAAGAGATAGGCTTGGTTCAGATAGGGTTGTATGGAAACTTTAGGGGTCATCACTCGGCGCTCAAGATGCTATGGTATTCGTCCTTGCCGTTGGTATTGAGCAATATCTCAAAGGCGCGTTTCAGGTCAGGGTCGTTTTGAAGGGCGGCCACGATGCGGCCTTTCTGGTAGTAATAGCGTCCCACAATCTCAGAACGGAGCAGCTCCTCGATGTCCTCGCGGTTGTTGAGCAGGTCCTTTTCCTTCTCGGCGGCGAGGTTCTTTTCCAACAGGTCGATTTGCGGCTGGATCTCATCGAGATAGCCCTCTTCCTTGGCTGTTTTCTTCAGCTTCTCGATGGCTTTCTCGCTCTCGGTGGTATAGCTGAAATTCTTGTCTTTCACAAACTTCATGAAGTCCTGATAGGTGGCTTCGTCGATTTTGAACCGGTCAGCCGAGTCGATGCTCTTATGTTCGTTGTAGAACTTGTTGGCATAGTCGAAGATGAAGTTCTTGCCATAGAGGTAGGCCGTCACCGTGGCGTAAGGATCGCGTTCCACCTTCACGTCGGGCGTGATGCCGTGGCCTTCGTAGACGGTGCGTCCGCCCATGGTCTTGAAGGCCTTCCCCAACGTGTCGTTCTTCATCTTGGTCGTATCTTTCTTGTGCGAATAGTCGATTTCCTGGATGCAGCGGCCACTGGGGATGTAGTAATGCGCCACGGTGACCTTCATTTGCGTGTTGTAGCTCAACGGCAAGATATTCTGCACCAATCCTTTGCCGAAAGTGCGTTGCCCGATGATGACAGCGCGGTCGTAGTCTTGCAACGAGCCTGCCACAATCTCGCTGGCCGAGGCACTGTTGCCGTCGACGAGCACTGCAAGCGGGATTTCGAGGTCCAGAGGCTCGTTGGTGGTAGGATGGATGCTGTTGGCTGTGGCTGCCTTGCCTTTCATCGAAACGACAGGTTTGTTCTTGGGAATGAACAGATTGACGATGTCGACGGCCTCGTTCATCAAGCCGCCGCCGTTGCCGCGCAAGTCGAGGACGAAACCTTTCAGCTTGTGGGTTTTCCTCATTTCGACGAGTTTCTCCTTCACCTCCTTGCCGGCATCGCGGGTGAAACCGCTCAGCGAGAGGTAGGCCACGCCGTTGTCGAACACCTTATAATAAGGTATGTTGTCGATTTTCACCTTTTCGCGCTTCAATGTGATGTCGAGAGGCTTCTCCTGCCCATAGCGCTTGATCTTCAGCTTCACCTCGGTGCCAGGTTGGCCTTTCAGCAAGTTGCTGACTTCCTGTGTGTTCTTTTTCTTGCAGTCGACACCGTTCACTTCGAGGATGGCATCGCCGGCGATGAGTCCGGCTTTCTGTGCAGGCCACCCTTCGTAGGGATCGGAGATGCGTGTGAACTCACCGTCGTATTGGATGAGGGCACCGATGCCGCCATATTCGCCCGTCGTCATGAACTTGGCGTTCTCTATGTCCGACTCGGGGATGAAGACCGTGTAGGGGTCGAGGCCGCTCAGCATGGCGTTGATGGCCGCCTCATTGAGTTCACCGGGGTTGATTTCGTCGACGTAGTTGAGGTTCAGTTCGCGCAGGAGGCTGTTGTAGATGTCGAGGCTCTTGGCGATTTCGAAGTTGTTTTGCTTCTCCTGGGCGATGAGGCCGAGCGGGAGGAGCAGGGCGAGGATGAGGGTTTGTATCTGTTTCATTTTCTGTATTGTTACGTTTATATGCAGGGACTCACGTCGCCCGATGTGGGTGGCAGTGGTCTCTATGTGCAGGGACTCACGTCGCCTGCTTACTGGTATGTCGTCCCTACGGGACTGGGTCGTAGCCGCTGCCGCCCCAGGGGTTGCACGAGAGGATGCGTTTGAAGGTGAGCCAGCCGCCTTTGAAGAAGCCGTATTTCCCGATCGCCTCGATGCCGTAGTTGGAGCAGGTGGGCGTGTAGCGACAGCTCTTGCCAAGGTAGGGTGAAAGCGTCACCTGATAGATCCGAATCAACAGAATCAGGAACTTAGCCGGGAGTTTGGCGATGCTTTTCATAGTTCTTGGCAATCTCTTTGGCGGCTTTCTTTGTCTTCGCAAGCATTTCCTCGTAGCTGTGGATGACCGTGGCCGTATAGACTAACGCGACATCGAGCGAAATATTATCCCTTTGGCAGATTTCGTAGAGCGGAGCCTTGTTGCGCCGCCACGCCTCTCGTATCAGCCGCTTCACGCGGTTGCGCTTGAAGGCATGGTGGAAGCGTTTCTTGGAGACCGAGACGAGGAGACGGACGGTGACGCGACAATCCTCGTCGTGCCGGAAATTGAAGATCACGCGATAAGGATAAACGCTCACGCCCAAGCCCTTGCCAAAAAGGGCCTGAATGTCGTTATCCTTGCAGATGCGTTCGTATTTCGGAAGTCCTTCCTCGGCTAACATGAGTTAACTATTTGCTAAACAAGAAGTTATTTCTTCTTGCTCTTTTTGTACTCGGCGGCGAGATATTCCTCGATGGCCATCGTCATGGAAGGAGCCGTTTGGGTGGGAGCGCGGAAACTGAGTTCGAAGCCAGCCTCGGTGATGGCATGGCAGGTGGCCTCGCCGAAACCGCCGATGGCGACTTCCTTCTGCTCGAAGTCGGGGAAGTTCTCTTTCAAGGAATGGATACCGGCGGGGCTGAAGAACACCAACATGTCGTAATCCTCGATCTTGATCACGTCCTTGAGGTCGGCGGAGACGGTGCGGAACATCACGGCCTTGGTGAAGTTGAGCTTGGCGGCGGTCAGCAGGTCGGTGGTCGAGTCGGAGCTGATGTCGGAGCAGCAGTAAAGGTATTTCTCATCCTTGTGCTTCTTCATGATGTCGATGAGGTCGTTGAGGGTCTGGTTGCCGTAAAAGACCTTGCGTTTGCGGTACTGCACATAGCGTTGCAGATAGAACGCCGTCGACTCGTTGATGCAGAAATACTTCAGGGTCTCAGGCACGGCATAGCGCATCTCCTTGGCCACGCGGAAGAAATGGTCGATAGCATTGCGGCTGGTGAGGATGATGGCCGTGTAGTCCGGCAACTTGATATGTTCCTGACGCAGTTCGCTCGCGGTGACGTCGTCAAGCTTGATGAACTTCTCGAAAGTGAAGTTCACACCATACTTTTTCATCATGTCAGCAAAGGGAGTCTTCGAAATGTCGGCAGGCTTGGGTTGTGACACCAAAATTGACTTGATCTTCATCTTTTCCTTTTCTTTTTGAACGTCTAAATACTCGGTTTTTTACCGCATCCAAATCATATAACTCGTTAAAAGACAGAACCTTGACTAAAGTATCGCCAGCCTGCTGTCACGAGCGTTGCAACGGGTGCGATTTCGAGGGTGCAAAGATACAAAAAAATGTAAAACGATGTTATTTTTGTCGAAACTCTCGTCTCAATCACGCCCAAAACGAGCCTCAAAACCGCCGCCAAGCCCAATACCGCAACGCCAATCCAAACAAAGTATTTCGTGGGATTGTAGAGCAGCAAAAGGACGATGGGAATCATGGCGATGAGCGTGAAAATGGAGATGGAAAACTGCACGGTCATCTGGCGGTCGATGGTGTCGCGAGTGTCGAAGAGCCAGTTGACGAAATGCAGCATCAGATAGCGGAAAACCACCCAGGCAGTCACGCCCGCGGCAAGGGTCCAATACATGCGCCAGCCGTTGTAGGCCAACACGTCGTGCGACAGCACCACACAGCTTTTTTGGACAAACAACGCCATCAGCAGGACATAGCCCAACGAGAACGACACGCAAAGGAAGCTGCCCATCGGGTTCCACTCGCGCAGCAGTTGGTTGGTGTGAGCCACGCCTCCAGGCACCGACAGCACCTGACGGAACTGGCGGGGATAGAGCTGCTTGTTGAGCACAATGAGCAACAGCATCAGCCCCAATAGAGCCAGGTTCCAGCCTTGCAGGATCTCGTAAGTCATTCGCAGCATGGGCGTCAGCGTGCCATGGAAGCCCTCGGTGATGAAACTCGGTACCACACTGTCGGCAACAAGGGTATCGGCCATCGGAACAGTGTCGACAACCTGCAATGTATCAGCATGTTGGGCAACGGTCTCGAAAGGGCTATGGTAGAATATGTCGGGATACTGCGGCATGATACGCTATTTTTTCCGCTGCAAAAATAATGGATTATTTGCAAACCAAGGCAAAAACTTACTAACTTTGCAGGTCTATTTTTGAAATCAACAATCAAACAATAATCAATCAACAATTAAACACCTGAACATGGATTTAATGCAAGAAATCATTGCCAATGCGCAAGCCAACAAGCAACGCATTGTGCTCCCCGAAGGCGACGAGCCCCGCACCCTGAAAGCCGCCGACCGCCTTTTGGCTGACGGAGTGGCCGACATCATCCTCATCGGTCCCGCCGACAAAATCAAGGAAATGACCGCCGAATTCGGTCTCCAAAACATCGGCAAGGCCCGCATCGTCGACCCGAAGAACAACCCCGACAAACAGAAATATGCCGACCTGCTCTTTGAACTCCGCAAGGCCAAAGGCATGACCCCCGAGCAAGCCGATGAACTGGCCCAGAACTTCATGTATCTCGGCATCCTCATGGTGAAGGCCGGTGAGGCCGACGGTCTCGTCAGCGGTGCCCGCTCCACGACGGGCGACATGCTGCGTCCCGCCTTGCAAATCATCAAGACGGTGCCTGGCGTGAGCTGCGTCAGCGGCGCCTTCACAATGTTCCTGCCCGAAGGTTGCCCCTACGGCACCAACGGTCGCATGGTGTTTGCCGACTGCGCCGTCACGCCCATGCCGACGGCTGAGCAGCTGGCCGAAATCGCCATCTGCACCGCCGACACCGCCAAGGCCATCGCCAAGATCGACCCCGTCACGGCCATCCTGAGCTTCTCCACCAAGGGCAGCGCCAAGCATGAGGTGGTCGACAAGGTCATCGAAGCCACACGCATCGCCAAGGAGCGTCGCCCCGACCTCGTCCTCGACGGTGAGCTGCAAGCCGACGCCGCCATCGTGCCTTCGGTGGGTGCCAGCAAGGCCCCGAATAGCCCTGTGGCTGGCAAGGCCAACACCCTTGTGTTCCCCTGCCTCGAAGTCGGCAACATCGCCTACAAGCTTGTACAGCGTCTGGCCGGTGCCGAAGCCGTCGGCCCCGTGCTGCAAGGCCTCGCCAAGCCCTGCAACGACCTCAGCCGTGGCTGCTCGATCGACGACGTCTACAAATTAGTGGCCATCACCTGCAACCAAGCCATCGCGCAGAAACAGAAATAATTGTATGCCACGCTTCGCGTCATTGCGAGGAGGAACGACGAAGCAATCCAGATCATCAGTTTCATTCCTGGATTGCTTCGCTTATCGCTCGCAATGACGCAACGCGACGCAAAACAAATCCAACAAATAAACAAACAACACTTAAACAATGAAAATATTAGTCTTAAACTGCGGAAGTTCCTCCATCAAATACCAATTGCTTGAGATGGAAAACGCCAATTCATCGCGCCTGCTGGCCAAGGGCCTCTTGGAGCGCATCGGCCTCGAAATGGGCGAATTTACCCACAAATACAATGGCGAGAAGCACTATGAGCAACTTCCCATCCCGAACCATACCGAAGGCATCAAGCTGGTGCTCAAGGCTTTGGTCGACCCGAAGATGGGCGTCATCAAGGACCTGAAGGAAATCAACGCCGTCGGTCACCGCGTGGCCCATGGTGGCGAGAAGTTCACCAAGAGCGTCCTCATCGACAACGAAGTCATCAAGGGCATCGAAGACCTCTGCGACCTGGCCCCGCTCCACAACCCTGGCAGCCTGCAAGGCATCCACGCCATGGAAGAAGTGCTGCCTGGCATCCCAATGGCCGCCGTGTTCGACACCTCGTTCCACAGCACCATGCCGCCTGAGGCCTACCTCTATGCCGTGCCTTTCGAATACTATGAGAAATACCGCGTGCGTCGCTACGGCTTCCACGGCACCAGCCACAAGTATGTGGCCGAAAAGGCCGCCGCTTTCGTTGGCAAGGACTGGAAGAAGTCGAAGATCGTGACCTGCCACTTGGGCAGTGGCGCCTCAATCGCCGCCGTCGAATACGGCAAGTCGGTGGAAACCTCGATGGGCTTCACCCCCGTTGAGGGTCTCGTGATGGGCAGCCGCACCGGCGACCTCGACCTCGGCGCTTTCATGTACATCATGGACAAGGAAGGCTACACGACCAAGGAGATGAACACCTTAGTAAATAAGAAGTCAGGCCTCGTGGGCATCACGGGCGGCAAGCAGGACATGCGCGACGTGCGTGCCGGCAAGGATGAAGGCGACGAGCGTTGCACCTACGCCTTCAACATGTTCGCCCACCGTGTGAAGAAGTACATCGGCGGCTACATGGCCGTGATGAACGGTGCCGATGTCATCGTGATGACCGGTGGCATCGGCGAGAACGCCTGGTTCATGCGCGAAGCCATCCTTGAGAACATGGAAGGCCTCGGCATCATCCTCGACCCGAAGATGAACAAGGAAACCATCGGCGACGCAGGCGTTATCAGCACGCCCGAATCCAAGATCACCGTGGTGGTGTATCCTACCGACGAGGAGTTTGTGATTGCTCAAGACACCTATAACTTGGTGACGAAGTAAGAAACAAATAATAGAGTTTGTTTTGGGAAACAAATCCAAAACAAATCATAAACGGCGGCGCGAGGATTCGCGCTGCCGTTTAAAATGTCAGATCGTTGCGACGAAGCCATACCACGCGAAAAGGCCAACCGTCACAGACGGTCAACCTCTTCCTTCGACAAGCCAGTGACCTGGACAATAATGTCGGGGCTAACTCCTAATTTCTTCATTTTGCGAGCATTAGCAATCCTTTCTTCTTCTCGTCCTTCTTTCCGCCCTTCCTCTCGTCCAGCCTCTCGTCCAGCCACGACACCTTTCATATACGACGTATCCATCGAGTTCTTCAAATCGCGGTAGACCTTAAGGCTATCTTCATATTCGATGACCTCTTCGGGCGTAAACCTTGCGATCTCGGCCTGTTCAAACAGTTTTCTGAATACCCGTTCCTGCAAGGCTGCGGGACGGTCGAAAAGCCGTGTGAGGTTCTTCAGCACGAAAAGCCACTTATCGAGCATACCCTCAAGTTCGTCCTCCGTTTTGTTGAACTTGGGCATCTCCAGATAGATGAATGTCAGCTTGTCGTAAAAGACATGATGGTCGGTAGTGTCCATCAACTTCACCTCGTGGTGATAGCACTCGGGGTCGTACTCATCCTCGGGAAAGACAAAATTCAGTATGCCAATGGTATAGACACTCTTCAACTGGAAATTCCAGTCGGCACCCGTCTTCCCTTGCTGCTGGATGGGAAACGAAGCATAGAACACGCTCCTGTCCTTGAAATAAGCTTGCTCCGTCTTCTGCATCTCGACAATGATCTTCTCGCCACTCTCCGTCTCGCAATAGACATCGAAAATGGCGCGACGGCTGCCGTAGACTCCCAACTGCTCGTTAGGCACATAGGTGACCTCCTTGACGACGGGGCCGTCCTTAAACAGAGCGTTGAGGAAACTGATGAGCAAGTCCTTGTTCATCTCGGT
>DGXB01000045.1 GCA_002396205.1 Bacteroidales bacterium UBA4243
CAGCGACATGGCCATCGGCCTTGGCAAGATGATGGGCTTCCGCTTCCCCGAGAACTTCAACGACCCCTACACCAGCCGCAGCGTCACCGAGTTCTGGAAACGTTGGCACATGACCCTGGGCAGCTTCATCATGAACTACCTCTACATCCCGCTCGGCGGCAACCGCAAAGGCAAGGGACGCATGTATTTCAACCTCTGGCTCTGCTTCCTGCTTTCGGGATTGTGGCACGGCGCCAGCTGGAACTTCGTCCTTTGGGGCGCCTTCCACGGCTTGTTCATCTGCGCCGACAAGCTCTTCCTGAAAAACCTGCTGAAAAAGGCTGGCACGGTGCCTTCGGTCGTCATCACCTTCTTCTTAGTGGCCATGGGCTGGGTGCTCTTCCGCGTCGACACGGCTGCCGATGCCGGTGGCTTCTATCAAGCCTTGTTCGCATTTAGGGATGGCCTCACCGTGGCCGGCGATGCACAATTCTGGTGCGTCTTCGCCCTTGCCATCGCGTTCTCTTTCCTTACACTGTTGCCCTTCGGACAACGGCTGCAAGACAGCATCTTTGCCGACCATTATTCCAAGCCCCTCTCGTGGACCATGTTTGCCATCACCTTGGTACTGTTTGTCCTTTCGGCAGGGTCGCTTTGTGTTTCCGACTTCAATCCCTTCATCTATTTCCGATTCTGAGCCATGAAAAAGAACAAGCACTTCCTCGTCCAATTCGTTTGCGTCTTTGCGGTGCTCTGCGCCTTGCTGCTGCAAGGGTTTACGCATGTCGTGAAGATGAAGCCCCTGTCGGGCTATGTCCCCAACGAGCAACCCGTCAAACTGACGTTCAAGACCTATTACGACGGCTCTTTCCAAAACTACCTGACCGACCACGCCAAACGAAACAGCGGCTTCCGCGAAGTTTGCATCCGATCCTACAACCAATGTCTGTTCTCGCTGTTCGGCAAATCGACCAACGACAACATCATCCGTGGCGAAAACAAGGAAATGTATCTCAAGATGTATCTCGACGAGGTGACAGGCAAGACTTTTGGGCACCACTACGCATCGCAAGGAGCCTTTGAAGCCGAAGCCCAACGCAACATCGAGAAGAACCTTGTGCTCATCGACAGCCTGCGCAACCACGGCACACAGTTCCTTTTCGTGGAAGCGCCGTCGAAGACTTGGGTGTATCCAGAATATATGCCGCAAGAATACCGCGACTCCATCATGCCCTTCAACGTGCAGCAATACTACACCCGATTGTTCGAGCAAAACGGCATCCCCCACATCGACTTCTTGAGCTATTTCCAATCGCTGAAAGGACAGACGAAGTATCCCATGTACACCCGCTACGGCACCCACTGGGCCGAAAGCACCATCCCCTTCGTGGCCGACTCGGTACTGACGAAAATCGGCAGCCTCATCGGGCAGGAGATGCCGCATATCGTTTGCGTCGACGAGAACCTGTCGGCCAAATACTCGAAGCAAGACGGCGAAATCGAAAAACTGATGAATCTGTTATTGCCCATCCGCAAACCCGCAATCCCACAGCCCATCATGGCCCTCAGCGACACCACCTTGCGCAAGCCCGACATCCTCGTCATCGCCGACAGCTATTTCATCCAACTGCACGAATCGGCCTTCGCCGACGCCTTCGGACGGTGCGACTACTGGAAATACAACGACGAGGTCATCACAAAGAACATTGAGTTCCTGGGCAAGGTGAAATACTATCCCGACGTGTACAAAGTGATTGACGAAGTCGACTTAGTGATGGTCATCACCACCTCGGTCTATGCCTACGACTACATGTTCGGCTTTTGCGAGACCGCCCAACACGCCTTCGCCGACCGCGATGCCGAAGGCCAGGAGAAGCAAATCCAGAATATCATCAACAACATCAAGAACACGCCCGAATGGTTTGAAAGCGTCAAGCAACAGGCCGCAGAACGCGGCATCGAACTCGACGAGATGCTCCGCCTCAACGCCATTTATGCCATCGAGATGGACAAGCAAAAGCAAAAGGAATAAATGGGCAAAAAGCCGAAATACGACCTCGTGCTATTCATCCTGCTCGCTGTGTTAGGATTCATGCCCATGCTGCAAGGCTGGCTCCATTGGCTTCCTGTGAAACCCCTCAATGGCGTCACCAAAGAAACCGACAGGCCAAAATTCGGGCTTGAGGCCTACCAATCAGGCAGCTTCGGCAAAGAAACAGAGGCCTACGCGAGCCAACACTTCGGCTTCCGCGAACCCGTCATACGCCTCTACAACCAATACCTTTGGGACTTTTATCGCAAGACCTACGCCCACGACGTGGTGGCCGGAAAGCAAGGCTGGCTCTACTATCCCCAAAGCGTCAGGGACTACTACGGCCAAGAGCTGCTCCGCTGGCACCCTTCCGTCGACGAGGCCCGCAAAAAGTTCGACCGCGAAGCGAAATACATGAGCTGGGCGCGCCAAATCCTGAAAGAGAACGGCGTCGACCTCCTGGTTTTCATGGCCCCCGAAAAGAGCTTCCTCTATCCCGAGTTCCTGCCCGACGGCGAAAAAGACACCACCACTTTCAACGCCTGCGACCATTTCGCCCAACGCTTCAGCGAAATCGGCTTCCCCCACATTGAAATGACGCGCTGGTTCCAGCAAATCAAGGACACGGTCGACTATCCGCTCATCCCACAAGCCGGGGCGCACTGGATTTTCCCTTCGGTCTATGCCGCCGACACGCTGACACGCCTCATGGGCCAACTGAAAGGCACAAAACTGCCCAAAATCCGCATCGGCGAGGCCTACGAGACCCCCGAACGCGACCACGACTACGACAACGACCTTGAACTGCTCCTCAACTTGGCCCTCCCCCTTCGCCACCAATACGGCTACGCCCCACGCCGCCACGTCAGCATCGAGGCCGACACGAGCTGCATGAAACCCAAAGTGCTTTTCATCGGCAACTCCTATTTTTGGGCCATGAACCTCTTCGTGCCCTTCAACGAAATGTTTGAGACCACCGAGTTTTGGTACTATTTCTCCACCGCCTATTCGGGCCAAGACCTGACCGAGACCGACAAAGTGAACCAATTGGACTTCCTCGAAAAACTCCTCAGCTTCGACTATGTGGTGTGGTTCACCACGGGCAACCAGCTGAACAAAGGCACCTCCGACTTTGCCGCAAAAACCATCCTCAACCTTTGCTACAGCCAGGAAGACATCACCCCGACCTACCTCCGCATCATCGACAGCCTCTGGCACGACAGCCTCACCTTGGCCTCGACCGATGCACCGATTGCCGACAGCAACTACAAGCAACGACTTTGGCCGAAAGCCACACAGTTGGTTTACGACCATCCCGAACGCTACTTCCCCGAATTGGCCTCCGACAGCCTCCCCGCCCTGCGCAACCCGAGGATAAAGGAAATCGTCGCCATCAACGAAATCAAGAAAGACTCGATCTGGATGTGGAACCTCTCGACCTGCCAAACCGTCATCCAAAACGCCACGCTGCAACAAGTGCTGCTCATGGAAGCCCACAACATCATCGAAGGCCAACCCCTGATGCGCGACATGGCCGACCCCGAAGCCAAACGCGACCGCATTGAACAACTCGTTGCCGACATGCTGCAACAGCTCCGCAGCAATCCCAACACCATGAAACAAATCGAGGAAAAAGCCCTGAAGAACGGCCTTTCAGTGGAAGAACAAACGCTAATCGACGCCCGCTGGATCGTCAACAGGCTCATCAAGAAGAACTACTACAGCTTGGAAACGCCTTAGAGCCGCACAATGCGCTGCGAATGCCCCCCCACCTGCAACAAATACACTCCCGAGCTTAGATTGGGATGAAGCACAATCTCGTTGTCCCCTTTGTCCAACCAACACGGCTGCGCGTAGACTTTCCGCCCCATCACATCGTAAACAGCCACCTCCTTTGCGCCGAAGCTCTCGGCATCAACGACAATGCGCAGCTCCTCAGTGAAAGGGTTGGGATAGCATTTCGCCACATGGGCCACTGGCTCCACGACAGACAAGAACTCGTTCAACTCGGCGATGACATGGATGGGCCTGTACATCAGGAAAGAGTGAATCACCGGCATGCTGTAGTTCTCCCATACGCCAATGGTGTGCGGCACGTTGAAGCGTTCTATTTGGTTGGGCACCTCGGGCTGCAAGGCCTGGTAGATGTCGTCGAAATAGGGTTTGGTGTTTTGATAGGCGAATGTGGTAGCCGCCAGCGTGTTGAAACGGCTGCAAAACTGCGCCTTGAACCCTTCGTTGCCAAGCAAGCGCCTGAAGAACAAAGTGGCCCTGCTGTTGGTGGGCCAAACGGATTCGCCCACATAGGTGGCATTGGCGAAGGCATTGAAATCGTCATACTCGACCAAGCACCCGTCGCCGTCGTAGAAGATCCAGCGCCACTTGCCGTCGCCTTCCTGCCAGCAGCGCAAGTTGGTGGCAGGCCAGTCGAGGTTGAGGGCGAAAAGCTCGAAGACAAAATAGTCGATGAAATTGGAAATGTCGATATGCGCTGCGGCATAGGCATATTGCTCCTCGTCGGCAAGGTCGGCCTGCTCCATCCAGGCAAGCAGCGCATCGAAGTTGTCGGGGCTACCGCATTCCACCTCGTACCATTCCTTGATGATGGTGACACGATCCTTGTTCACGCCAAGGTGGTCTTCCAAATAGTTCTCGTCGGGTTTCTCCTCCAAATAATACACGCCCCAATACTCGCCGTTGATGAACAACACGCAAGGGCGCGACGAGAGGGTCTCCACGTCGAGCGGATGGGCGATGAGATTGCAGAGATGATCCTGGCAGCCAGCGCCATTCCATGTGCTCGAAAAGGGTCGCAAGGTGAGGTGCTTGAATTTCTCCAACGGGGTGGTGTCAAAAAACCTGTAGTGGATGCGCTTCTTGCCATACTCCTCGCGGGCATAGAGGGAATAGCCCTTATGGCTGCGCCAGCGCGACTGCTTGCCATGGGTGCGCAACCCCAATAGCTGGTTGACGCCAACGCTGCCACCGGCTTCATAAAACTCAAAGTTGCTCGTCCGTTCCCATTCGCGGCCTTTCATGAAATAATTGCCTGTCGCATAAGGGTTATACGGGTTAAAATGAATGCCAGGAACGAGAATGCCTCGCTCGTAGCCAAACAAATCCAACGAGTCGGCGCAAAGCGAAACGGCAGGCAAGCCATGCGTGTCGCATCCCAAGGCACGGATGAAATAGCTATTGGTGACCACCTTGCTCACACAACTGTCGTTCTCGTCGAAAACCGCCGCTCGAATCACGATGCAATGACGAATGCTGTCGGGCAGGAAGAAATCAGGCTCCGGACAGTTGACGATGGTGTAGATGTCGGATTTCGAATAGAGGCTGTAACCCATCGGCAACGGTGCCTCATAGCGAGCCGATTGCGCCGTGGGACGGTTACCGTCGATGGTATAACGAATGTGGTTCTGCGGGTTGGAACTGAACAGTTCGAGCGCAAAAGTCTCTTCATAAAAGCCACCATGGGCCGAGAACACCACAGTGTCGGTTTGGGCTTGCGCCGAAACGAGGGCGAGGAAAAGGCTCCACAATATGCCAAATCGGATTTTCGCCATAATGCCAAGATTCTCGAGGCAAAAATACACAAAAAAACGGCCAATGTGTTAAATTGACCGTTTTTTTGCGGTAGAGACGCAAAATTTTGCGTCGTTATAATTTAGATTTTCTCTTCTTCCACGCGCAGCGGCTGGGGTTCGCCCTTGCGGATGTCAAGCTCGTCGATGAGGTTGGTGGCACCGGCGTACTTGTCGATGATGAAGAGCACGTAACGGATGTCGACGTTGATGGTGCGTTGCAAGCGAGGCTCAAAGTTGACGTCGCCGCTCATGGCTTCCCAGTTGCCGTCGAA
>DGXB01000041.1 GCA_002396205.1 Bacteroidales bacterium UBA4243
AATCGCCCTGAACAATTTGCCGGAAAAAGTCGTAAATTGTCGCCCGCGCCTGCGCGCAAATTTATAGAGGTGATGGGCGATAAGAATGTGTGTGTGTGTGTGTGTGTGTGTGTGTGTGTTTAAACAAATTTCCGAAACCTCCAAATATTATTGGGGTTTCTTCGCCGTGGCGACCGAAAAAATGTTTGTTTTTGCGGACATAATCACACTTTTGTTTTGCGGGCGCAAAATTACGAAAAGAATCGCAAAGTGGTCAATGAAAGACGGATTTTTTTGGGTGATAATAAATGCAAGGCTACTTCACTTGTCTGGCTTGTTGCTTCGGCTCGCAGCGAGTGTCCCAGAAAGCGGCGATATAGATAGTGTCGTCCTCAATGAAATAGACCATCTTGCTTAAGCCATTGATGATGACGCTGCGATAGGTTTTGGGGCGGTCATTGAAAAGTGGGTCAATGGGGCCGAGATTAGGATGAGTTTTCAGCATCTTGGTGGTTTCGCGCACTTCCAGCAAGAACACATCTTTCCGTTTGGCTCCAAAATGCCGGTGAATATATTCGGCAACTTGGTTTCTGCTTTTTCTCGCTTTGGCATCCCAAACTACTTTCATACTGCTTCTGTTAATTCATAATGTTTTTGTTCCATGCGGGCGAAATCCTCTTCCCATTCGTCCCATGCCTCTTCGTCGGGGATACCCTTGCCTGCGGCGAAGTTGGCCTCAGCCTCGTCAAGCATGGCGTTAATCTCCTCCATCGTGTAAGGTTTCAACTCTGAGTCCTCCTCCTTCTTGGCCTGTTCAATCAGATGGTTGGCCACCCAAAGCATGTTGTCGGGAGAGAGTGTCCCGTACAGGTATTCGAGCAATCCCTGCAATGCTGCTGTACTCATAGTGTTATCCTTTCTTTTTTTCGGTTTGACGCTGCAAAGATACACATCTTTTCGGGAAACGCTTGTTTTTTCGGCAAAATCACCAAAAAGATTCCAATCCATCTCGGCGGTTGATTGTTCAATCGTTTTATTGTTGGTCGCCAATCGGGGTGTTGTCAACCGCGACTGCCGACGTTTTTTCCCTTTCGTGGAATAGGGACTCGCCCCGCGTTGAAAAACAAATCGGCTTTCCTTGCGTAACTGCAAGAAAAGCCGTATCTTCCAGCGCGAAAAAGCCGAGAAGTCAGATTAATTGAATGTGTGTTTATTCAATTGTAAGGTGGTCAAGAAAACATGGAATATTATCCATTACCATCCGCCGCCTCCCGCACTCACCGTGGTCACCATCGAGTTGACGTTGACCGTGGTGCTTTGGCCGCCGCTGTAGGTGACGTTGCCCGTGTAGTAGCCGTTCCAGTTGGTGCCACCGCTGATGGTGCCGTTGTATTTTACGGTGTACGATTGTCCGGTTTGCAGCTGCGGGTCGGTGAAGAGCATCACCAAGCCGCTGCCGCCGCCCGGACCCGGCCAACCGCCTCCTCCGGAAAGAGTGGGGCATTGGTAGGTGCAGATGACCGTGCCGTCCGACTTCAGAATCTGGATGGCGTAGCCCGACTGCGTGTTGATTTTCAGCGAAGGCTGGGTGCACACGTTCTGGGTGGGGTTGCTCGTGGCGCCGCCCGTGCCGATGTAGGTGCCTCCCGTGATCTTGAACTGGTTGTTGTCGCAGTCGAAGCCTTCCTCGGGCTGGCGCGCGCCGTTGGAGATGACGAAACCACCGTTGAGGAAAAGGGTGCCATTCGAGTCGATGCCGTCGTTGTTGTCGCTGTGCGAGTAGACGGTGCCGCCGTTGATGGTGAGGTTGGTCCGTGCATTGATGGGATCGTCGGTCTTCGAGTAGGTCTCGATGTTGCCGCCGTTGATGGTCAGCGTGGCCTTGCTTTCGATGCACTCGCCGCCTTCGTTGTTCTGCGTGCAGTTGACCGTGACGGTGCCGCTGTTGATGGTCAAGTTGCCTCGACTCTTGATGCCCTTGGGATTGGCGTAGTCGCCGCCACCGCCGCCAGGACCGGGCCAGCCGCCGCCGCTCGAAACGGTGATGCGTTCGCCGGAGGTGGTGACGTTGAGGATGAGGCCGTCGTCGGTGCCGCCTTCGGTGCCGAGGGTGAGGGTGGAGGTGGTGTGGTCGTCGTCGCCCACGTTGATGCCTTTGCCGCCGGTGCCCGAGCTGATGAGGGTGAGGTTGCCTGAGAGGATGCTCATGTTGCCGTCCGAGCGCAGGCAGGCCGAGGTGTAGGCGTCTTTGGTGGAGCCGCTCACGGTGTACGAAGCACCGTTGCCTTGCGTGGTGATGTGCATCGTGGCGCCGTCGATGGTGAGGTTGCCGTCGGCGCTGATGCCCTTGCCCCCGTGGTTCGTGGTGGGCAAAGTGATGGTGAATGTGCCGCCCGTGATGTTGATGTCGGTGTCGCACTTGATGGCCGAGCAGTAGGAGGGCACGTTTTGTCCTTCTACCGATTCGAGCACGGTGCTGCCCGAGGCAGTGATGTCGATGGTGCCGCCGCTGATGTTGATGGCTCCGTCCACTTTGAGGCCTTTCGACATGTCGCCCGAGTTCACGATGGTGAGCGTGCCGCCCGTGATGTTGAGGTCGCTGTCGGCCTTGATGCCTTTACTGTCGGTGCCACTCGTGTTGATGCCGAGCGAGCCGCCGCTCATGGTGAAGAGGCCCGAGACCTTGATGCCTCTTTGGGCTTCGGCGGTCGTGTTGATGCTGAGGTTGCCGTTGGCGATGGTGACGGTGCCCGAGAAGTCGAGGCCGTCGGAGCCTGCCGAGGCGATGGTGAGCGTGCCGCCGTTCCATTGCAGGTTGCTGCTGCCGTGGATGCCGTCGCTGTCGGTACCTAATATATTAATGGTGCCTGAGTTCATCGTCATCGTGCCTTCCACCGCGATGCCGTGTTTGGCGTTTCCTGTCACGTTCAGCGTGCCGCCGCTGATGGTGAGGCTGCCTGCGGCTTGCAAGGCACCAATGAGTGCGCTGTTGGCGTTGTCGATGATGGTGGAAGTGCCTCTCAGGGCGAGTGTGACGCTTACGTTGGAGGCCAAATTGATGGCTGCCGTGCTACCGCTGGTGAGGTTCAACGAGCTGAGAGCCAAATAGAAAGATGAGCTGCTATACATCGTCAGCGAGCCGTTGGAAGAACTGCCCGAAACGACGTAGGGCACATTAGCCATGGTGGAGTTCACGGTCACGGTGGCGCCGCTTGTGCTGACCTCGACTCCGCTGTTGGAGAACGGGTTGACCACATTCACGCTGCTTCCGTTGTAGGTGATGTAGACCGTGTCGCCCGCAGGCGGTTCTTCTTGCAGGTTGAAGGTGATGCTGTCGAATTGCGTGATGGGGAAGGTCGTCGTTCCACTCTCCGTGTTGATGAGCATGTTGGCGGGCTGACTGCCTTGGAAACGTATTTCGTTGATTTCGTTCACTTCTTTTTGGTAAGTCACCGAACCCGACCTGTGCAGGTTCATGTTGTAGTTTTGCGCGTATAAGCCGATGCAGCCGAGCAAAATGGCAAAAGTCAAAGCGGTCTTTTTCATAGTTTCATCATTTTAAAGGTGTTGTAATTGACATTGACCAAATAAAGCCCTTGTGGGAGTGTGGAGACATCAACTGTTTGGTTGTCATCGATTTGCGTGGCTTTTATCAGCCTGCCGTCGAGGGCATAGATCTTGACGGTCTGTTTCCCCCTGACGTTGCGGAACGTCACCTTGTCGTGGACAGGGTTGGGAAAAAACGCAACATCGAGACTTGAGGTTTCGTCAAGACCTTCCACTTCTTGGCAGGTGATTTTGCGGATGTCGGCCAAGGGGTAGGCGACGGTGGTCATTTTGTCGATAGTCTCGGTGATGACCAACTTCTCGCCGTTGTCGAAATACATGTAGCTCGTGTTGAGCATGTCGTAGGTTTCCTCGGTTCCGTCGTTCATCGTGATGGTGAGGTGGACGTAGGTGGACTGCGCTGCTACTCTGAGGATCAGTCCCAAAGTGAGGATGATGAGCAGCAGTCCTCGGTTGATTAATTGTTTCATTGGTGTATGAGTTTTTAAAATCCCTGAAAAAACGCAAAAATAGGTATTATTTTGCAAATATAAGTTCCGTTTTATCAATAAAATAAGCCGTTTTAGGCTAAATTTCATATTCTTGACTTGAAAGATATGGTCTTGTAATTGAGGCCGGACACTGCAACATTTGCTTTGGCGTACCTTCGAATAGGACTTTGCCGCCCATGTTGCCGCCTCCTGGACCGAGTTCAATGAGGTGGTCGCACTGTTTCAGCATCTCCAAGTTGTGCTCAATCAGGAAGATGGTGTTGCCCGCCTCGACCATTTTGCCAAAAAGGTCCAGAATCCGCTTGATGTCGTTGAGGTGGAGGCCGTCGCTGGGTTCGTCCATGATGAAGATCTTGCCCGCGTCGCGCAGATAGGAAGCCAACTTGATGCGTTGCAGCTCGCCGCCCGAGAGTGTCGAAAGCGACTGGTTGAGATGCAGATAGCCCAACCCGACTTTGCGCAAAGGCTCCAACTTGTCGGCGATGACGGTGCCGCTGAACACTTCGGCGGCATTGTTGGCCGTGAGGTCCATCACCTCGGCGATGTTCATGCCTTGCACCTTATATAATAATACCTCGTTGCTGTAGCGCAGTCCGCCGCAAGCCTCGCAAACGGTTTCGATGCTATCCATAAATGCCATGTCGCTGACGATGACGCCCTTGCCTTGGCAAACGGGGCAGCCGCCTTTGCCGTTGAAGGAGAACAAATCTGCTTTGGTCTTGTTCGTCTTGGCGAAGAGCTTGCGGATGTCGTCGGCCACTTCGAGGTAGGTGGCAGGCGTCGAGCGCAGGCTGATGCCGATGTTCTTTTGGCTGATGTAGACGATTTCCTCGGGCTTCGGATAGGCCTTGCGGAAACACTCCATCAACGAGCTTTTGCCCGAACCGGCCACGCCTGCGATGCCGCACATCACGCCCAAGGGCAGGTCGATGGTCAGGTCTTTGATGTTATGCAAAGTGGCGTTCTCCAAGTGGAAAAACGACTTGGGTTGGCGCACCGTCTCCTTGATTTCCGAGGTCGCGCTGAGCGATTTGCCCGTAAGCGTTTGGCTGTGGAGCAGTTCGTCGTAGCTGCCTTCAAACACGATTTCGCCGCCGGCCATGCCCGCGCCCGGACCCATGTCGATGATATGGTCGGCGATTTTGATCATGTCCTTGTGGTGCTCGACGAGGATGACCGTGTTGCCGTGGTTCTTCAGTTTTTGCACTGACTTCTGCATCAGTAGGATGTCGTGGTTGTGGAGGCCAACGCTGGGTTCGTCGAGGATGTACATCACGTCCGACAGTGGCGAGTTGATGTATTTGGCGATTTTGCAGCGTTGCGCCTCGCCGCCCGAGAGCGTCCCGATGGCGCGGTCAAGGGTGAGGTAGCCGAGGCCGATTTCCTCCAAGGCGGCCAGACGCTCGATGGTGGCGTGCTTGATGTCTTCGGCCAACGGATTGCCGATGGTTTCCATCCATTTTCGGGCATCGGCGATGCTCATCGCGGTCACCTCGGCGATGTTCAGCCCGTTGATTTTGCAGGAGCGTATCTTTTCGTTGAGGCGCGTCCCCTTGCAGTCGGGACAGGTGCCCATCGTCAGCATCGGGTTGAGCACGGCGGCGTGGAGCAGGCCTTCCTCCGAGTTGATGATGCTGCGGTACATGCGCGGGATGAGGCCTTCGTATTTGGCACTCTTCGGCCAGTTCGACGGCGGGTTTTTCAACTTGATTTGCGGCGAGTTGAGGAAGAGGTCGAGTTCTTCGGGCGAGTAGTCGCGGATTTTCTTGTCGAGGTCGAAGAGGCCGCTGTGGGCGTAGCGGATCCAGCGCCAGCCGCCCTTGCCGAAGGCGATGTAGTGGATGGTGTCCTCGTCGTTGAGCGACTTGTCGAAGTCGACGAGCTTGTGGATGTCCAACTCGCGGATTTCTCCCAAACCCGCACAGCGCGGACAGCTGCCCGACGGGTGGTTGAAGGAGAAAACGTCGGAATAGCCCACGAAAGGCTGCCCGATGCGCGAGAATAACAATCTGAGTAGCGCGTAAATATCTGTATATGTTCCTACTGTAGAACGTGAGTTGGAAGCTGGCTTACGTTGCTCAATCACGATGGCGATGGGCAAATTCTCAATGTCGCCGACGTGCGGACGACCGTATTTGGGCAAATACTGCTGCGTGAACGACGGGAAAGTGTCGTTCAGCTCGCGCCGCGACTTGGCCGCGATAGTATCTAAAACCAATGACGACTTGCCCGAGCCTGATACGCCTGTCACCACGGTGATTTGCCGCTTCGGGATGCACACGTCGACGTGCTTCAGGTTGTTCTCGGTGGCGTCTTTTATGATGATGTAGTCGTTGGGTTGAGTCATCGTGGATGGAATTGGGATGCAAAGGTGCGATAAAATTCGTTTTCAACGGCATTTTTAGGTTGAAATTCTTTGGTCACCTGCGCATTGTCGGAAATTTCGGTAGTTGTTCACCTGCGCACTATCGGAATTTTTGAGGTATGCTACCTGCGTATTGTCGGAATTTTGCGAGGTGTTATACCTGCGCATTGTCGGAAATTGTTTAGTAATGTGTTGGAAATTATGCTTTTGCGAAAAATCCTGCTTTTTGTCCTTGCGCCTTTGAAAAAATGTGTATTTTTGCAGCGAATAAACACGAAGAGTAACCCATAAAACGAAACGAAATATGCAATAAAAGCGCAGGATTGCGTGAAAACGAAACGACATAAACAGCATTAAAACTGAATTCTTCTCTACTAAAAGTTTGGCGATTTTTACACGAAGATTCACAGGGTTTTAGTCAATATGCTCGCGCGTAGCGTGAGATGGACTTATTTCTTGTGTGAATCAGGTTACGCCAAACACCTATAGTAGAGCGGGAAACGAGGAAGTTTCACGCTTTTTTTTGTGCTTGTTTGGAAATGGAAACAATCAATTCACATAGTATCAATTTAAAACTTTCGCTTATGAAGAAGCAAACCAAAAAGAGGGGGAAGGCCGTTGCTCTTTCCTTGGCGATGGCGGCGGCGATGTCGTTGCCACTTGGCGCGTTGGGGCAAGGCTTGTTCGGAGATGTTAGCGACAGTGAAGTCGGCCACGGGCTGCTCGGGAAAGGAAACCGAAATGGCTCGGAAGGAATCTTCACACACCAAACCTTCGGCAATGACTACGACGGCACCTTTACGCACCAAACCTTCGGCAACAACCAAGAAGGTAACTTCACGCATCAAACCTTCGGCAATAGCACACCGACTGGCAGCGGATTGCTCATACTGCTTTCGGTGGGAGTAGGCTATGCCGCAACGAAAAGAAAAAAGCAAGACAAGAAAAATCAACAAAACAAAAAGAATCAAATCAATTAAGGAGACAAAACAATGAAAAAAGTGAGTATGATATTGGCGGCAGTCGCACTCGTTTTGGGCCTGTCGCAATGCAAGAAACAGGAACAGCCAGCCTCCAATGAGGACGGCACCGTGGCCATCACTCTTGATGTGAAGGCGCACGACGGCTCAAGGATAAATGTGAATCCCGACAACGGCATGGTGGCCTTTCAGACTGGCGATGTGGTGTATGTGGCCAGCGGACAAAAATTCGTGGGTACGCTGACCAACAACGGCAACTCCTTCGCTGGCAACATCACCAACCCGACCGAAGGCGAGCCTCTCTACTTCTACTTCCTCGGCAACAAAACACCGGAAGAAACCCTCACCCCAGGCAGCAGCACCTCCTGCTCGGTGAACATCAGCGACCAGACAAATGGCTATCCTGTGATTTCTTTTGCAACTTCCAACGAGACCTTCAACGGTGCAGGGCTTTACACCGCCTTTTTCCTCAACAAGGCAGCCTTGGTTAAGTTTAATGTCACGACCTTGTCATACAGTCCTACCTGCATCTTGGGCTTGAACAACAAAGTGACGGTTGATTTCTCTACCAACGGCTTTTCCTATAGTCAAGTGGACAATGGGCTTGTCAAGTTGCCGGGTTGGGGTGGCGGAGAGAAATGGGCCATTCTGCTTCCTCAAACGGCTTTGGCGGAAGGCGATGAAGGCTCCGTCTATACCGAGGACGGCGTTTATGCAGGTACTCGTCCGGCCATTCCTTCCATCACGCCTAACGACTATCTCGACGAAGGCATTGCTTTGACTGTGACGGGTGAGGCGAATCCCGGTAGTATTCCAACAGGTGCTATAAGCGGCAAATTCACCATTAACGACAACGGCGACCGTGTCTATTTCTCACAAGGCAACCTTCAATATATTGGCAGTGCATCTGTTCCTTACTGGAAATTTGCAGACAACCAATGGGATTACCTTGTTACTTCCACAGGACAGAACAGTGACTACCAAAATGTTGACCGTGACCTTTTCGGATGGGGCACAAGCGGCTTCAATCACGGATCGGTTTGCTACCAGCCTTGGTGCACCAGCACAAATAGGGAAGATTATTTCGTCTATGGGGAATATACCTACAACTTGTATGACCAAACTGGCCAGGCCGATTGGGGATACAACGCAATAAGCAACGGCGGCAATACGGAAGGCCAATGGAGAACACTAACCAGTGATGAATGGTATTATGTGTTCTACTATCGTCCCACACTTTCGGGTATCAGTTTTGCCTTGGCAACTGTGAACAACGTGGGCGGTGCCATTTTGCTGCCCAACAACTGGGATGCATCCACATACGAGTTGAACGACGCCAACAATAGTTATGGGAACTTTGAGAGCAACATTATTACCACTACCGACTGGACAAACAAGTTTGAGGCCAACGGAGCTGTTTTCCTGCCAGTGGCTGGCTATCGCTATGGGACTTCGGTTTACAGTTCAGGCTATTACGGCTACTACTGGTCGAGTTCATACTGCGATTACAACAGCGCATACAGAATAACCATAGGCCGTAACTCTGCAAGCAACGAAAGTCGTGGTACCGGGTGCTCGGTACGCCTCGTCCATTCTGTTGAATAAAATTTTGGTTCTTCCTGAGTGAGTCGAGAACGTAATTTAATGGTATGGCTTCGTCGAATAGGCGGAGCCTTTTTTAAAACCTCACAATCGGAACGATTTGTATGGCGTGGCCGTCCTTCTCAATGGTGCCTTCTTCGTTTTTGGTGACGATGACAAGGTTCTCGCATCGCAGTTCTTTGGCACATTCCACCAATGAGTTCGCTTCTCGTTTGCGAGTCTTCTCCGAATCAAGGCTGTAGCACACTTGGATGAGTTGCTTCACTTTTGGGCCGTCGCGCAGCACAAAATCCGTTTCCTTGTCGTTGGCCGAACGGTAGTAGAACATGGTCTGTCCTGGCTTGTAGCCACGGCGTAGCAATTCAACAAACACTTGATTTTCAAGCAGCCTGCCAAGGTTTTCACTAAGGTTGAAGGCTGAGGAATTGACAAAGCCATTGTCGACCACATATACTTTTTTGTCTGCTTTCTGCATCAGTTTCAACTTGTTGTTGAATCGCGGAAGGAAGAAAAACAGGAACGGCTCGTTCAGGTATTGGCAGAATTTCTGGGTGGTTGACACGCTTGACAGGTTCAATTCCGTGGTTAGGCCACTGGCCGAGACTGGGTTGCAGAAATTGGCCAAAAGGAACGAGGCTAAGTTATATAGTTCTGTGGTCTTCCTTACTTTGTGGCGTTTCGTGATGTCTTTCAGCAACATTGAGTCAAACAAGGTGGAGAGGTAGTTCTGAGTGATGTTCCGGGCGGAAATGGTTTCGGGATAGCCGCCATTGCGCAGGTAGTCGTCAACCAAGGCGGTGGTTTCGGTCTCTTCTTCTTTCTTGATGTTGTGCAAGTCGATGTGATGCCACGCCAACATCTCTTCAAGACTGAACGGCAGCATCTCGATGGGTAGATAGCGCCCTGTAAGCACTGTGGCCATCTCACTGCTGAGCATGTTGGCATTGCTGCCGGTGATGATGAGGTTCTTGCCCCGACGATATAACTTCGATACCCACAAGTCCCATTCGGGAAGGTTTTGCACTTCGTCGAGCATTAGGAAGTCGTGGCTAGGGTACACATCGTCGAGCATTCGCATGACAAGTTCCTCATCCCATTGGCTGAGAAGTGACTGATCGTCGAAGTTCAAATAGGCGAAGTTTTTCCCTCTGAGCATCAACAGCGCAAAAGTCGATTTGCCCACGCGTCTCGGGCCGCTGATGAATTTGATGAGCGGGTTGGATAGCAGTTGGTCTTTGTCGTATTTGGTGTGTCGTTCCAAATATGGGCGGCTGAGCAGTTCGTCGCGTTCTTTGCGTTGGTTGAGGATGATGTCTTTCATGTCAGCAAATGATTTATGCTGCAAAAATAGCCTTTTTTATTCAATAAATCACTTGTATTGGATAAAAAACCGCCTTTTTTATTCAGTGCAGATAAAATATTGGATAAAATCGGCTTCGTTTCATCTTCAATGGATGTGGCAGAGCTTCACTTTGGCATCGGCAATCTTGTCTTCCGAGACGGTCATAAGGTCTCTGTCGAGGATGACGAAATCGGCGTCTTTGCCCACTTCGATGCTGCCTTTTCGGGTTTCAAGGAAACATCCTTTGGCCACCCAAAGGGTGATGGAACGCAAGGCTTGCTCACGACTGAGGGCGTTCTCCATTTGGAAACCCTCGGTGGGTGTGCCGTCCAAGTGCTTGCGTGCCACAGCTGCATAGAAGGTGTAAATCGGGCTGATGTCCTCGATGGGGAAGTCGGTGCCGTTGATCACCCAGCCGTTTTGCCGAAGTAGGCGCTGATAGGCGTAGGCGTTCTTGATGCGGTCGCCCAAACGTTCCTCGGCCCAGTCCATGTCGGAAGTGCAGTGCGTGCTTTGGATGGAGGGGATGACGCTGAGGTCGGCAAAGCGTTGGAAGTCGGCATCGTCGATCACTTGCGAGTGCTCGATGCGCCAGCGGAGGTCGTTGCCGCCTTTGAGGTATTCGGAGTAGATGTCCAAAATGTGGTGCGCGCCACCATCGCCGATGGCATGGCAACAGACTTGATAACCAGCGTTGTAGGCCTTTTGACAGACATGACGGTAGAACTCATCGCTTTCAAGGATTAAGCCGTCGTTGGTCGGGTCGTCGGCATAGGGCGCAAGCAGTTTCGCACCGCGCGAGCCAAGGGCACCGTCGGCGTAAATCTTTACGCTACGCACGGTGAGCCTTTCTTCGTCGATAACGCCTTGACGCATAAAATGATTCATCGTCTCGTCGTCGGGATTCACCATGGCATTGACGTGCATCTTGAGTTGCCCAGTTTGTTGCAGGCTGTCGATGAGTTCGATGGTGGCAATGTCCAAGCCTGCGTCGGTGACGCTGGTCAGGCCCACGCCCATACAGTCCTCTTGCGCCTTGAGCAAGGCTCGGGTTTGCTGGGCGGCGTCCATCTTGGGCACCAAGGCTTTGGCAACATCGGCAAGGTTGTCCATCAGCACACCCGTGCAACGCCCGTCTTTGACGATGGCCATGCCGCCATCCATCTTCGTTTCGGCATCGATGCCCGCCAAGGCCAACACTTCTTTCGAGGCCAACACCGCGTGACCGTCCACACGGGTCAGCAGTACGTTTTTGTTTGGGAAGGCTTCGGCAAGCCTTTGGTTGTCAGGAAACTCGGTTACTTCCCAGAGGTTTTGGTCCCAGCCGCGACCCAGAAGCCATTCGGCAGGGTAGAGGCTATCGTGCACCTTGAGGCGTTCGATGACTTCGTCGTAGGATTGGCAACCCTTCAAATCGGCCCAGCGGATGAGGTTCTCGCCGTAACCGTTGAAGTGGCAGTGACCGTCCATGAAGCCGGGATACACTGCATCGCCTTGCGCGTCAATGGTTTCCTTGGCGACATATTGCCGCATGATGGTCTCCTCGTCGCCGACGGCGACAAATTTTCCGTCTTTCACGGCAAAGGCTTGGGCTTTGGAGAAAGCCTCGTCAACGGTGTAGACCTTGGCATTGTGGACGATGAGGTCTACGGGTGTCTTGGAGTCGCAGAAGGTCATAATGAAGATGATTGAAGCAAATAATGCAGGGATGAATGCCTTAAGTAGTTGTCTTGTCGTGGTTTTCATTTTGATGTGGTTTTTGATGAATACGGCCACAAAAATACTAAAAACTTCGTTGACTTCGATTACAAAATCTCCCGAGCAATCCAAGCGCAAGCCTCAGCGTCGGCAAGGGCGTTGTGGTGGTTGAACTCATGGTAGCCGCAAGCCTCGGCCACGGTATGCAATTGATGGTTGGGCAATCGTTTCCCAAAATGTTTGCGCGAAGCGCGACAGGTGCAATAGAACTGATAGTCAGGGTAATCCATCTGATAGCAGCGCATCACGGCCTTCAGGCAACCCTCGTCGAAGGGGCTGTTGTGGGCCACGAGGGGCAAGCCCTCGATCAAAGGCTCGATTTGGTGCCAAACATACGGGAAAACGGGAGCGTCCTCGGTGTCGGCCTTGGTGATGCCGTGTACCATCGTGTTCCAATAAAGGTAATAGTTCGGCTCCGGCTGGATGAGTGAATAGAACGAGTCGACGAACTCGCCTTCTTTCACAATCACCACGCCCACGCTGCACACGCTGGTGCGCTCGTTGTTGGCGGTCTCGAAGTCGATGGCGGCGAAGTCGTTCATGATTAGAATTTGATTTTGATTGTGGTGCGCTCGCTGATTCCATGCTTTTCGGCAAACTGACTGACTGAAATGTATTCCATTTATCGGCAAGTTTTTCTCTCAAAATCGCTGCAAAGTTAGCGATTTTTGCCGTTATCGGCAAGTTTTTTATCAAGAAAAGTCATTTTTGTAATGGTTCCCCATCTGCTTAATTTTAGCAGCCATTTCCTTTCGCAGCCACAGTGGCTCTAATACTTCAAGCGCATCGCCGTTCCAAAGGAGTTCTTGGCGGAAATCGAAAGTGGGACGCACCTCGACCGAGAAAATGCTGTAGTCGGCTGTTTGCACCAATTCTTTCTGCGTTTGGTGCAAAGGCAGCGAGCGCAGATAGTTGGCTTGGTTCGGGCTGACTTTCAGCTTCACGGTCTCCAACGGGCAGTTTTCTTCGCGGATGATGCCGAAACAGCCCTCAAAATAGACCTCGGGACTGAAATCCTTGGGATACTCAAAAGGTTCGTCTGTGAGTTTGGCCTCCAAAAAGCGGTCCAAGGAATAGATTCGGATTTTGCCCTCATTGACGCTGTTGCCGACCAAATACCAGCGTTGGCGGAACAGTTTCACGCAATAGGGCGCCACTCGGAAAGTGCTTTCGTGTTCCCTCCAATAGCTCTTGTAGGTGATTTCCAATACTTTGCCTTGCTTCATCGCCTTCATGACGTCTTCGAGGAAGGTTTGTCCCGAAGGGATGCTTTCCAACAGGATGCGGTCGCTGAGCGATTTGTTGTCCAACAGCGTGTTGCTGGCCGACATGGTGTTGAGCAGCCAGCGTTGCAGGCCGTCGTCTTCGAGCGCCTCGCGGTTCTCGATGTAATAGCGGTCGCCGTCGCTCTTGTCGCACATGATAACGAGGCCGAACATCTCTTCCACCGTGTTTTTCCAGGAGTGGAACGTGCGGCGCGGAATCTCCAGGCCCTCGCTCAAATCCGTTTCGAGCCAACGCCGGTTGATTTCCTTCAGTGTGATTTTCCTGGCGCGGTAGAGCGTCTCAACGAGCCAGACGTATTTGTTGATGAGGTTTTGGGACATGGTTTTTAGTTTTTCTGATTGATAAGGTTCACCACCACCTTCACCATCACATCCTTTTCCTCGGGCTTGCTTTCGGCAATCATCAAGGTCAATGCAACCAAGGTGCTGTCGGCGAGGCGTTTGCTGCCGTCCTCGCGATAGAGGATGCCGTTATTGTTGAGGAACCACAGGAACAGCGTTGCGGCAATGCGTTTGTTGCCGTCGCTGAACGAATGGTTCTTGGTGACAAGATACAGCAACATGGCCGCTTTTTCTTCCACGCTCGGATAAAGATCTTCGCCGCCAAAGGTCTGATAGATTTGACCA
>DGXB01000046.1 GCA_002396205.1 Bacteroidales bacterium UBA4243
AAGACCATCGACAACGACCTCTCGATGACGGAATGCACCTTCGGCTTCCAGACCGCTGTGCAAATCGCAACGGAGGCCGTCGACAAATTGGTCACCACGGCGGCTTCGCACAACCGCGTCTTCGTCCTCGAAGTGATGGGCCGCGATGCTGGCTGGATTGCCTTGCACAGCGCCATCGCTGGCGGCGCCGAGGTGTGCCTCCTGCCTGAGTTCCCCTACGACATCAACGTGGTGAAAGAACGCCTTGAGCAACGCTTTAACCGCGACCGTGGCTTTGCCGTGGTGGTGGCCTCGGAAGGCGCACGCCCGAAAGACGGCACCCAGGTCTACGAAATCAGCGGCGAGGTCGGTTACGAAAACAAGAAACTGGGTGGCATCGGTCGTCGGCTGATTGAGGAACTGAAGGCTGCCGGATTCACCCATGGTATGCGCGAGACCACCCTCGGTCACCTGCAACGCGGCGGCGTCCCGATTGCCTACGACCGCGTGTTGTCAGCCGAGTTTGGCGTGAAGGCCTTCGAGATGGTCCTCAACGGACAGTTCGGCCAGATGGTGGCCTACCAGCATCCCAACGTGGTGGCCGTGTCGCTCAAGGAAGCCGTGGCCCAGCCCAACTTCGTCACCATCGACAGCGACTTGGTGCGCACCGCGCAGGGACTGGATATTTCACTTGGAATCTAATGCTTTGTTAAGGGAAACAAATCTGTCAAATCAAAAACAAATAACGTTTTCGTCGAAGGTCTGTTTCGGGCAGTCCCAAAGAAGAGAAAGAAGGATTTGCGATAGATTCATGCAGATTTGTTTCCGAAAAAAAAGGAAATGAACATTAGCGTTATCAGCACAGCCCAGCAAGCCCAAGACATCGATTTCGGCGGAAAGATTGCCGTCGTTATCGATGTCTTGCGGGCTACATCGGTGATTACCACTGCCTTAAGCAATGGCGCACGCGAAGTTGTCCCCGTCAAGACCATCGAAGAGGCGCAAAGCCTTTATGCCCAGCTTGAGCCTACCATGACCTTGCGCGGCGGCGAACGCCATGCTTTGAAGATCGAAGGTTTCGATTTCGGCAATTCACCGTTGGAATACACCAAGGAAAGGGTGGGAGGGAAGACCGTCATCCTGACCACAACCAACGGCACCAATGCCATTAATAATGTGAAAGGTGCCGACGATGTGATTCTGGTATGTTTCCGTAATGCCGAGGCGGTGGTAGATTACGTTTTAGAACGGTTGTCGCATCGGGACAGCCACGATGTTGCCATCGTTTGCGCCGGCACCGAAGGCCGTTTTTCGCTCGACGACGGTCTCTGTGCAGGATTGCTGATTGATTTATTGCAGCAAAAAGCTGAAGTTGAGTTGGACGACTTGGGCATTTTGGTGCACCATTATTACCATGAAAACAAAGCCAATCTTTTGGCTGCCCTTTCGGGCTGTTTCCATCTGAAACGCTTGATTTCCTTAGGATTTGAAAGTGATGTTCGGTTCTGTCTCGAAACGAATTGCGCTTCGGCTGTGCCCGTTTTTGCCGATGGCAGACTTGTCCTTGAAAACAAATGATGGCGTTATGAGAACAATACACTGTTTCTTCTTGCTTCTGCTTGTTTGCGCCGCTTGCAACAAGCCCGAAACACCACAAGGCGGTGAGCCTCATGTGCCTTTCCAAACTACTTACGACGTGGGCGATTATTTCAAAAACGATACCTTGGAAGGCGTGGTTTTCTATACCTATGGCGCACATAACGGATTGATGGTCAGCTTGGAAGAAACCAAATTGCAATGGTGCAATTCGCAACACATCGTTTGCGAAACGGGAGCCACCAATCCCTATGACGGCTGGAACAACACCAACATCGTTTCATCCAATTACGACCTCTACAACTATCCTGCCATCGGATGGAGCTATCGGCGAAACACATGGCATCTTGTTCATTATGAACATCGTATGATAGGCCTTCATCAATGGTATGTGCCTTCGAGCACGGAGTTGGGGCATCTTTTGGCGAACCAGGAGGCGGTGAATGCCACCTTGGATTCGCTGGGCTACCCGACTTTGGAAGACAAAACCTATTGGTCGAGCACCGAGACGGGCACACGTGGCGCTGCCGCCGTGCGCTTGCAAAACGGACAAATCGTCATCAGCGACTCGCTGAAAGACCAAGAGTTCTACGTGAGGGCGATCCGAAACTTTTAGATCATTTCTTCGCCACGGGGTCGCAAGTCAAGTCGATGCCGAGTTTCTTGAAAATCTTCTGGTCCACCTCGCTGAGCATCACCGTGCTATGCACCTGGCAGCCTTTCAGTTGCGGCAGGCATTCGAGGGCTTTCTTGCAGTTCTCGTCCCAGAGGCTGAGCATCGAGAGGGCCACCAAGACCTCGTCGGTATGCAGGCGTGGGTTGTTGCCGTGCAAGTAGTTGACTTTCGTCGTCTGGATGGGCTCAATCATGGCTTGTGGGATGAGTTTCACGTCATGAGGGATGCCCGCAAGATGCTTGGTGGCATTCAGGAGCAAGGCTGCGCTGGGGCCAAGCAGGTCGCTGGTGTGGGCGGTGATGATGGTGCCGTCTTCCAACTCGATGGCAGCTGAAGACACGCCTTCCTGCTCTTTTCTTTCCTTGGCGGCAAGGGTCGTCTTGCGGTCGGCAGTGGTGATGCGGGCTTGCTTCATCAGCAGGGCGATCTTGTTCACTTCGTTTTCCGAGCCTTTGCCTTTGGCAAGGTTGCAAAGTGCTGTGTAGTAACGGCGTATGATTTCCTGCTTCGAGGCTTCACAACAAATTTCGTCGTCGCTGAGGCAGTAACCAACCATGTTGACACCCATGTCGGTAGGCGACTTGTAGGGATT
>DGXB01000043.1 GCA_002396205.1 Bacteroidales bacterium UBA4243
GTAGTCGAAGAAGTACATGCCCTTGGCGGTCAGCTTGTTGATGGCGGCCACATGGCGGCGCAACGAGGCCTGCACCTTCTCCTTGAAAAGCTCAGGATTCTCGGCCATCATGGTCTTGGATTCCTCAAACGACTGTCCGACAGGATAGTAACCGCCAGCCCACGGGTTGTGGAGCGAGGTCTGGTCGGAGCCGAGGTCGACGTGGATGTCGTGTTCGGCGGCATATTCCCAAAGGTCGACCACGTTGCCTTGGTAGGCGTAAGAGCGGGCTTCCTTCTTGGCGAGGCTCGCGTTGACATGCTTGAACAGTTCCTCAATGTTGTCGTAAACCTCGTCGACCCAGCCTTGCTGATAACGCTTCTGCGTGGCAGCCGGGTTGATTTCGGCGGTGATGCTCACCACGCCGGCGATGTTGCCAGCCTTGGGCTGGGCACCGCTCATGCCACCGAGGCCAGCGGTGACAAACAGCTTGCCAGCGGTGCTACCGCCGTGCTTGCGGGCTGCGTTGAGCACGGTGATGGTCGTGCCGTGGACGATGCCTTGGGGACCGATATACATATAGGAGCCGGCGGTCATCTGGCCGTATTGCGTCACGCCGAGGGCGTTGTAGCGCTCCCAGTCGTCGGGTTTGCTGTAGTTCGGGATCATCATGCCGTTGGTTACGACCACGCGAGGTGCGTCCTTATGCGACGGGAAGAGTCCCATCGGGTGACCGCTATACATGGCGAGAGTTTGATCTTCCTCCATGTTGGCCAAATATTGCATCACGAGGCGGTATTGCGCCCAGTTCTGGAAGATGGCGCCGTTGCCGCCGTAGATGATGAGTTCGTGCGGGTGTTGTGCCACGGCAGGGTCCAAGTTGTTCTGGATCATCAGCATGATGGCTGCGGCTTGTTTGCATTTGGCCGGATACTCCTCAATCGGGCGGGCGTACATCTTGTAGCTTGGGCGGAAACGGTACATGTAGATGCGGCCGTATTTCTCCAATTCCTCGGTAAATTCGGGGGCCAAAGTCTTGTGGAACTTGGCCGGGAAATAACGCAAAGCATTACGGATGGCCAGCTTCTTTTCCTCCTTCGTGAGGATGTCCTTGCGCTTGGGCGCATGGTTGATGGTGGTGTCGTATGGCTTCACTTCCGGCAGCTCGTCGGGGATGCCGGCAAGAATCTCTTTTTGGAAATCGTTGAGTGTGTTCATTTTATGTTTAATTGTTGATTGTTTAATCGTTTAATATTGATAGCTGTTGATGATTTTGGCTGCAAATTTAGGGAATTTTCCTCATTTAACACCATTGCATAGAATTTTCGCTGTTTTGCCATCTAATGATAATTATGTTGTAGAAACATTATGTTGTTACTTCATAATTATGTTTTAATCCATAAAGTCGTTGATAACAGATTGAGGCAGAAACACATGCTTGGTAATGCCATCTTTGGCTGGTCGTTTCAGGAATAGAGCATATATGACCTCTTTTCCTTTTACGAATGGCAGCGATTGCGCTTTTATCTCAAGTTCCTTGAACAGCCTTTCGGCTTGTTCGCCTTCGGTCCATTTACATTCTCCAATGAGGATTTTTTTCTTGTCAATGGATTCGGCAACCACATCTAATTCAATGTCTTTTTTCTCCTTATTAATAATCACTGTTCCCCACCATCGGGAAGCCACACCCCATGTCGTCCCAAGCAGTTGGTTACCGCTGACCGCTTTGCGGCAGAGCCGTTCCCAATGCGCTGCCACGAAATCGGAAAAGCTGTTGCCGATGATTTGGCTTACGACCTCGTTTCTATGCAGGTTGATGAGCGAGCGGTTGGGCACCACATATCGGTAATAGGTGCGCATGAACGGGTCGCTGATTTGGTAGTAGCTCCGTTTGCTGTTGCGCGGATTTTCGCCAAAAGGGGTTTCGCGTTCGATGTAGCCCAAGTTGATGAGTTTGGCGAGCGGACCGCTGAGGTCGGTGGCGTTTTTTTGCATACGGCCGGCGATTTCCGAGAGGCGATTGGCTCCGTTGCCGATGACGGAAAGCAAGGCTGATGATTGCGTAGTATGTTGGAAATCATCGAGAAAAAGCCTTGATGGTTCGTCGTATAAAGTGCCGTTAGGGTCGGTGATGTGGTTGGCGATGGCATCTTTCAGCGAAGGTTCTTGCTCCCTGATTTCCCAGTACCGGGGAACACCGCCCCAAATGGCTGATTCTTCGACGGTTTGGACGGCATCGGCGTGAAGGACTTCTTGCAAATGACGGACGGGAATGGGTTCAAGTTTCATGATGACGCTGCCGCGACCGTAAAGCGGAGAGGCGGCATCGAGCACCAAGCCTTGCATCATTTGTTGCGACGAGCCGCAAATGATGAGGTTGAACGGCAGTTGCTTGCTGTCGATGTGCCGTTGCAGTATGGAAGGCAGGCTTGGACTGGATTTGACCAAGTAGGGGAACTCGTCCAAGCACAGTGTGAGTCTTTCGGTGGTTCGATGTGCCAAAGTGACGATAAGCGTTTCCCAGCCGGGATAGACGACCTTGTCGAAATCGGGGATTCTCGTTCCGATGGTCTTGGCCAACAATGCAAGTTGCTGGCTTTGTTCGGTTTGGTCGGCCATGAAATAGATGTCGTTGTCGGTCAACACGTGGCGGATGAGCGTTGATTTTCCTAAACGCCGACGTCCGTAAATGACGACGAATTGCGCCTGGCCTTCTTGGCTTAAGACCCGTTTGAGGCGGTTGGTCTCGTTTTCTCTGTCTACGAATTTCATTTGTCCAAACATTATTTTCGGCAAAAATAATGTTTTTATTCCATAATAAATGCGATTTAGAAAAATAATTCGTTTTTTCACGTCCTTGAATGTTCCATTGGAAATTTCCCTATTTTTGCACTCCAAAATGTTCGTCAAACTCGTAAAATATAATTTCATTGCGAAGTATTTGCCAATCTTGGCAAATTGTTTTGTACCCCCCCCCTATAAAACTGATAATCAATTATTTACAAATCTGATAATCAAGTCTTTGGCCAAAAGCCAAGGGCTTTTGCTTTGTCATTTGAAAACATATAACAATACACTATGAAAGGAGTTAAAACAAAGAAAAGCTTTTTCGTCGCTTTTGTGGTGATGGCCTTTTGGTCGTCGCCAATGGGTCTTTTTGCCCAAGGCGGCTTGTTCCAGCGTGGCGTGACCGATGAGGTCCATTACGGCTATGGCGGTTCAACCGTAAGGTCTGGGGTTTTTGGCTATCGCAGCGAAGAAACGGGCATTATCGACAACCAAACCTTTGGTCAGACAGTGCCCGTCGGCAGTGGAATAGCCATTCTGCTTGTGGCAGGTGCGGGTTATGCAGCCTTAAAAAGAAAGGAGGACGAACAATGAAAAAGCTTGGCGTTTTCGCAATGGCATTTGCCATATTGTTAGGCATGTCGCAATGCAAGAAGGAAAACACGTCTGCTTCAAACGATGAAGCCGTAAAAGTGCCCATTACACTCAATGTGAGTGGCAACAGTGGCTCGAGAGTGGCTGTAACACCCGAAACAGGTGTTGTTACTTTCGAGAACGGAGACGTAATTCATGTGGCCAGCAACGGCGTTTATGTCGGAACAATGTCCTATAATGGTACAGTCTTCAGTGGTGAAATCACGGAACCGACTGAAGGGCAGAAACTTCAATTTTTTTTCCTTGGCAACAAGACCCCAGAGTTCTATGCGGAAAATACTGAATGCAGTGTGGTCATTAGTGACCAGACAGAGTATCTGCCTGTGATTTCCTACGCGCCTTCGCGCGAAAACTACGAAACAGGCCGGACGGCCTACAACGCCACCCTGCTCAACAAGTGCGCCTTGGTGAAGTTCGACGTGACCACGATTTCCGAAGCGGCCACCTGCATCACTGGCTTGAACAACAAGGTGACGGTGGATTTCGCGACCAACGGGTTGGCCTACAGCCAAGACGGAGCAGGCTCCATAGCCTTGCCCGCCGGCAATGGCGAGAGGTGGGCCATCCTGCTGCCGCAAGACGAGGTGACGGATGCGGTGGTCAATTCCTACGATGGCCTTTATACCGGAACCTGTGGCACCATTCCCGCGATTGCGGCGAATGATTACCTTGCGGAAGGCATAGCCGCAAACACCAGCCTCCGTGCCGGTGTCATTGAGGGGCTTTTCTCAGTGAGTGCCACTCAGCAAGTGCGCTTCTCGAAAGGCAACCTGCAGTACATCGGCAGTGCGGGCAACGGCGACGACAACAACACGGGCGGCTACTGGAAGTTTGCCGACCACCAGTGGGACTACATCGGAGAGACCACGCCACAGGCCACCGACAACAAAACCATCGACCGCGACCTCTTCGGCTGGGCCACGAGCGGATATGAACGCAATGATACCTACTATCAGCCTTGGAGCGTAAGTGCAGATTATAGTATGTATCGTTCTTACGGAACTTGGGCAAACCTTTACGACCAGACGGATTGGGGCTACAACGCGATACGCAACGGCGGAAACGCCGAGAACAGCGGCTGGCGCACCCCGTCACGGAGCAACTGGGTTTACTTGTTCAACACGCGTACCACTGCATCCGGCATCCGTTGGGTGGTGGCTTCGGTGAACGGCGTGAACGGCTACATCCTGTTGCCTGACGACTGGTCGGCGGCCTATTACGCGCTGAACTATCCCAACGACAACAGCAATGGTTTTGGCAGCAACACCATCTCTGCCGAGGATTGGACCAACTCGCTTGAGGCCTATGGCGCGGTATTCTTGCCCGCCGCAGGCAAGAGGGTGGCAGTGGATTATTTTGAGTCTCCAAGTGAGATGGAGAGTATTTACATTAATGATGTTGGTAGTTATGGCTACTATTGGTCGTCCGAGTATTACGAGGCTTCAAAGGCGTTTAAAATGTATCTTGCCAGCACAAATTATAGCACAAATTGGGAATTTCGCAGTTATGGTTTGTCTGTGCGTTTGGTTCGCGATGCGGATTGGCTCCATTAACTATAGAATTCCCTAGTTCTTCCGCATTTGCAATGCGGAAGGGGTGAGTATGAGCATTTGCAATGCTGTAATGAATGATATGCGGCTGTTGTACCACGGCAGCCTTGCTTTTTTATGCCTATCGGGGTGCTGCCGTAGATCGCGTGTTTTTCGGGGAATGAATTGCCCCGTTGAATTAGGGTCGTCCTTTCAGGACTTGGAGGCGGGCAGGAGGGCGCGGAGGAACCCCGAAGGGGTGATGATATGTCATCGGGCGATTTCAATCCCCGCAGATGAAGAGGCTGTGGTCAATCGTGTTCTTCAACATGAATTATCATGTAATTGGTCACGAATGATTCAATAATGATTTGATCGTGGAAATTGGTGTCTATAATTTATGGAAATTCGTGGTATATTCGTGGAAATTCGTGTTTGCGATTCCTGTGGTTTTTTTGCGGATTTACGAAAAATCCCCGTGGATTTTTGAGGATTTACCGAAAAATCCCTACTTTTGCATTAAGTTGCATAACCCTTTACCAATGAAACACATCGCCATACTATTGTTCCTGTTGCTATCATTTCAATTCAGGACATCAGCACAAACCTCCGAAAACTACCATTCCGCCTTCAACGCGGCCTACGAAGCCTGCCCCGATGTCCTAAAAGGCTTGTTGGAAGCCATCTCGTTCACCAACACGCATTGCCATCACTTGACCGATGCCAACTACCATCACGACGGCCCCGATGCCATGCCCCGCGCCTACGGCTTGATGGGCCTGGTGCGCGACGGGAAGAGCTATTTCCGTGAGAACCTGCACCTTGTGGCGGAGCTTTCAGGCATTTCGGAAACGGAAATCCTCGAAAGCCCCGAAAAGAATGTGTTGGCCTATGCCATGGCTTTTTCCCGCTTGGCGAAGGAAGCCAAAGCCACCGAAATCAAAGGCTATCTCAATGTCGTCCAGCGGCTTTCGGAACTGCCGACAGGGGAGGAGAAGGACGACTATCCGATGCAGTCGATGCTTTATTCGGTGTGTGTGTTCCTCAACGATAGCGTCAGGGCTGCGCAGTTCGGCTTCCCGAAATATGACATCGACCTGAAAAGCACGTTTCCGGCATATTACGAGCGACTTTCAGCCCCAGTCCTCAAAATGTCGCGGGCGGGCGACTATCCTGGCGCCATTTGGGACCCCGCGCCGCCGTGCAACTTCGAGCCGCGCACCAAAGAAGTGAGTTCCGTTGTAATTCATTATACTGAAGGTAGTTATGCGGGCTGCATCAGCTGGTTCAAGAACTGCGATGCGCAGGTGTCGGCGCATTATGTCATCCGTTCCGTCGACGGACAAATCACGCAGATGGTGCGCGAGGCCGACAAGGCTTGGCACGCCCGCTCAGCCAACGGCTACACCATCGGCATCGAGCATGAGGCTTACGGCGACATTTGGAGTTTTTTCACTGAGGCAATGTATCGCTCTTCCGCCGACTTGGTGCGCAACATCTGCTCGCGCTACGAAACCATTGATGGGCATCGCACCTTCTATCGCGACACTTTGGACAACGGCACATTGCTGAATAGCGGCGTCCACGACCTCGGCGGCGAGGAGGCATGCACCAAAATCCGAGGCCACCAGCATTATCCCGACCAAACCCACACCGACCCAGGGCCGTATTGGGACTGGAACTATTACTACAAACTCATCAACGAAGGCACGCCCGTCACCGTTTTGGAAGGCGAGGAAGGCCGCCTCGACCATACAAATTATGGCAACGACGAACGCGGGATTTGGGTTGTCAAAGGCCCTGACGTTTCAACCATTCAGCTGGATTTC
Organism: Bacteroidales bacterium UBA4243; assembly: GCA_002396205.1. GTDB lineage: Bacteria > Bacteroidota > Bacteroidia > Bacteroidales > F082 > Limimorpha. The sequence continues at coordinate 6,779 of DGXB01000043.1, forward strand.
AGCAGCTTCGGCATGGAGCCCGACTACGACTTCCTCTGGATTTATGATGGCGACAACGTCTATGCCCCGAAAATCGGGCGGTGGAACACGCAAAGTCCTGGGACGGTTACGGCGTCGGGCAACGTGATGTGCGTCGAGTTCCGCTCCGACTGCGGCATAACAGCTGCGGGCTGGGAAGCCTCTTGGAAAGCCTTGGTGCCTTCCGTGCCCACCCCCGAGGTGGAAATCGCCGACGGGGTATTCCCCAATCCCATTCGCGACGGCTTCACGATACGCACCTCCGAGATGGGCTTCATCGACGTGGCCGTCTATGACATCGTGGGCAATTGCGTGCTGCCGCTTGTGCGCTTCGAAACCACCGTGAATATTGATACAAGCGCTTGGCCTGCTGGTGTTTATGTGGTCAACTATGGCAGTCCGGGTGTGATGGGCAAAATGGTCAAGCTGGTGAAGCTGTAAAGTGTAGGTTGAAACAATATTCGGCATGAAGTTGCGTTCGTCTTGATAAAATTCCTATCTTTGCAACCTATTTTGGATTCGTAATGAGACACACCATCCTAATATCGAGAGCCTTACTGCTGTTCATGGCATGTGTTTGCTCGCTTTTCGCAAAGGCGCAAGACCCCTGCGAAATCACCTGCAATGTCGACATGCCTGTGTGCAGCCAGTCGGCTGTGACGCTCAGCGTTCCCAACAACTACCTCTATTCCTATTCTTGGTCGCCCGGTGGGCAAACCACCAACAGCATCACGGTGCGGCCTTTTTCGACCACTACCTACCGGGTGGAAATCCGTGAGGCCGAAAGCGGCAATGAGGTGTGCCAGTCGGAGTTCACCGTCGAGGTGATGCCTCGTTTTGAGGTGAACTTCCGCCAGCTGAAGCTCACTTGCAGCAATCGTGAGGAAGAAAACGGACGCAATGCGCAAGTGGTGGCCATGGTCGACAGCCTCGCCACGGTTTACGAGCCGCCTTTCGTCTACCAATGGGAGGTCAGCCCCTTGCATATCGCCCCTAACGACCCGAGGTGGGCCATCGGTTTGGAGGCATACAAGTACTATTATATTAAGGTGACCGACGGACGCGGTTGCAGCCAACGCGACAGCGTGACGCTGCGGGCTTATCCCAATCCCGTGGCCGAAATCACCACTGACCCTGGCGACACCGTTTATCTGCAAAACCCGCATGTAACCTATTCCTTTGAGAACCTTTCGGCTGACACTTTGGATATCAGCAACTTCTATTGGGTCCTCAACCAGCAATACAACATAACGTCGACCGAAAACGAGCCGCGTTTCACTTATGTGGAGACGGGCGACTATAGCACGGAGCTGAAGGTCTACAACCCGCAAGGGTGCGACACCTCTTATTATCACACCGTCAAGGTGGAACCCGTCAAACTGAAGATCCCGAATGTGTTTACGCCCAACGGCGACGGCACCAACGACTATTTCATCATCTCGCTCGACGGTGGCAGCGACATGCCTTCGGGTGGCGACAACGGAAGCCGTGGCTACCGTGAGTCGGGTGCCGAATATGAGAACTACGAACCGTTGAATCGTTATTATGAGTCGTCGGAGCTGACCATCTTCAACCGCTGGGGACGCGTCGTCTACCATTCCAAGGACTATCAGAACGACTGGGATGGCGGCGGACTCTCCGACGGTACCTATTTCTATGTGCTGAAATGCCACGGACTGAAGAACGACGCAACCTACCAAGGCTCGGTGATGATCATCAAATCACAAAGACAACCCGCATCAAGATGAAAAAACTGATTCCTATCATAGCATTGACCCTGATGATGCTCGTGGCTTGCAATGGCCGCGACGGGCAGCAAGGCCAGCTTTCCACCGACTTGGTGACCAATCCCAAATCGGCCCTCGAAACCTCAAACAAGCAAGCAAGCATCAAATTCGACAAGGAAGAACACGACTTTGGCACGCTGCTTCAAGGCGAGGTGGTGACCTATTCGTTCCACTTCACGAATGTGGGCAATGCGCCACTCATCATCAGCGAAGTGGGCTCAAGCTGCGGCTGCACCGTCGGCGACTTTTCGCGCGAACCCATTGCGCCGGGCAAGACTGGCGACATCAAGGTGACCTACAACAGCTCGGGCCATCATGGTTTCCAAAGCCGTTTCCTCACCGTCATGACGAACACCAATCCCGCAAAGACTACGCTTCGTATCAAGGCAAAAGTGCAAACACCCGATCAGTATTAGTCATAATAGAAATCTCAAGATTAATCTTTAAATAATTAGAAATGAACACGTTATTTATTCTTTTACAAGATGCTGCCGCAGCAGGCCAAGGCCAAAGCTCCTGGACGAGCTTGATTTTCATCCTCTTGCTCATCGTTGTTTTCTGGCTTTTCTTCATTCGTCCGCAGTCGAAGAAGGCCAAGGAAGAGCAAAAGTTCCGCGAAGGCCTGAAGAAAGGCGACAAGGTGACCACCATCGGCGGTTTCCATGGCAAGGTGGTCGAAGTGAAAGACACTACGGTCATGATTTCGCTCGCACCCAATGTTGAGGTCGAGGTTGAGAAGTCGGCATTAGTGCAAAACGGTGCTCCCGTTGGTCAGGCTTAAGCCATGAAAAACAGGTCAGTACTCACTTTCCTCATCTTTCTTGCCATCTCCACGGCGGCATGGTTCTTGGTCAAACTGTCGGAGAACTATGTCACCCAGACCGCCTATCGCGTCCATTTCGAGGACGTGCCTGCCGACAAGTGGATGTCGGCAGACGAGCAGTTGGTGAAGCTCTCGCTCAACATCGACGGCTTCCATACCTTGAGATACAAGATGATTCGCGAGGCCAACAGGGTCGTTGCCATCTCCTTGGCCGAGGTGCCCTATCGCCTTGAAAACGGGAATAGCTATTCCGTTAGTAGCCAATATGTTGCCGACAAAATCGCCGAAAGTCTTGACATCAACGCTTCCGACATCACGATGAACGAGGCCAAGGTGTATTTCAACATGGATGCGCTGAAATCGAAAGTGGTGCCGGTTGCCTTGAGTTACGACATCAAGCCGCAACGGCAATACGACATTTATGGAATCCCGACGCTCGAACCGTCGTCGGTGACCATCTTCGGCCCTCAAGAGACCATCGACACAATCAAGGTCGTTAGGACCCAGATACTTTCGAAAAGCGGTGTCAACCAGAATTTTACGGAGACTGTGCCGCTCAATCTCATGGATGGACTCATTCGTTCCAATGTCAAAGTGGTGAAGGCTGAGATACAGGTGGAGAAATTCACCGAGATGGATGTCGAAGTGCCTATCACGGTGGCCGACAGCCTCAGAGTGCGTTTCTTCCCCGACAAGATGACGGTGAAATGCCTCGTTGCCATGAAGGACTATGCATCCATCACGCCTGAGGGCTTCAGCGTGGCGGTCGACATGCAGCAACTCAAAGCCATGCAACCCCTTCTTGACGTGCGCCTCGCCTCTTGGCCACCCACCGTGCAAGTCCTCAGCACCCGCCCCGACAAGGTGGAATATCTTATCGTGCAATGAAAAAGGTAGCCATAACGGGAAACATCGGCAGCGGCAAGTCGTGGGTATGCGAGCTGTGGAAACAAAGGTTTGGAATCCCTGTCTACAGCAGCGACGATGCCGCCAAGCGAATGTATTTCCTACCCGATGTGCGCCGACAAATCTGTGAGCGTTTTGGTGGTGTTTTCTATGTTTCTGAAAACGAGTTAAATAGAAAATTTATCTCTGCAATGATTTTCAGCGACGAAACAGCCCAACGCGACCTGGAAGGCATCCTTTATCCCGCTCTGTTCATCGATTTTGAGCGATGGATGGCACGACAAAACGCGCCTTACGTCTTGTTTGAGTCGGCGCTGGTTTTCGAGAAACGTCTCGAAAGGCGATTCGATGCCGTGGTGATGGTGACGGCTTCCGAAACCATCCGTCTGCGTCGTGCCATGTCCCGCGACCATTGCGATGAAACCGCCATAAGGGCGCGGATGTCCAAACAATGGCCTGAAGAAGGCAAACGTCTCTTGTCCGATTATGTCATTTGGCATGAAAACGACGACGAAGACGAGACCCTAAAGGAGCAAATCCAACGGTTGCACATCATATTTCGGTAAGCGAAATAACAATTTCGACTTTTTTCTTGTTTGTATCGCTTTTTTCCGTATCTTTGTGGCAATCTGACTATGGCCTATAGCCTATGGCCAATGGCATGTTTCGTCGAAGCGGCAATCCTTTGTCGCATTGGGCGAAGCGAGCCATAAGCCATAGGCCATAGTGAAATCTTTGAATTTTGAATCTGAAATTTTAAATCTGAAATACTGAATTATTGATATGGAGAAATTACTGCTTTTAGGCGATGAGGCCATTGCACAAGGCTTCATCGACGCTGGCGGCTCGGCCATCAACAGCTACCCGGGCACGCCTTCAACCCAAATCACAGAGTATGTCATCAACTCGAAGCAAGCCAAGGAACAAGGCGTGATCGCCAACTGGTGCGCCAACGAGAAGACCGCCCTTGAGGCCTCCATCGGCGTGGCCTACGCCGGCAAGCGTGCCATGACCTGCATGAAGCACGTGGGTCTCAACGTTTGCGGCGACCCCTTCATGAATGCCGCCATCATCGGCACGAAGGGCGTCCTCGTCGTCGTGGCCGACGACCCGTCGATGTTCTCGTCGCAAGACGAACAAGACAGCCGCTTCTATGGCCACTGGGCCATGATTCCCATGCTGGAACCTTCGAACCAACAAGAGGCATACGACATGGTGCATTACGGCTATGAACTGAGCGAAAAGCTCGGCACGCCAGTGCTTTACCGCATCCCGACTCGTTTGGCCCACAGCCGCGCTGGCGTGGTGCGCAAGCCTGTCCGTCCGCAAAACGAACTCACCGAGCCTGCCGATGCCAAGTCGTTCGTGCTGCTTCCGGCCAATGCCAAGCGCCTCTATCGCAACCTCATCGACAAGCAACCCGCTTTCACCGAGGCTTCAGAGACTTCCGGCTACAACAAATACTTTGACGGCCCGAAGAAGAACATCGGCATCATCACCACGGGTATCGCCTACAACTACCTGATGGAGAACTTCCCCGATGGCCAATGCCCCTATCCTGTCGTGAAGGTGACGCAGTATCCGTTGCCTTACGATATGATTAATAAGCTCTACGACGAGTGCGACGAAATCCTCGTCCTCGAAGATGGCCAGCCTTTCGTTGAGGAGTTAGTCAAGGGCTTCCTCGGCAAGGGCAAAACCGTCATGGGCCGTCTCGACGAGACCATCCGCCGCGATGGCGAACTGAACGCCGAAAAGGTGGCCAAGGCCCTCGGTATGGACGTGCCTACCATGTACAGCGTGCCGGAAGTGGTCACCAACCGTCCTCCTGCGCTTTGCCAGGGTTGCCCCCACGTCGACAGCTACAATGCCCTCAACGAGGTGATGGCCAACCACAAGGGTGGCAAGGTGTTTGGCGACATTGGTTGCTACACTTTGGGCTTCAACATGGGTGCCATCAACACGACCGTGTGCATGGGTGCCTCCATCACCATGGCCAAGGGCGCCAGCGAGGTGGGCATCTTCCCGAGCGTTGCCGTCATCGGCGACGGTACCTTCGGTCACAGCGGCCTGACGGGCCTCATGGACTGCGTCAACGAGAAGGCCAACGTCGTGGTCATGATCCTCGACAACGACATCACCGCCATGACGGGCGGCCAGCCTTCGTCGGCCCACAACAAGATCCGCCGCATCTGCGAAGGCCTTGGTGTTGAACCCGAACACATCCGCGACATCGTCCCGCTGCCCAAGAACCACGAGGAGAACGTGAAGGTCATCGAGGAAGAGGTCAACTACAACGGCGTGTCGGTCATCATCCCGCACCGCACCTGCATCGTCGAACTCAAAAAGCATCTGAAGAAATAATCGTTTGGTTAGTAGAGACGTAGCGCGCTACGTCTCTACAATCAGAATTTTGAATTTTAAATCTTAAATCCAGAAAAATGAAAAAAGACATAGTATTATGCGGCGTGGGCGGCGATGGCATCGTTTCGGTGGCCAAAATCATCTCTGACGCTGCTCTCAATATGGGTATGAACCTGAAACAGAGCGAAATCCACGGTATGTCGCAGCGCGGTGGCTCGGTGTTCTCGCACCTCCGCATCTCCGACAATGAGATTTTTGCCGACGTGATTCCCGAAGGTCAGGCCGACATCATCCTCTCTTCCGAGCCTATGGAAGCCTTGCGCTACCTGCCTTGGCTGAGCAAGGAAGGTTGGGTCATCACCAACAATGATCCCTTCATCAACATCAGCAACTATCCCGATATGGAGAAGATTAACGCTGAGTTGGCCAAGCTGGAGCATGTGGTTTCGTTCAACGCCAACGAGATCGCCAAGCAACTGAAGGCCCGTTCCAACATGGTGCTTTTGGGTGCCACGGTGCCTTATCTCGGCATCTCCATGGAGAAGGTCGAGGAGGCCATCGCCCACATCTTCGGCAAGAAAGGTCAAGAGGTCGTCGACCTCAACATCCAGGCCGTGCGTGCCGGTTATGCCGAGGCCACGAAATAATTGTAGGGACGTATCGAAATACGCAGTATTCGACGAAGTCAATGCGCCCGCAGAACACGAAAAATGCCCGATTGGAAATCTCCAGTCGGGCATTTTCACATTATTTTTCGCCCCATTTCAAGGGGTAATTCGGGCAGGTGCAATAGCCAGTTTCCCTGAAATAGAAGCGTATGACATCCACTTGGCCTTCGCTGCCCAAGGTGGAATAGCAGTCCAGCCAACCGTAGCAATAGCCTTCGTCGACGCTATGTCTCACACAAATCGGAACAAGGTGTCCCCATAAGACGCGGTAATCCCTGTTCCACCAATTCAGGGTGTTCATGTAGCCATCAGTCGTGACGCTGAGTTCCCAGTCATTAGCGGCCTCAATGCAAACCTGTTCATAAAAGAAATAAAGTTTAAGATCATGGCTACCATCCTCGTCAAGGTCGATTTTGAGGGTGTCCGAAACTTGTTCAGGTTCATTGTCCCTAATACGGTTGATGTTCAACGCTGGGTTGTATTTCTTGTGCAGGATCTTGCCCGTCAGTCCTCCGTATTCCACTTTGTGGCATGAGGACAAACAGCTTATTATCAAGGTGATGGCAAGTGCAATTGAAAACCTTTTCATCAGGATAGGGCTTTTTGGTTCTTCTTCAAAAACATTGCAAACAGCGCCAATCCCAATACAGTGATGGCGGCGCCGATGCCAAATCCAACAGGACGAGGCAGGATAGAACCTAAACCACCGTCGGCGGCTTTGGCAACAAAGAGGAACGATCCGGTGACCATCGTCATGAAGAGGGCAGGGATGAGGGTCACGAGATACCACATCTTGCCTTTGTTTTTGGCGAGATAGACCGAAATGGCCCAAAGCGTTACAGTGGCCAAAACCTGGTTGGCCCAAGCGAAATAACGCCAGATGAGTTGGAAGCCGTTTTTGTCGGAAATGCTGTAGACCAAAATGGCTGCGGTGACGACGAACATTGGGATGGCCACAATCAAGCGGTTCTTGATGGGCTTCTGGTCGTAGTGCATGAAGTCGGCGATGATGAGTCGGGCCGAGCGCAAAGCCGTGTCGCCCGAGGTGACTGCCGCGCTGATGACACCCAAGATGGTGATGACGGCGATAACGGGCGTGAACCAAGTGTTGGCAATGATGCCCACGATGGCGGCACCACTCTTGCCAGTGACATCTACCACGCTGTCGGGGCCGAAGAAATAAGCCGCAGCAGCAGCCCAAATCAAGGCAACCACGCCTTCAGTGATCATGGCACCGTAGAAAATCGGGCGGCCTTGCTTCTCATTGACCATGCATCGCGCCATCAAGGGCGACTGCGTGGCATGGAAGCCGGAGATGGCGCCGCAAGCGATGCTGATGAACATCATCGGGAAGATGGGGTTGTTGGCTGCGTCAGGGTGACGGTTTTGCAGGCCGCTCCACAACTCCGGGATTTCGGGTTTGTAGATAAGGAAAGCGATGAAGATGGCCACGGCCATGCCCAAAAGCAGAATGCCAAAGATGGGATAGATTTTCCCGATGACTTTGTCAATGGGTAACAAAGTGGCTATCAGGTAGTAAACCAAGATAATGGCAATCCAAATGTATGGATTCCAGCTTGGCGTGAAGTGTGCGTTGAGCAGCGTGGCTGGCGTGTTGACGAACACCACGCCGACCAAAATCATCAGGATGACGGTGAAGGCACGCATCACTTGTTTGGCGCCGTTGCCGAGGTAGGTGCCATGGATTTCGGGCAGGCTTGCGCCTTTGTCACGCAACGAAATCATGCCCGAGAGGTAGTCGTGGACGGCACCGGCAAAGATGCTGCCCAACACAATCCACAGGAACGAGGCCGTGCCAAACTGGGCACCCATGATGGCCCCGATGATAGGACCCACACCGGCGATGTTCAAAAACTGGATCAAGAAAATCCGCCAAGGCTTCATTGGCACGTAGTCGACACCATCGGCCATGGTGATGGCAGGTGTAGTGCGTTGTGGATCAGCGCCAAAGAGCTTCTCGATGAATTTTCCGTAGATGATGTAGCCGAGAATCAAGACGGCTAACGCGATGAAAAAAGTAATCATAGTGCTTGATTTTATTGCCGCAAAATTACGGTTTTTGAAAAACATAACGATAATACGGGGCCAAAAAACAAAAAAATGCGGACTTGGGTGTCCCAAATCCGCTTCTAAGTGTGGTGTGTCTATTCTTAATCATCGAAATCAATGACATTGAATCGCTTGTCGAATTCGATTTCGATGCCATTGCTCAATTTGATGTCCCAGCCATGGTTGTCCTTGGAGATTTTCGTGATGGATTGTGTGCCATGGATTTTGCTCACATAGTTGGCGATTTCAACAGGAACCAATGCGGCGGGCACTGCTGCTGAAGTGGCAGCATGGCTGCAATCCACCTCGTCCCATTCGAGTTTGCCGAACAGGTTGCCGTCGAACCCGATTTGGGTGTAGTCGCTGAGGGTGACATCGCAGTCCAAACCGTCTTTGATGTTGGCAATCACTTCTGTGTCAGGGAAGTAGGTCTTTACGAAAGCATTGATGGCTTGAGCCTTTTTGTCTCCATTGCATGAAGTGTTGGTCAGGGCGAAGCCGATGAAAAGGGCTAAATAAACGATTTTCTTCATGGCGGTCAAGATTAGTCGTCAACTTCCAATACTCTGAAACTGCTGTTGAACTTCACCTCAAGTCCGTTGCTCAGTTCAATCTCCCATCCGCCCATGTGTTTCTTTTCGAGCTTCTTGATGGTCGCGCCTTGGAAATTGGAGTTTACGTAAGCTGTGATTTGTTCGGGGACAAGTTCGGCAGGCACGGTAGTATAAGTGGTCGCATGTTCGCAGTCCACCTTTTTCCATTCGTGGTTGAGGCGGAACTCGATCTTGGTGTAGTCGTTCAGTATGACGTCGATGTCGTCCTCATCGGGCATCACCATCTGGACCGTGGCTTGTGGGAAGTACTGTTGCACGAAATTGGTGATGGCAGGATTGGTGTTTTGCGCCATGGCACTCGACATGCCGAAGCACATGATGGCTACAAAAGCCATGATAAAGCCTAATCTTTTCATTGTCATGAGATTTAGTAGTTGTTAGTAGATTTAAGATATGAAGATGTTGCAATAATTATGCCATTTTTTTTGTAGAGACGCAAAATTTTGCGTCTCTACATGATAATTATTCTTTCTTTCCACCAAATTCCATCAAATACGCCTTCAGGAAGGCATCGATGTTGCCGTCCATCACGCTCTGAACGTCGGAGGTCTGGTAGTTGGTGCGATGGTCTTTCACGCGGCGGTCGTCGAACACGTAGCTGCGGATTTGCGAGCCCCACTCGATTTTCAGCTTGCCGGCCTCAATCTTGTTCTGCTCCTCCATGCGGTGGCGCATCTCGCGGTCATAGAGTTGCGACTTCAAGAGGCGCAAGGCATTCTCGCGGTTCTTGGGTTGGTCGCGGGTCTCGGTGTTCTCGATGAGGATTTCCTCTTCCTCGCCCGTGTAGGGGTCTTTGTATTGGTAACGCAGGCGCACGCCCGATTCCACCTTGTTCACGTTCTGTCCGCCCGCGCCGCCACTGCGGAAGGTGTCCCACGACAGGCGCGACTGCTCAATGACGATTTCAATCGTGTCGTCGACGAGCGGCGTGACAAACACCGAGGCAAACGAGGTCATGCGTTTGCCTTGTGCGTTGTACGGGCTGACGCGCACCAAGCGATGAACGCCGTTCTCGCCTTTCAGGTAGCCGTAGGCATAGTCGCCTTCGATCTTCATCGTCACTTGCTTGATGCCGGCATCGTCGGCTTCCAAGAGGTTCGAGATGGTGAGCTTGTACTTGTGGTTTTCGGCGTAGCGCATATACATTCGCATGAGCATCTGCGCCCAGTCTTGGGCTTCGGTGCCACCCGCGCCCGCGTTGATTTTCAGCACGGCGCTCATCGGGTCGGCTTCCTCTTGCAGCATGTTCTTGAACTCCAAATCCTCGATGATTTTCAGTGTGGCGTTGTACTGCTCGTCCACTTCCTCCTCGGAGGCTTCGCCTTCCTTGGCGAAGTCGAAGAGCACGGTGAGGTCGTTGCCTGCGTCTTCGGCCTGCTTGTAGCCGTTGAGCCAGCCTTTCACCTCGCGCACTTTCTTCATCGTGGCTTCGGCGGCCTTCGGGTCGGCCCAAAACTGCGGGTCTTGTGTCTTTTCGTCTAATTCTTGTGCTTCGATGGTACGTCTTTCGACGTCAAAGATACCTCCTCAAGGCATCAATCCTCTTACATACGTCTTTAAGTTGGTCTTGGGTAATCATATTAAATAAGGTATTTCGGGCTGCAAAGGTAGGGAAAAATGTTGTAATTGCTGCAAATTCACTATTTTTGTCGCTGTGAAAAGAAAATTGTTCATAGGATTCGCCTTTTTCATGGGCGTGATGCTGTTTGCTTGCCATCCCACATCCAGAGATGCAAGGCAAACCGCACGCGATGCCTTGGAAAACGCTCGTATCCAGTTGGATTCGGGCAATAAGGCGGATGCCATGCGCTTGTTCAAGGAGGCGGAGCGTTACGGCTTATCTGCCAATGATCCGCTGACGGTTGCCCACGCTCGACTCAATATCGCGCATTGTTTGGGCTATTATGCCGACAAAGAAGAAGTTGTTTCGTTGTTGAAGTCTGCCGCAGAGGGCTTTGGCGAAGACTATGCCGACCGTGCCGATGCGCTGAGAGAGTTGGGCGATTTCTATCAGTTCCATAGGGCATACGATACCGCCGAGATGGTTCTGCAACAGGCTTGGGCCTACGCCGAACAAAGTGGCTCGGTGGAGACGAAACGCACGGTTTCATCGGCTTTTCATGCGATGTATTTCAATGCTGGAGAATATGAGAAGTCGGGCGATTATCTGAGGCGATTCCTTCAATTGTCAATGCCTGATGTCGATGACAGAACGATGATGTATTATTACGACGGCATGGGTGGCATCTTTTATGAGATGGGTAATATGGATTCGACGGCTTATTACTATGGTCGCTTGGAAGAGATTTTAACCCGTGAAGAACCAGATTGTTCAGCACAAAACGAAGTCGGATGGTATTATGGCGCGCTTGCCAATTTTGCCGAGATGCGCGGTGATTTTGAGAAGGCTTGCGAGTACATGTATTGGTACGAAAAACACGTTGCGCATTACGGCATAGAACGGCAGAAAAACAATCTAGCACTCATCAGCCAGAAATATGACACAGCGGTGATGCAGAACGAATTGAACGAGAAGATCATTCGGAAACAGCGTGTTATCATTCTTATTAGTGGGATAGCGGCATTGGTTTTGTTGGCCTTCTTAATCTCGCAAATCCGATTGGCTCGCAACCGCAAGCGGGAAGCCGAAATCAACGCCGAACTATTCCACTTCAAGCAACAGAACGTTGCCTTGGCACAAAGGGATGCCGAACACGAGCAAATCCAACAAGACTATGCCGACCGCCTTTCGGAGGCTTTGGACAAGGAGCAACAAACCATGATGCTGTTGGACATTTATCTGAACAACAGCAAGAAAGCCAATCTCCTCAATGACTTGGAACGTTCGGTTTTCGGCGACAAAGACCATTGGAAGGCCATGCTCGCCGTGGTTGAGGAGAAATACCCAAGCCTTTGGGAAACCCTCGGACAAAAGTGCCCCGACTTGGACGAGGACGAAAAGAAATCCTTCATTCTGTCGCATTTCAAGGTCTCGCGCCAGGAAGAGGCGGATTACCTTGGAACCACTGTCAATATGGTGGACAAACTGCGGGGAAGAGTCAGGAAAAAGATGGCTGAACGCCAATAATCTTTGGACTTTTTCAACAAAAAGTTTGGAATGAATGAAATTACAACTTATTCATTACCAAAATATTACAATTATTCAATCCCAAAAAAGTTTGGACTGGCCATTTAACCGCTTGACAAATGCGATAGTTTTGCGTCATGTCACAAAACGGCGTTTTCGTGCGTCTTATTTGACACGAGACTGCGAGACGCGAGACTGCGGGACAAGGGCTTGTCTCGAAGTCCCGTAGTCCTGAAGTCAAAAGATATTGCAGTTTAATTTTGAACACTTACTTAAAACAAATCACCATGAATAAAAAACTGTATTTCCTTTTGCTGCTGACGCTCGCCATTCCGCGCTTGGCGCTTGCGCAGAATCCCATCAACATTGATGAGTACAAGGTCATCGACCAAAGCCGCTTCATCATCACCTACGAAGCAATGATGACCGACGACTCACTGAAACCTACCAAACACAACTACGACCGCCTCGTCCTGATGGTGGGCGACTCCATTTCAAGATGTTACAGCAACACCATGCACCGTTATGATTCCGCTTTTACGGTAAGCGAGCGAAAGGGCCATGACGGTTATAAAAACATGAGCCATTTTGTTGGGGACTCTGGTGGCGTTTGGGTGCCCGATGTGTACAAGTATTACGGCTCAAAACGGATGACGATCATGCACCGGATAGATGAGGCTCGGGTGCCGATTTACTTGTACGATGAGCCTTTGGACTTGATGGATTGGAAGATGTCGTTTGGGACGAAGGAAATCCTTGGCTATCCGTGCTTCAAGGCCGAGTGCGACTTTCGTGGACGGCATTGGACGGCTTGGTTCACGATGCAGATTCCCGTGAAAGACGGCCCGTGGAAATTCTGCGGCTTGCCTGGACTGATTCTCGAAATGGAAGAATCGCGCGGGCATTATGCCTTCCGTTGCATCGGTATTGAAAACCAGCAAAAACCGATGATTTGGTATGATGGGCCTCGTTTTGAAGATTATCAGCGTTGCACCCGTGCTGATGTCATGAAGCAAGAGGAGGATTATCATGCCGATTTTATTGGCTATATACGGATGGTGAATCCTGGTATCAAGATACATGTCGCCAAAAGGGACGCTTCGGGCAAATATGCTGGTTCGGAGGAAGCTCCCGAAGGCTATAAAAAAGCGTTGCCTTATAACCCTGTGGAATTGGAGTGAAGAATTGAAAATCATAATATTATGACTAAAAACGCCCATTTCGTTTTGTTGCTGATATTCGCCGTTTCGCGTTTGGCACTTTCGCAGCCGCCCGTCAACCTTGATGAATACAAGGTTCTTGACCAAAGCCGCTTCATCGTCACATACGAAGTGATGATGACCAAAGACTCGCTGAAACCTACAGAGCACAAATTTGACCGTCTTGTTTTGATGGTAGGCGATTCAATTTCAACTTGTTACAGTAACACCATGCACCGATTTGACTCCGCATATACAATAAGGTGTGCGCATAAAGGAAGGGATTCTTATCAAGGTCTCCGTCATTTCGTTGGGGAAAACGGAGATGTCTGGGTACCAGATGTTTACAAGTATTATATTAAGAAGCAGATGACGGTTATGCATCGGATGGAGGTGCCAGGAAACTTTGTTCCAGTTTATCTGTATGAAGAACCATTGGACTTGATGGACTGGCAGATGTCGTTTGATTCGAAGGAAATTCTTGGTTATCAATGTTTCAAGGCCGAGTGCGACTTCCGTGGACGGCATTGGACGGCTTGGTGTACGATGCAGATTCCCGTGCAGGACGGTCCGTGGAAGTTTTGTGGCTTGCCCGGACTGATTCTGCAAATGGAGGAATCGCGGGGACATTATGCTTTCCGTTGCATCGGCATTGAGACGCGAAAAAAGCCGATTGTATGGTATAATAATGTTGATTATCAGTCTTGTACGCACGCCGATGTCGTCAAGCAAATGGAGGATTATCATGCGGATTGGAATGCCTATGTTCGTAGGGTCTTTCCAGGGAAAATTGTGCGTGCCAAGAATGATGGTTCTTTTGAAAAAGTATCTGTGGGTGAAAAGAAAGTGTTGCCTTATAACCCAGCGGAATTGGAATAATTGATATGAAACAGATTGTTTTTCTGATAATTAGTATTTTCTTCAGCGTTCAAGCCTTCGCCCAAACGACTATCTCCGGAGAGGTACTCAACGAGAAGAAACAGCCCATCTTCAATGCCTCGGTGATGCTCTTGCGTGTGACGGACAGCCTTCCTATGGCCTATACTTTCACGAATGAAAAAGGTCATTATCAGTTGGTTACGCAAAGCGAAGAGGCAAAACTGCTTATTGCGGTTTATGGCTTCAACCTGAAGCGACAGTTCAAGGAGGTGGAAAACAAGACACAGACTGTCGATTTCACGGTGCAGGAAGAGGCATTGCAACTGAAAGAAGTGAGCGTGAAGTCGGAGAAGATTTGGGGTAGCAACGACACGGTGAACTATGTGGTGGATGCCTTTCGCGACACCACGGACATTGTCATTGCCGATGTGCTGAAGAAGATGCCAGGCATCGAGGTGAAGGACGACGGCAAGGTGGAATACAAAGGCAAGCCCATCTCGAAGTTCTACATCGAGAACATGGACATGCTGCAAGGCCGTTACAACCTCGCCACCACCAGCATTGCCGCCTCTGACGTGGCTTCGGTGCAGGTGATGGAGAACCATCAAGAGGTGAGGGCACTGCAAAACATCCAGTTTTCGGACAATGTGGCACTCAACATCAAACTGAAGGAAAACGCCAAAGGCACCTTTGCCTTGATGGCTGATCTTGGCGCGGGCTGGGCCGACAGTCTGCAATACGAAGGCGGCCTCACGGGGATGTACTTCGCGAAACGCAACCAGTTTCTTGGCACTTTGAAAGCGAACAATTCGGGCACTAACCTTGTTGACAATGAGAATGTCACGGTCTATCCGATGGCCTCGATGGTCAAGCCGAGCGCACCAGGCATTTCGGGAGTGCGGCACACGCTGAACCGCTCGCAAGGGGTCACTTACAACAGCCTGCACAAACTGAAAAACGAGGCTGAGCTGTCGTACAGCCTGCTCTTTGGCGGCGACCGCAACCGCAAGTCGAGCGAGTCGCGCACGCTCTATCTCCTTCCCGACGACACCATTAGCCTCGCCGAGCGGATGCAGTCGTTGGAAACGGCCAGAATGCTCGAAGGAAGCATCAACTACAATCTCAACAAGGACTTGGACTATCTGAAAATCAGCCTCACCGCATCGGGGCACCGCAATTGGGGCGAGGGTTTGGTGGACAATGGCGAACTGATTCGGCAAGAAGAAAACTACCAGTCGCTGTGCGCCAAGGCCAACATCCATTGGATTCGCAAGAGCCGCCGCGACCCTGAAAGTGGCATAGAGTTCAATTCCACCACGAGTTATGGCACCTTGCCCTACGGATTGCAAGTCGCGCCAGGTTGCTTCCCAGAAGTCCTCAATGGAGGCGAAGATTATGCAACAACCTTACAAAACATAGGTTATCAATCCTTTAAGAGTGAGAATTTCCTTCGTTTTCTTACGAGTGTGGTCTGGAAACGATTACGCATCATGCCTTATTTCAATTTCAGCATGGAGGAGCAAGCGCTTAATTCGGACGCGCTTTGCGTCATTGCGAGGAGGAACGACGAAGCAATCCAGCCGTTGTGTTCCGATGGATTGCTTCGCTTTGCTCGCAATGACGGCGACCAATTCAGCAATGACATCCGATGGCACAAATACCAACCTGCCGCAGGCGCCTATTTCACCTACGACCGTCGCCGCGTGAATGTGACGCTAATGGTGCCTGTGCAGTTGCGTTACCTGCAATTGGATGACCGCATCGGAACCGCTTCCGACAAGCAATTCAAGGTTTTGTCACAACCTTCACTTTCGTTCCGTTATGACTTCAGCCACAATTGGAAAGTGAGCACCAAGATTGCCACCTACAACAACACCCCGAGTTTGCGGATGCTTTATTCTGGTTATATCTTGCAGAATTACAGAACCTTGTCGCGTTACGACTGTCCTTTGGCCGACACATACGGTGCCAACGGTTCGTTGACGCTGTCGTTCAAAAACATTATGAAATATGTTTTCGGTGACTTATCGGTGAACTACAACCGCTACCGCAATGAGGTGATGTACGCGCAATCTTTTGAGGGCAACACCATGGTTATCAACGCCGTGGAGCAGCCGAGTTGGGGCGATTACCTGTCCGTTTCTCTGTATGCGGGCAAAGGCTTCAGTTGGAAAAAGTTGAACATCAACGCGAAATGCTCCTGCGGATGGGGACGCTCGCCGCATTTGGTCCAGAACCAAGTGGCCACCTATTACAACCAAGGCTGGAACGCCAACCTGACCGCCAGCATCGCAATAACAGACTACATCTTTTTCAACAACAAAGGCAGTTGGAGCCGATTCACTACCTCTGTAGACGGTTTTACTGCTGGTAGCCAACCCATTGTGAGCCTTATCGACAATGCCAATCTGAGTGTGGTGTTGCCTTTCGGCTTGTCCGTCACGCCCTCGGTGGAGCTCTATCACACCCGTTCCGAAGGCCGAACCGACAATTTCGTGCTCTTGGACTTTAGTTTGGGCTACACTTTCCGCAAAGTCAAGCTCAGCTTGGGTGTAAACAACATTCTTGATACGGAGAGTTTTGTTTATTCTTATTATTCAGGGATTTATGGTTATTATTCAGCCTATTCGATTCGCCCGAGGAGCGTGATGCTTGCGGCACGATTCAAAGTTTTTTGATTCTTTTAATGCTTCGTTACAAAAATCCTCTATCTTTGCAACAGTCATTAATTTAATGGTGGTTAAATTAACAACGGTTAAATATTAGTCTTTTGTCCCCATGAAACGGTATCATTTGGTTTTGCTTTTCCTTATCGCAATGTTGGCGGCTTGCCGTCCCACCTCCCGCGATGCACGGCAAACCGCCCACGATGCCTTGGAAAGCGCTCGCATCCAGCTGGATTCGGGCAACAAGGCGGATGCCATGCGCTTGTTCAAGGAGGCGGAGCGTTACGGTTTATCCGCCAATGACCCCCTGACGGTTGCCCACGCTCGACTCCATATCGCGCATTGTTTGGGCTATTATGCCGACAAAGAAGAAGTTGTTTCGTTGTTGAAGTCTGCCGCAGACGGCTTTGGCGAAGACTATGCCGACCGTGCCGAAGCACTGAGGGAGTTGGGCGATTTCTATCAGTTCCACAAGCAATTTGATAGTGCAGCGTATTATTTGGACCAGGCTATGAGCTATGCCGACCGAAGCGGTTCTGCCGAAACAAAGCGCAATGTCTTGTCTGCCTTTCATGCCATGTATTTCAGTGCAGGAGAGTACGAAAAGTCTGCCGATTATCTCAACCAGTTTTGGCAAGCCTCGATGGCTGACGCCGACGACAATGTGCTGATGTACTATTATCATGACATGGGGAACATCTTTTATGAGTCAGGCAACTTGGATTCTGCTGACTATTATTACAGCCGTTTGGAGGAACTTGTGTCCCAAACCGAACCCAACGCGGATACTTGGTTCTATTACGGTGTCCTGTCCGATTTTGCCGAAGAGCTCGGCGACTATGAAACCGCCTGCAAATATGGGTGTTTGTATGAAGAAGGCAGCAAACTAAGAGAATTGGAGCAACAGGAAAACAATCTTGCATTGATCAGCCATAAATACGACAGCGAGGTGATGCGGAACGAATTGAACCGCAAAATCATCATCAAGCAGCGTATCATCGTCATCGTCAGTTTGGTGGCGACTTGGGTTTTGGCGGCGTTGTTGGTCTCGCAAATTCGGTTGGCACGAAGGCGCAAGCGTGAGGCCGAAATTAGTGCAGAGCTTTTCCACTTCAAGCAGCAGAACGATGATTTGGCGCAAAAGCACGCCGAGCATGAGCAAATCCAGCAAGACTATGCCGGACGTCTTTCGGAGACCTTAAAGAAGGAACAGAGGATTATGTTGTTGTTAGACAACTATATGAACAGCGGCAAAAAAGCCAATCTTCTCAATGATTTGGAGATCTCCGTTTACGGCGACAAGGACCATTGGGAGGCCATGCAAGAAGTGGTTGACCATCTTTACCCGGACCTCGTGGAAACCCTTCGGCAGAAATACCCCGACTTGGACGAAGACGAAAGGAAGTCCTACATCCTTTCTTATTTCAAGCTCTCGCGCCAGGAGGAGGCGGATTACCTTGGAACCACTGTCAATATGGTGGACAAAATTCGCGGAAGACGGCGAAAGAAGATGAGTGAATCCACTTAAAT
Source organism: Bacteroidales bacterium UBA4243 (assembly GCA_002396205.1). Classification (GTDB taxonomy): domain Bacteria; phylum Bacteroidota; class Bacteroidia; order Bacteroidales; family F082; genus Limimorpha. The sequence continues at coordinate 25,391 of DGXB01000043.1, forward strand.
GTTCGTCTGTTTCAAATAAATGTGTATTTTTGCAGCAAAATCAAAAGCAATAAAAATGAGGGATATTGGTTTTTTCGAAGACATAGATTCGCAGGTGCTTGATGTTGCTCCTATGACATCAATGGAGGCACATCTCCGTATTCAAGAAGCGGAACGCGGCATTGCCAATGGCGAGGTTGTGCCTCATGCTAATGTAATAAGGCATTCATACGAACTACTTGAAAAGTATGGTGGTTGAATGGCATACCAAGGCTCAAGAGCATTGGGAGGAACAGTTGGAATATTGCGCCGATACTTTTGGCGTGAAAGTGGCTTTGGATTGTGTAAAAACAGCAGAAGAAAAGATTGAAAGAATTTGCAAGTTTCCCGAATCAGGGACACTTGAGCCTCTTTTGAAAGACGAGGAATTTGCATACCGATTCGTTCATATCCAAAAGCGAATCAAGCTCATTTATCGTTTTGATGAGCGGCAACAAACCATCTTTATTGTGGATGTCTGGAATACCAAAATGCTTCCGCAGCATCTTTTGGACAGGATGAAACAACCATAAAAGGTTAAAATCTTTGGACTTTTCTCAAAGAATGTTCGGAACGACTTTTAATTTATTTCGTTTGATTTCAGAGTATTACGTTTTATTTGGTTTTGGAATTGTTTGGAATGTCAGTTCAACCGCTTGACAAAGGCGGTAGTTTTGCAGCAGCATTTCAAAAACAAATGCTATTACTAATTATTCACAATTCTAAAAACACAGCAAAATGAAGAAAGTGCTTTATCTGCTTGGCATCATGCTCCTTATGGCAGGAGCGGCCAAGGCGCAAGACACCCAGGCCGAAAATGGCCCCGAAATCAAGTTTGAGAAGGTCGTCCACGACTATGGCGACATTCCTTTCAACGGCAACGGCGAATGTGAGTTCCGCTTCACCAACACGGGCAACGAGCCGCTGCTGATCCAGAAACCCAAGTCGAGCTGTGGCTGCACCATCCCTTCGTGGCCCCAAGAGCCTATCCTTCCCGGTGAGTCGGAGGTCATCAAGGTGACCTACAGGACCAACCGTGCCGGCATCATCAACAAGACGGTGACGGTTACTTCCAACGCCCACAAGAGCCCCACCGTGGTGTTGCGCATCAAGGGCCGCGTGCTTGACCAACCTGCCGAAGCCCTTCCCGAGAAAAAGAACGGTTTCGGCAACGGCTCTCCCGTCAACAACAAATGATCTGGACGCGAGACGCGAGACTTTGGACTTGTCCCGTGTCCCGTTGCTTCATTCTTCGCAATGACGGTCCCGCGTCCCGTGTCAAAAAAGCCGTCCAATGTTACCGTTGGGCGGCTTTTTAAGGTCAATTGATACGTTCTCTTTAAATGGTGAAAAATTGTTTTTATTGATAATCAATAAGATAAATTGTTTGTCGAAAAATAGTTTGAAAATTAATGTAGTTTATATTATAAACTTGTTTATCTTTGCAGCGTCAATTGACACAAGAACTAAACAATTTCATCTAAACTTTAAACATCATGGAAAAAAGTAAAGAACAAATTGAGGAAATGACAGCGGCAAAAAGTCTTTCCCTCATCACCGAAACCCTCAACAACAGTCGCAGAGACATCCTGCGCAACAACTCCAAGTACTTTGTGCTGTGGGGATGCCTCCTAACAGTCATGTCGTTGGCGATTTACCTGCTTTGGCATTTCACAGGCAGTCCCAAATGGAACTTCCTGTGGTTCGCCATGCCTCTCGGGTATATCATCGCAGCTGTGATGGGAAGGCACGACAAGGGTATGCCCCAAAACGAAATCGGGCGTATCCTAGGTAACATTTGGACCGTTTTCGGCGTGTTTTCTGTCTGTATTAGCGTCATCGCCGTTTCCTGGGTTCCCCTGCATGTTACGCTGCTCATCGTGGTCATGTTGGGAATCGCCGAAAGCATCTCTGGAGCCGTGCTCAAGAATTGGCCCGTCATCATAGCGGGATTCATCCTCGGCGTGGGCGGCGCATTGGTTGCCGTGCTGGTGAAATCTGAGGCCCAATTGCTTCTCTTTACCCTTGGTGGTGTGTTGCTCGCAGCCACTGGATTGACAGTCAAATACCAATACAGATAACCATGTTCCCGAAATTAGACCCACTTCTCCATTCTGAGCTTCGGCTGGCGGTGATGTCCATTCTGGTCGGGGTAGATGAAGCCGACTTCACCTACCTCAAGAAACAGACGGGCGCCACGTCGGGAAACCTCAGTGTGCAGATCGACAAGCTCATGGCCGCCGGCTACATCACGGTGGAAAAAGGCTTCAAAGGCAAGATGCCGCGAACCACCTGCAAGATTACGGCGGTTGGTCAAGAGGCTTTCAACAAATATGTAGAATCGCTGAAAGAATACCTTTCAGCAGGCAAATAATCGAAAAATGAAAAAGATAGTCAAAACCTTTTTATGGAGCGTGCTTATGCTTCTTTTCGGAGCAAGCGCAAGGGCGCAAGTCGACCCACTTGAACAAGGCGCAATGTCCGTCCGAAAACTTGACGATGGACTTTATTATTTGGAATATAAAGGAGATGACGGCTTCGCCGACCTGATGGAAAATGGCGGCGGACGCAGTGCCACCGAACTGTCGGAATACGTCACGCGTTTCCTCTCAAAGGGTTTCTACAACCCAAAAGGCGGAAACCCCGCACCAGCGAAGTACGGTTGCTCTGCCATGACGGTGCATACGCCGGAAGGCAGCGTCATGATGGGCCGTAACTTCGATTTCACTTCGGCGACTGGAATTGTGCTTCACACGATTCCCGACCAAGGTTATGAGACCTACACTACCTTCAACCTCGATTTCTTCGGTTTCGGGGACGGGTGGGTTCCAGAAGGTTTCAAGAATCAGTATTTAGCACTTTCCACACTGTTTTTCGCCTTGGACGGCATCAACGAAAAAGGATTGGCCGTCGCAGACTTGATGGCAGGTGACACCGCTCAAACTCATCAGGATAGTGGGAAGCCTGCCCTAACCACCACTTCGGCCATCTGCTATCTTCTTAAAAATGCCGCCACGGTAGATGAAGCCTTGGAACTGCTTCGAGGAATCGATATGAACTCGGACATCGGTGCCGCTCACCATTATGCTATTTCCGATGCCACTGGCCGGAGTGTCGTGGTCGAGTATGTTGACAACCAGATGGAGGTCGTTGAATCAGCTGCCGTTGCCAATCACTACTTGTGTGCGTCAAAGCTGAACGTTGGACTGATAGAAGGAGATCGCAGATATGAATTCTTGTGCAGCCAGTTCGATGCCACTGGAGGCGTGTTGGATAAACAGCAACTCACCCAAGCGATGGCTTCCGTTTCTTTGCCGCCTATGGAAGGTAGGCACATGGGTACAGCTTGGACCCTTGTAATGGACTTGACCAGCCCTGCCGTAACCTATTACTCACGTCGTCATTTCGACAAGCCGCTATACTTTGAATTTGTTCGCAAGGGCGAAAGGTGAAAGCCGTGAAGGAATATATCACACAAACAAATCATCCATAACCACTTGTTTCTGCACTATGCCGATATGCTTGCCGTAGGCCACGCCGTAAGTGGTGACCAAGGTTAGATGGACGGCCTGCTTTTTCGACAAGGTTTTCTTCAATGCCTCGATGCGGTTTCGCAGTTTAGCCTCTTCTTCCCTGTCAATAGAGTAAAAATTCCCGGCAAACGTATAAGTCGTCGGTAGGTGCATTGTCGTCAATTTGCAGGAAATTGTAGATTACCGAAGACAAAGGAAAACAAAGCAAGGGTTTCACCATCCTTGTGCTGAAAGAAGTTTTTTTGTTTCCCCATGTGATTGTATTTTGGCACAAAACTACAAAAAACGTCAAATCGAAAGGAAAAATGCGTAGTTTTGCCCCAATAAAATCCTAATCGTATGAAAAAACTATCCTATTTGATTGTTGCGGCACTACTTCTGTCAGCCTGCGCAAAAGAACAACTGCCTCAAGCCAATTACGACATTATCCCGCAACCTAAGGAGGTGACACTCAATGAAGAGAACCCCTTTGAACTGAGTCCCAAGACTGTCATTCGTTATGAAGACGGTCTCCAGCGCGAAGCGCAATTCCTCAGCGAGTACGTGAACGACATCATGGGCTTTGCCATGGAAATTCAAGAATATCAAGGCCAAACCGATGGCATTGTGTTGAAATTGTCTCCCGATGATTTCGACCAAGCCGAGGCTTACGAAATCAACATCACCCCAAAGCAGGTCACCGTCAAAGGCGCTGATGCCTCTGGCGTGTTCTACGGTATCCAAACCCTCCGCAAGAGCTTGCCGTTGTCCCCCTCTTTGAGGGGGGTAGGGGGGAGTAAAACGGCACTCTCTTGCGGAACAATCCGAGATTGGCCAAACTTCGCCTACCGCGCCATGCACCTCGACCCCTGCCGCCACTTCATCCCTTTGGACTCGGTGAAGGTTTACGTCGACATGCTGGCCATGCACAACATGAACCAGTTCCATTTCCACCTCAGCGACGACCAAGGCTGGCGCATGGAAATCAAGAAATACCCTGAGCTGACGGAGATTGGAGCCTATCGCAACGGCACCGTTATTGGACATAATGGGAACCTCTACGACACCATACGCCACGGCGGTTTCTATACCCAAGACGAGCTTCGCGACCTTATTAATTATGCCGCCGAGCGTCACATCAACATCATTCCTGAAATTGATTTGCCGGGGCACATGCAGGCGGCTTTGGCTTGCTATCCGCAGTTGGGCTGCACTGGCGGTCCTTACGAGGTGTGGCGGCGTTGGGGCGTATCGGAAGAGGTGCTTTGCGCGGGCAACGAGGAGACCATGCGTTTCGTTGAGGACGTGCTCAATGAGGTGATGGATGTGTTTCCCTCGCCTTATATCCACATTGGTGGCGACGAGTGTCCCAAGGTGCGCTGGGAGCAATGTCCCAAGTGCCAAGCTAAAATCAAGGAACTGGGCATCAAGGGTGACGAGCGTTTCTCGAAGGAGGACTATCTGCAAAGCTATGTGATGAACCGCATGGCCAAGGTGGTGGAAGCCCGTGGAAGGCGCGTCATCGGTTGGGACGAAATCTTGGAAGGCAACGTCTCCGAGACGGCCATCATCATGAGTTGGCGCGGCACCGAAGGCGGCATCGAAGCGGCACGCAAAGGCCACGACGTGATCATGGCACCTTCGTCGCACCTATATTTCGACTACTACCAAAGCGAGGACATCGCCAGCGAGCCTTCGTGCATCGGCGGTTATTTGCCTGTGGAACGCGTGTATGAGTTCCAACCTTTGCCCGAGGAGCTGACACCTGAGCAACAGAAACACATCATCGGTGTGCAGGCCAACATCTGGACGGAATACATCGCCCATTTCTGGCATGTGCAATACATGGCTTTGCCGCGTATGGAAGCCTTGACGGAAATTCAGTGGAATAATCCGAAAGAGCGTGATTTTGAAGTGTTTGTAGAGCGTTGCCGCCACATGAGGCAACTCTACGAGCTTTATCATTATACCTACGCCGACCATATCTTCAACCCGCAGGTCTGGGCGGATACGGTCGCGCCCAACTTGGCTACGCGCAAGCCCATTACCTTGCGCCAACAGCCTGCCGAGCAATACACCTACGAAGGCGCGTTGGTGCTCAACGATGGCAATTTGGGCAGGGGCGCCTACAACTCGGGGCGTTGGCTGGGCTTCTGCGGCTATCCTTTGGATGCCGTCATCGACTTGGAACAACCTGCCGAGATGCAACACGTCCGTTTCCATGCGCTTACCAATAAAGGCGCGTGGATTTACAACCCGAGTCATGTCAAAGTGTTGGTTTCCGACGATGGCGAGACCTTCCGCGAAGTGGCACAAAAAGAGATTCCCATCTCCACTTGGGCTGACAATGACGGCATTTTTGCCTATGAGCTTGATTTTGAGCCTGTCACGGCAAAGTATGTCGAAGTCGTGGTTTCAGGCTACGACCTGCCCGAAGACCATAGCGGATTTGGTAATCCTGCCTGGATTTTTGTGGATGAGATTGAGGTGTGGTAAAATATGTAGGGCTGTCACACCGTGGCAGCCGCTTGATGATTACAACACAAGCGGCTGCCATAATATGACAGCCCTACATGTATCTTATGCTTTCTTCAGCAAAATCACATACACGGGGAAGTGGTCGCTGTAGCCGCCCATCCAAACGCCGCTACCGAAGGTGCGGAACGGATAGCCATTGTACTTGCCGCCGTGCTGCTTCAGGAACTCCTTGTTGTGGACCTTCGCGTTCTTGAACTGGTAGCTGTCGTAGCCGTTGGGCAGCAGGGCAGGGGTGAGGATCATCTGGTCGAGCACGCCGGGCGCATCGCGGTAGAAGTTGGTGCCGATGCCTTTCTGGTGGAGTTCGTACATCGGGTTATAGAACTCGCCATCGTGCAGGTTCTTCATGTCGCCTTTGGCACCCAGATGCTTGGTGACGGTCTTGTTGGTCGGGTAGTCGTTGAAGTCGCCCATCATGATGATTTTGGCGTTTGGGTCATCGCGCATGATGCTGTCGGCGATGTGGCGGCACAGCTCGGCGGCGGCCACGCGGCCAGGCATCGAGCGTTTCTCGCCGCCCGCACGCGAAGGCCAGTGCATGACGATGAAGTGCATCGGCTCGCCATCGAAAAGACCACTGACGACCAATTGGTCGCGGGTGATGAAGTCAGGGTCGCTGGGGACAACGGTACGATAGGATTTGCTGTTGGTCGGCTTGAAATATTTCGGGTTGTAAATCAAGCCCACATCCACGCCACGGCGGTCGGGCGAGTCGTAATGCACGATTTGGTAGTTGCGGTTTTTCAGCTCGGGTTGGGCCACCAAGTCCTCCAAAACGGTACGGTTTTCCATCTCACTCATGCCCAAAACCGCCACGCCGTCGGGCGACCAGTCGGTGCCGATGGTGGAGATGGCGTAGGCCATGTTGTGGAGTTTGGACGTGTATTTCTCGCTGTCCCATTGGTTGCCGCCTTGGGGCAGAAACTCTTCATCGTTCTTGTTGGGGTCGTCGATGGTGTCGAAGAGGTTTTCGAGGTTGTAGAACCCGACAAGGCCCACCTTGTAGGCTTGCTGCTCTTGTGCCGAGACCTTGTTGATATTGAAGCCCAAAGCCAAAATGACGAGGGCGAAAAGGAAGTGCTTGTTCATTGTTTATGATGATGTTTAGGCGGCAAAGGTAGCAAAAAATCCAAAAAACGATGTGGGCAATCAATCTTTTTCCTACATTTGCCCGTTATTTGCATAATCCAACGAATAATCCTAATAGTTTCAATATGAAGAAATTCCTACTCATTTTGGCGGTTCCGCTGTTGATGGCTGCGCGGCTTGCGGCACAAGTCGTCGACTCGACCGACCTCAACCTCAACGACGTGCCGACGGTCATCCTTATGGATTCCGACTTCGAGGAGTCGTCGACCTCGGTCAACGACGCCTCCACGTTACTCAATTCGTCGCGCGACGTGTTCAACTCCATCGCGGCCTACAACTTCGGCTCGCTGCGCTATCGCGTGCGAGGCAACGACTCGAAGTACAGCGACGTGATGATCAACGGCATCCTGATGAACGACCCCGAGACGGGTCGCCCGGTCTTCTCCAACTGGGGCGGACTGAACGATGCCTTCCGCAACTCGGTGATTGTCGAAGGCTTGGGCAAGACCTACGCCGGATTCGGCGGCCTCGGCGGCCTCACAGCCTATTCGACACGCGCCTCAGAGTACCGCAAGCAAATCTCGCTGAGCTATGCCTTCAGCAACCGCTCCTACAACCACCGCGCCATGGCCTCTATCGGCACGGGCGACTTGGGCAACGGCTGGTACCTGATGGCAGCTGCCAGCGGTCGCATCAAGTCAAGCTATGCCTTTGATCCTAATAAATCCAAAGGGATGAATGGCTTTTTGGGCACCCTTGGCGGCTACACCGAAGGCACCTTCTACCAGGCTTATAGCTACTTCCTCTCCGTCGAGAAGAAGATCAACGACAAGCACAGCATCGACCTTACGGTGTTCGGAGCGCCCTCGCAGCGTGGCGGCTCAGCTCCCGTGGTGCAAGAAGCCTACGATTTGGTTGGCTCCAACTTCTATAACCCCAACTGGGGCTATCAGACCATCGACGAGAATGGCAAGCAGGTCATCCGCAACTCGCGCGTGAGCACCTACCACCAGCCGATGGCGCAACTCACTTGGTATTGGACGCCCAGCAAACGCACCGAGTTCAACACCTCGTTTTATTACTTTGGCGGCAAGGCCGGACAATCCGTCCTCGAATGGGGCGAAGCCGCCGACCCGCGTCCCGACTACTACAAGAACCTGCCGAGCTACTTCTTGACCAATGCCCACAGCACAGCTGAGTATGAGGCACAACTTGAGGCTTGGAGAAATCGCGACCCGAAGGTCACCCAAATCGACTGGGATGCGCTATACGACGCCAACCGCAACCACCTTTTCACGGTGCAGAACGCCAATAATGGCACCGACGGCACGGTGACGGGCAAGTTTTCCAAATACATCCTCGCCGAGCGCCATTACGACAAGATGCAGATGGGCAATGCCACCTACTTCAAGCACGAGTTCATGCCCAACCTCATCATGACGGGCGGTTTCTCCATCAGCGCCTCGCGCACGCATTATTACGAAAGCGTCAACGACCTGCTTGGCGGCGATTACTACTACGATATTAATAAGTATGCCGAAAACCTCGAAAGCGACGAATGCCAGACCGACCTCAACAACACGAACCATGTGGCCAAGGTGGGCGACATCATCGGTTACAACTATTACGCCAACCGCAACTATGGCCGCATTTGGGACCAGATCAATTGGCTTGTCGGCAACTTCGACTTGTATTTGGGCGTTCAAGGCTCGTTCACCCAGATTTGGCGCGAGGGCCTTTGGAAGAGCGGCTCTTTTGCCGACAACTCCTTTGGCAAAGACCAGATGCACAACTTCTTCGACCCGAGCGTGAAGGCCGGTGTGACCTACGCCATCAATGGACGCAACCACCTCGTGCTCAATGGCGTCTTGATGACACAAGCCCCGCAGTTCCGCGACATCTATGTGTCGCCCCGCACCCGCCACACCCTTGTGGAGGGCGACCTCAAGAGCGAGCGCGTCAGTGCCGTGGATTTGAGCTATTTGTATCGTTCGCCCACGTTCAAGTTCCGCCTGACGGGTTATTACACCGCCTACAAGAACCTCATCTGGAACCGTAGTTTCTATTGCGAGAACGTCTACCTCAACACCACGACCAGTGCCAACTCCTACACCAGCGAGTTCGTCAACTTCATCATGACCGACATCAACCAGAAGAGCCTTGGCGTGGAAATGGGAGCGGAATGGAACGTGACGCCGACCATCACCTTGCAAGCCGCTGCCGCCAATGGCATCCATGTCTATAACAACAATCCCATCTTCTCGGTTTATGACGACAACAACGCTTCGGCCTATATCCAAAACAGTGTTGCTTACCTAAAAGACTACCACGTCTCGTCAGGGCCTGAGTCGGTGGCTTCGTTGGGCATCAAGTACAACTCGCCGAAATATTGGTGGGTGAGCCTCAATGCCAATTACATGGCCAACATGTACTTCGACGTGAACCCCTACAACCACACTGAGGAAGGCATGTTGCACTATGCCCAAGGCGACATCCGCATCGAGGACGTCTTGAATCAAACCCCGATGAAGCCCGCCTTCACGCTCGACTTCTACGGCGGTTTCTCCAAGCGTTACAAAGGGTATTACTTCCTCGTCAACGTGAGCGTCAACAATATCCTGAACAACAAGAGCACCGTCCTCTATGGCTACGAGCAACTGCGCTTCAACGCCAACAACCCCGACATGTTCCCCGACAAGTATTCGTATATGTACGGCATCAATTATTTCATCAGCTTGACAGTTAGGAAGTAGATTGCTTCGGTCGTTCCTCCCTCGCAATGACGGTAATGACCATCGTTGACGTCATTGCGAACGGAGTGAAGCAATCCAGAAAAAAGAATAATGAATTTAATACACAATAAAATGAAAAACAGACTATTCAACACAATCCTTCTCCTTGCCGCCGTGGGCATGATGTTCACCGCCTGCAAGAAAGAGTATCCTGAGCCGCCTATCCAGGACCTGCCGATAGGGACGGTTTACACCATTGACCAAATCCTCGCGATGGAGCCGGGCACCGTGTTCACGGAAGACGCCTCGGTGTATGGCATCGTTACCGCCGACGAGCAGTCGGGCAACCTCTACAAGGCCGCCTTCATGCAAGACCGCGCCACGGGTGCCGCCATCGAGCTTTACCTCAACGCCGTCAGCGGCCTGCGCATCGGCGACTCCATCCGCGTCTATCTGAAAGACGTCACCTTCGCGATGTACAACAACCTGCCGCAGTTGAGCAACTTCGAGGCCGACGGCCACATCGTCATTTTGGCCAACAACAAGCCCATTGAGCCTCAGGTGACCACCATCGCCAACATCAATGCCGGTCAGCACTTGGCGGGCTTGGTGAAATTGGAGAACGTGAAATTCACGGAGCAGAACACCTTTGCCGATCCGACCACCTACGGCAATCGCACCTTGATTGATGCTTTGGATCCGTCCGCCAACGTGATTGTGCGTACTTCCAACTATGCCAATTTCGCCAACGACTCGCTGCCGCAAGGCACGGGTAGCTTGGTGGCCATTGCCACGGTCTACAACAGCACTTGGCAACTCGTCATCCGTTCCGCGCGAGAACTGGAATTTGAAGGCTATGTCCCTGGCGGCGATTCGGGTTTGCCTTATTTCCAGGATTTCAGTTCGTCGTTTGGAACTTACACGACCTATAGTGTGGCTGGCGACGAGGAATGGGTGATTGATTACAATACCGCAAAAATGACGGGCCATGTTGGTAACAGCAACTTCGCCAACGAGGACTGGCTGATTTCGGCCCCTGTGGCTTTGACGGGTGTCGACCATGTAAAGGTGTGCGTGAACTATGCAGCCCAATATCAGAATCCTAATACCGAGGATGTCACGTTACAAATCTCCAAGGACTATGTGGCCGGCACCGACCCGCTGACCGCCAACTGGATCCAGATGAACGTCACCTATCCGAACACGGCCAATTGGTCAGATTTCCAAACTGTTGAAACGAGCCTCGACGAGTTCCTTGGCGAGACTGTGACGGTGGCCGTCAAGTTCACCTCTTCGGAGTCGGCCTCGCGCACCTTCGAGGTGAAATACATCCTCGTGCAGGAAGGCACTCCGGGCGATGGCCCGACGCCTCCTACCCCGACTCCTGGCGGTGGCGAACTGCAAACGATGCCTTACACGCAGTCGTTCGCCGATGAGTTTGGCACTTATATGACTTACGACGTTGCAGGCCCCCAGTCGTGGATGATTGATTACCATACGGCCAAGATGACGGGCTACGCCGGAGGCTCGAATGCCAACGAAGACTGGCTCATCTCTTCTCCTGTGGCGGTTACTGGAGTGAACGAGGCGAAGGTCTCCGTGACTTATTCGGCTCAATATCAGAATGCCGACAATAGCGACGTTTCGTTGCAGGTCTCTACGGACTATGTCTATGGCAACGACCCGACTTCCGCTACCTGGACGAATATGCAGACGACCTATCCGAACACTTCGAGTTTCAATGATTTCCAGACGATTGAGACCAGTCTGAACGACTTCATCGGACAGAATGTCACTGTTGCCATCAAATACACTTCGACAGATGCGCAGTCGAGAACGATTGAGATTCAAAGTATCACGGTTCAAGAGGGTAGCGGTGTGACACCGCCGACGCCGCCGACTCCTGGCCAAGGCGAAGGCAGCGGCACTGCCGACGACCCGTATAACGTGGCCGCTGGTATCGGCTTGCAGAGCGAAGAGCCAATCGCATGGGTGCATGGCTATATCGTCGGTGCCGTGAAGTCGGGCCTCAGCTCGGTCACGGGCAACGCCGACATCAACTGGGCTGGTCCGTTCGACCTGGCTACCAACGTGGTCATTGCTGACGATGCTTCTTGCAACGAAATCAGCCAATGCATCATTGTCAACCTGCCTGCTGGCAAGCCTTTGCGCACGCAAGTCAACCTGATGGACAACCCGGGCAATTTAGGCAAACATCTCGCCGTGAACGGGAAACTCCGCAAGTATTTCGGACAAGCTGGACTGCGCGACAGCGGCGGCACGGAGGAAGACTTCGTTTTGGAAGGTGGTGATACGCCACCCACGCCTCCCACACCGGGGACGGGCATCTTCTCTGAATCTTTCGCCAATGGGCAAGGGGAGTTCACCATTCAGGATGTCGATAATGCAGGCATGAATTACGTTTGGACTTATATGAGCAATTATCATTGCATGAAGGCCAACGGCTATTATCAAGGTGCCCATACCACGGAAAGTTGGCTTGTTTCGCCTAAAATTGACTTGGCCGACGTCGGTGCAGCCACGTTGAAATTCGACCATGCAGTCGCTTTTGCCTCGGCTGAAGGATCGTTCTTCGTCATGGCCTCGACCGATTATTCTGGCGACGTTACGACGGCGACTTGGACGGAACTGAATATAGGCACTTGGCCAGAACCCAATCCCTCTTGGGTGTTTGAGGGTGCTTCTGCCAACTTGAGCGGTTTCGTCGGCCAAAAAGTGACCATCGCCTTCAAGTATACCAGCACGACAGATGTCTGTCCCGCTTGGGAAGTGAAGAATGTTGTGGTGGAATAAACGAAACGACAAACCAAAACGAAAAGCCTGCCTTCGGGATAGTTTTAATATTAGAATAGATGTAATACAAGTTTCAACATTACCATAAACATGAAAAGAGTTGTAATCAAACAAGGAGACATATTCTCCATAGAAACGGAAAAAGGGAAACGATATTTCCAATACATTTGCAAAGATGCGTATCAGTTGAATGGAAATGTTATTCGTGTATTTAAGGACGATACCATGACTGATGTCGAATTCTATATCCATACAATCATCTCCATTGGAGTAAAGCAGTACGGATGGGTGAAAGTCGGCAATGGTCCTGTACCAGACATTTCTAATGTGGTTTTCTTTACGGATGTTGATATGGCTGCTAAGTTGTACGTGTTTAAAAACCAAGATGCAAACTGGAGAATATGGACGGTTAGCGGTAATGAAAAAATCGTGAAGGAATTGCCTGAATACAGATGTGAAGAAGGTGGAGTTTATCCTCCATGTCGTATAATGGATGTCATTTGTGGTAAAGATTTAGGATATAATAGATACATGAAGGATATGCCCGATTTGTAAGACCCGAATTTCCCCCGTTTTCCCGAATTTGCAATTTTGGGGCCGCGAGTATCAGCATTTGCAATGCGGGAAAAGGGGAATAAGACTCCGTGAGTTTTGATATTGAAAAGCCTGCCTTCGGGTGGGCTTTTTTTGTTTTGCATTGCGGCCTCCGTAACAAAATGTGTCTAAAACCTCGTAAAATTCCAAGATTTGGAGCAAGTATAGCCTATACTTGCTCCAAATCTATGAAAAAATCGGAGATTTGGATACATTATAAGGGCATTTTCCAAAACTGAAGAAATCAATTTTCGCAAATCTTCGTTTTTTCGGCAATTTTCCCCTATCTTTGCACGTTGTAAGGAAAACGAATTTTGAAATGTCAGAGAATCTAGTCATCATACCCACCTACAAGGAAAAGGAGAACATCGAGAAGATCATCCGCTATGTGTTCAACCTGCCCATGGCCTTCGACATCCTCATCATCGACGACAACAGTCCCGACGGCACTGCCGACATCGTGAAAACACTGATGACGGAGTTTGGCGACCGGCTGTTTATGATCCAGCGTGCCGGTAAGTTAGGGCTTGGCACGGCTTACATCACGGGATTCCGTTGGGCCTTGGAGCGTGATTATCAATATGTTTTCGAGATGGATGCCGATTTCTCACACAATCCCGACGACCTTTCGAGATTGCATGATGCCTGCGCCAACGGGGCGGACTTGGCTGTGGGTTCTCGCTACAAGACGGGCGTCAACGTGGTCAACTGGCCGATGGGGCGTGTGCTGATGTCGTACTATGCCTCGGCCTACGTGCGCTTCGTTACGCGGATGCAGGTGCGCGACACCACGGCGGGTTTCGTGTGCTATACTCGCAAGGTGCTCGAAACCATCGACTTGGACAGAATCAAGTTCGTGGGCTATGCCTTCCAAATTGAGATGAAATACACCGCTTGGAAGCTCGGTTTCAAGATTGAGGAGGTGCCGATCATCTTCACCGACCGACGCGAAGGTCAGTCGAAGATGAGCAAAGGCATTTTCAAGGAAGCCGTTTTCGGGGTGCTCAACTTGCGGTGGAGAGGCATGACGGGAAAAATCAAACCGAGGAAAAACGTATGAATTATTACATAAAAAATGCGACACTTGTCAACGAGGGCCAGGCTTTCGTGGCAAGTGTTTTTGTTAAGGATGGCTTGATTGCCAAAATAATACGAGGGAACCAGGCTCCTGATTTCGTTGAAGGGACGGCTGACGCGGAGGCAGCCCATCGACAGGATCAAGGGCCTGATACTGAAGTCATTGATGCCACGGGCAAATACCTGATTCCAGGCATCATCGATGAGCATGTGCATTTCCGCGAGCCAGGCTTGACGTATAAAGGTGATATATATACTGAGAGCCGTGCGGCTGTGGCTGGTGGCGTGACTTCATATATGGACATGCCCAACACCATTCCACCTACCACCACGCAAGAGCTTCTGCAACAGAAGTTTGACCTTGCTGCTGAGAAGTCGTTGGCCAACTATTCGTTCTATCTTGGCGCAACCAACGACAACCTGTCGGAAATCGTCAAGACCGACCCGAAGCGCGTTTGCGGCATCAAGGTGTTCATGGGGTCGAGCACGGGAGACATGCTTGTCGACAAGGATGAGGTTTTGGAAGCCCTGTTCAAGGAGTCGCCCTGCCTCATTGCCGCCCATTGCGAGGATGAGGAAATCATTCAGCACAACATCGCGCTGTATCAGGATATGGTCAATAAGGAAATCGTGGAGGCAAAAGCCACTTTGCATCCAAAGATTCGGACCGAAACGGCGTGCTATCTGTCGTCTTTGAAGGCTGCCGATCTGGCAGCGAAAACGGGAGCCAGACTTCATGTGCTCCATGTGTCCACGGCAAGGGAATTGGATTTGTTTAGGAGGGATATTCCGTTGAGTGAGAAAAAGGTAACAGCCGAGACATGTCCCCATTACTTGCGCTTCGACGACCTTGACTACCGGAAAATGAAATTCGGAATCAAGTGCAATCCTGCCATCAAGGGAGTAGCGAACAAGGAGGCGTTGATGAAGGCCATCAGGAACGGCTTGATCGACACCATCGGCTCCGACCACGCACCGCATCGCCGCAACGAGAAATACACAGGAAACTATTTCACCAGCAAGTCGGGATTTGCCTCTATCCAACATTCCTTGGAGGTGATGCTGGAATGGGTTCGCCAGCATGAACTGACTTTCCCGCGAGTGGTGCAGCTGATGTGCCACAATCCGGCCATTTTGTACCAAATCGATCGTCGTGGGTTCATCCGTGAAGGCTATCATGCCGACTTGGCTCTTGTGGATATGAACGACGAGCACCAAATCGTGACGGCCAACGAGTTCACCAAGACACATTGGACGCCCTACAAACGTGAGAAGATGCACTCCCGCGTGACCCACACTTTCGTGAACGGCAATTTGGTTTATGAGAATGGCGAGTTCTATGAAGGGAGTATTGGCGAAAGACTTGAGTTTAACCGATAAAAAATGATACGACAATGAAGAAGATATTCCTGATTCTGTCCACCATGTTGTTCTTGGCCTCTTGTTCGGCCCAGTTGACGGAAAAGGTTGAGGCCAAGTTCCCCAACGGCCAGCCTCGGTTGGTGCATTATTACGACAAGCACGACCAGTGTGTGAAAGAGACCGAGTATTACGAAACGGGACAGGTGAAGATGGAGGGTGGCATGAAAGACGGCAAGATGGACGGCGCCTGGACCGCTTTCTTCCCTGACGGGCGCGTGCAAAGTCACGGGACGTTCAAGGACGGCGAACGCACTGGCGCGGCCCAGGTCTTTTATGCCAATGGCAACAAATACCAAGAGGGCTTCTACAAGAATGGGAAGCACTGCGGCAAGTGGAAGTTCTACGACGAGCAGGGCATCCTAATCAAGGAAGTGGATTACGGCGAGTGACCTTTATTTGTTGGCCTTCTCCTCGTCGTTGTTATACCACTCAAGGTAGGCTTCGGTGAAATCCTTGCCCGATTCAACGAGTTTCGTCTTCTTTGTGTCGGAAAGGCCGAAGTCGATGGAGCTGACGCCCAACGTATCGATGTAGACAGTGCGTTGCCAGTCGTCGCTGTGCAGATGCACGTTGTTCTGGAAGTCGATGAGCGCCGTGACCAATGCCTTCGTGTAGGTGAAGAAGCTGTTGATTTCCTTCTTTGCCGCATCGTCGTGGTTGACGAAAAGGTTGATATCTTCCTTGGCGTCCAAACGGAATCCCAGCGTTTCTTTGTTGTAGACGTACTCGTTCAGTTGGATGCTTCTCGTTTTCCTTCTCGCCTTGTTGATCTTCTCGTAGTATTCCGTCCGACGGATGTTGTTTTTGTCGGCAACGAGCTGCGACTGGTCAAAGATTTTGATGGCGTAGTTGTCCAATAGCCCGCCGTCGACGTAGATATGGTCGTTGCCGCCAACGCCTTTCACGGCGGCGAAAAACAGCGGTATCGACATGGAGATGCGGGCAGCATCGGCGATTTTGACGTCAGGGGTTTGGCTGAAATTGAAGACTTTCGAATATCCCGTTGTGAGGTCGGCACCAATCAGGTTGATTTCCCTGTAAGGTTTGCCTTGTTTGCGCATTTTCTCAAGTTCGCCGAAGGTGATTTCGCCGTTGCCGGTCTTTTGCTCGATGTAGCCGGCCATCAGATTGCGGAAGAAGTCGCCCTTGTACCAGCCGTATTCCTTGAGCAGACGGGCGGTGTCGCGCACCACGCCCCACGAGCTGTCCATGAAGTTTTTGAAGTTGATTTTCCAAAGGACGTCTTTCAGCTCGTCGGCAGTGAAGCCCAATCCGACCAAGACGGCCACCATGGCACCAGCCGAAGTGCCTGCCACGCGCTCGATGTTTTGTAGAATGCCTTCGCGTTCAAGCACTTCCATGGCTCCGACGTAGGCAATGCCTTTCACGCCGCCGCCTTCAAAAACCAAGTTCTTGAAATGATATGCCATTTTTGTTCAATTTTTAAGTTATGTCTTTGTTTTTAGGCTGTTTGGCTACTAATCTATCACCCAACTTGTCCCTTCCTTGCCGTCTTTCAATGTGATATGAAGCTGGGCGAGGTTGTCGCGGATCTTGTCGCTGGTGGCCCAGTCCTTGTTGGCGCGGGCTTGCTTGCGGATGTCGATGATGGTCTGCATGAGGCCTTCAACGAGTTCGCCGTTGCCTTCCGAAGCACCGTTTTCCACCAAGCCAAGGATGTCGAAGACGAAGTCTTGGAACATCTTGTTGAGCAAGGCCAGCTCGTCAGGGTTGATTTGCGCCTTGCCGTCCTTGATGGTGTTCACCAAGCGCACGGCCTCGAAGAGATTGGCGATGACGATGGGCGAGTTGAAGTCGTCGTTCATGGCGTCGTAGCAGGCATCCACGATCTTTTGGATGTCAAGGTCGGCCGCGCCATCGGTGGCTTTCAGGCTCTTGGCGGCTTTCACGGCTTCCATCAGGCGGTTGTAGCCCTTTTCGGCGGCTTGCAGGGCTTCGTTCGAGAAGTCGAGGGTGCTGCGGTAGTGGGCTTGCAGGATGAAGAAGCGGATGGTCATCGGGGTGTAGGCTTGGGCTATCATTTCGTTGCCGTCCTTGTCTTTGTGGCTGGTGCCGTTGAAGAACTCGTCGAGGGTGATGAAGTTGCCGAGCGACTTGCCCATCTTCTGTCCGCCGATGGTGATCATGTTG
>DGXB01000091.1:0-4998 GCA_002396205.1 Bacteroidales bacterium UBA4243
ATGTTCAACGTGCAGAACCCCGACGACTTGGTTGAGAAATATGGCGCCGACACGCTGCGCCTCTATGAGATGTTCCTCGGCCCGCTTGAGCAAGCCAAGCCTTGGGACACGCAAGGTATCGAGGGCACGTTCCGCTTCGTGCGCAAGCTGTGGCGACTCTATCACGACGAGAACAATCAATTCTGCGTCAGCGACGAGCCTGCCACCGCGCCCGAGTTGAAGAGCCTGCACAAACTCATCAAGAAGGAGGAGGAAGGCATCGAGAGCATTTCGTTTAACACGGTGGTTTCGGCCTTCATGATTTGCGTCAACGAACTTTCGGAGATGAAGTGCAACAAGTGCGAAATCCTTGCCCCGTTGGCCATTATGATTTCGCCATACGCACCGCATATCGCTGAGGAGCTGTGGCACTTGCTGGGTCACGACACCTCTGTGGTGACGGCTTCGTTCCCCGTTTACGACGAGAGCAAGACCGTGGAGAACAGCTTCAGCTATCCCGTGAGCTTCAACGGCAAGATGCGCTTCTCGATGGAGCTGCCTGTCACGATGGGTGCCGACGAGGTGCAGGCCGCCGTGCTTGCTGCCCCCGAGTCAGCCAAGTGGCTCGAAGGCAAGCAGGTGCGCAAGGTCATCTTCGTGCCGAAGAAGATTGTGAATATCGTGGTTGGATAAAACCTTGATGAGTTTGTAGCTCAATAATTCATCCCGAAGTGCCAAAGCGGGATGATGTTTTCGTAGCCATATTCGATGTCGTCTTTCACAACGAAAGCGTCTTTCACTTCGGTGATTTGTTTCTTGTTTTTGTTTTTTCCGCCCACTTCAAAGGTCTTCCCGTTGATGAGGAAATCGGCAGCCTTTGAAGTGAAAACTTCATGGTTGACTTGCATTTGCGAGAGGAAAAACGTCTCGCGTATGTTGCCGACTTCGGGTTTGCCTTCCGAAAGGGCTTGGATGAGGTTGGTGTTGCCCAAGTAGAGTTTTTCGGGCTTGCCGTAGTTTTTCATGCCGTCTTCTTGGTGCCTCAGCGACATGGTCAGACGTGCTTTGTCCATGTAGTACGCCAAATCGGCCACGGTGCCACGGTCACATTCCATGGCCGCGCCAATTTCCGTGTAGTTGGGCTTGAACGGCACGCTCTGCGAGATGATGAACAGCAACTGCTTGAGTTTTCGGGAAGTAGAGATGTTCATTTTGGCGTAGGTCGGGATGTCGTTCTCAACGGTTTGGTTGATGACGTTGGTGAGACGTGTGGCAAAGTCGGTTTCTTTCCAAAAGGGGTAGTAACCCATTTTGAGGTAGTCGTCGAACAGGGCTAATGGTCGTTCTCCGGCGGGGAAGCTCACTTTGTGGCAAAGGATTTCCTCAAGCGATGCCGGCGGCAACACAATGCCTTTGGCCATGGCCAAAAACTCCCTGAACGACAGGCCGACAAGGGTGTAGGAGATGATGCGGCGGCTGAGGTCGGCGGTGCCTTTGTAGAGGTCGAGGATGGATGAACCGGTGATAACCACTTGCAGTTGAGGACAATAGTCGTATATCATCTTCAACTCTGCCGACCACGACGGGTATTTGTGGATCTCATCGATGTAGAGCCGCTGACCGCCTTTGCGGTAAAACTCGTTGGCGGTGTCGAAGAGGGAGTGTTGGCTGAAATACACATTGTCCGCGCCGAAATAGAGCGTGTGAGCCGCGCCGTCCAGCTTGATTTTCTGGAGCATGAGGGTGGTCTTGCCCACGCCGCGTTCGCCAAGGATGGCAATCATGCGGTTGTCCCAGTTGATGCGGTCGTGCAGGTAACGCAGGAAACTGGTGGGCGTTTCGTCCAATTTTGCGTAAAACAGTTCGTACAGCTTTTCCATTTTTCCTCCTTTTCACGCTGCAAAATTACACAATTATTTTCAAAACGCGGAAAAATTTCCTCGTTTTTTACAAATATTGCGGAAAAATTTCCTCTATTTAATGTAAAAATGCGGAAAAATTTCCTCAAAAATCGAAGAATATGCGGAATTATTTCCTCGTTTTTAACTCAAACACTACCGCATGGGGCATTTCAAAGTTGTTGGGGAAGTCGATGCGGTAGCGACCGTCGGTTTCTTTGCTGAGGGTGGCTTTCTTGTTGCTGCCCAACACTTTGATTTTTCCCGTCCTCAGGTTAGCAGGCGTCCCGCCTGCATTGGAAAAATCAAACCAATACGTCTCAGGCACAGGGCTTTCCTGTTCATCCAAGAGGAAAATGGCATACACCTTGTCGTCCTTTTGCGTGAAGCGGAACTTGCCGTAAGTGAAAGGATAGACGGGGCGTGTGCCGTAGATGGCTTCGCCGTTCACCTTCATCCACTCGCCGATTTCCTTCATGCGGAGCAGGGCTGTGTCGGGCAGGTTGCCGTCGGCATCGGGCCCCACGTTGAGGAGGAAGTTGCCGCCTTTGGCCACCACGTCGCAGAGTAAATGGATCAACTTGTTGGTGCTCTTGTATTTGTCGGTGGAGACGTATGACCACGAGTCGCCCATCGACATGCAGGTCTCCCAAGGGTAGGGCAGGAGCGAGTCGGGCACTTGCTGCTCAGGCGTTTGGTAGTTCTCGTACTTGCCGCCCACCGAGCGGTCGACGATGATGAGGTCGGGGTTGTTCTCGCGGGCGATGGCGGCCACCTCTTTCATATTGATGTCCTGGATGTAGCCTTGGCAACCCAGCCAAGGGCGCGTTTCGTCGTTCACGCTCCATTCGGGGCGCACCCAGCCGCCGTCGAGCCATAGGATGTCGATGTCGCCATAGTTGTGGGTGAGTTCGCGTATCTGTCTGTGGGTGAATTGCTTGTATTTCTCAAAACGCTCGGGCATTACGGTCGGGTCATAGTTGACGTTGCGGTCGGGGGGGGCCCATTCGTGCGCCCAATAGTCGTCGCAGTGCCAGTCGGGTTTCGAGAAATAGAACCCTGTCCAGAGGCCTTTTTCGCGGAAGGCTTTCACCACCTCGCCGGTGATGTCGGCCTTGGGGTTTTTCGAGAACGGGCAGCTCGGGTCGACGGTAGAGTAGGAGGTCTCCTTGGTGTCGAAGAGGCAGAAGCCGTCGTGGTGCTTCGTGGTGAAGACCATATACTTCATGCCCGCGTTTTGGGCGGCTTCGGCCCATTTTTCGGGGTTGAAGTTTTTGGGGTTAAAGGTCTTGTTAAGGTTTTGGTAATCACGCTTGTACTCGTAATAGTCCGCGCCATTGCGGTTGATCCAAGGCTCGTTGCAGATCGACCACGACTCCACCACTTCCCATTGGGAATAGATGCCCCAGTGCATCATGAAGCCAAACTTGAGGTCTTGCCATTGGCTGATGCGGTTGGTGATGACGGGGTCGGTTTCGGGCTGTTGGTCTTCGGTTTGGGCGAAAGCCATCATGCAAACAAGGCATAAAAACGTGGAGAGAAAGCACTTCTTCATGGTGAAATCAGTTTTATCGTGCAAAGGTAGGAAATTCGGTTGATATGGCAATTTTCTGCCGTTGATTTGCATCACGCAAATGGAAGCCTTTTTTTTCGTACTTTTGCGCCTTCAAAAATCGAAGGCCAAGTTAGGTCTCCCAAATTACCTCACAATGAACAGAAAAAAGATTAACGATTTGGTTGAGCCAATGAAAGAGGGCTGGCTCTCTTTGGTCTATGATTATATCATGCTCATTGCCATAATCATTGGCACGATACCTCTGTTTTATCGAGAGTATCGGCCTTTGTTCGTGTATTTCGACCTCATTTCAGGCATCATCTATATGGTAGACTATGTCCTCCGTTGGGTGACCTGCGATCTTCGCTCCGACCGTCAGAAATGGAAGGCTTTCCTCATCTATCCTTTCACTCCGATAGCCATCCTCGACTTCTTGTCCATCCTGCCCACCTTCACCCTGTTGGATCCTGCCTTCAAACTGACCAAGGCCATCCGCCTGCTCAAGATAGTTCGTTTCACGAAGATAGTCAATTATTTCGAGCCATTGGGCCTTTTTATCGCGGTGGTCAAAAAGCAATGGAAAATGCTGTTGGCCGTCCTAATTGTGGCTCTTTTTGACATCCTCATCACCGCAATCCTCATGTTCCAGTCGGAGCAAGAGATTGATCCAGTGACGGGAGAATATATATTCAAGAATTTTTTTGATGCGTTCTACTGGGCTGCCATCACGCTGAGCACGGTGGGCTATGGCGATTTCTCTCCCGTGTCCGACTTGGGCAAGACCCTCAGCATCATTTCATCGATGCTCGGCATTGGCATCATTGCCCTGCCCTCCGGTATCATCACTGCAGGCTACATGCAGGAATTGAACCGGCGCTTGAAAGAGGAAGAAGAAGCGGAAAAGGAAAAAGATGTTTCGTGACGGCAATCGTCATAGTTGTCGCGAGCAACGGCCACGGCGAAATGCCCTTAGCAAAAAACCATTATTTTTCACCGTCAAAAATCACCATTAAAGTTTAAAGCCGATGGATTTCAGACATATACCTACCAATTTTATACTTTATATCACGCTCTACGGCGGAGTAACGATAGCATCGCTTATCGCCTGCCTCTACATTTGCCTGCGCAAAGGCAACGCCTTCAAGCCCGACGTTTCGCCGCCGTTGCGACTGCGCCGTTGGATTTCGGCTTTATTTGCCATGTTGTTTTTTGGCCATATTTGGTGGCTTCTTTGCTACATCTATTCCGATTCGACCAGTTCGGTGAGTTTTGTGTTGGCGGCCATGTTCGATTTTGTGACGTTGCTGACCACTATCCCTGGCACGCTGCTCGCCATGCTCCAAGACCGCAAGCGGCCCGTTTGGCCTATCCTATTGGCAACGATACCATTAGTGGCATTGGGGGTGCTTTATATCATCAATCCCAACAATCGTTTCACAAGCATCGCCGTCGCATACTTTATGTTGGTTTACTTGCTCTTTACCCTTTATATGGGGTTTGCCATCAGGCAATATGGGCGGTGGCTGCGCGACAATTACGCCGACTTGGAGAACAAGGAGGTATGGC
>DGXB01000091.1:5048-5428 GCA_002396205.1 Bacteroidales bacterium UBA4243
ACTTGGAGAACAAGGAGGTATGGCTGAGCCATTTGCTGATCATCGTCGTCTTTCTGTTGATTATCTTTTATAGGTTTGTTGACGACAACATCACCATCAGCTTTATCGTGCAAGCCGTCGAAATCCCGCTTTTCGGATTCCTGCTGTGGCGCATCGAGACGCTGCCACAACTGGAGAGCGCAACGACAGAACAACCAGAACAATTGGAGCAACCAGAACAATTGGAACCAGAGACACAACAAGCGCATCAGACAGTGGACATCCCTTCCAACATCGAACAACTTTTGGAAGAGCATTGCGTGCGCACGAAGCTATACTTGCAGCACGACCTTACCCTGCTCCGACTCGCACAAGCCATTGGCACCAACCGCTTCTATCTC
>DGXB01000063.1 GCA_002396205.1 Bacteroidales bacterium UBA4243
CGGTTACCTGAAGCGCGTCAGCAATTTCAGCGAGCCGCGCCAAGAGGAAGCCGGCCGCCGTTACTATGGAAAAATGGAGATGGACAGATGCTAAAATACGCCAATTTTGATGTCGTCTTTCAGGAAGTCCCTGACGAGGTGACGCTCGCCATCAATATTTCCAACTGTCCCAACCAATGCCCAGGTTGCCACAGCAAGTATTTGTGGAAAGACGAAGGCAAGCCTTTGGACAACAATGAATTGAACCGTCTTGTGGAGCAATACAAGTCGGGCATTACCTGCGTGTGCTTCATGGGCGGCGACAACGAACCTGAGTCGGTAGCGCGATTGGCCAACCAAGTGAAAAAGGACTTTGGGGTCAAGGTGGCCTGGTATTCGGGCAAGAACGACCTGCCGCAAAACGTAGACACCAACCATTTCGACTACATCAAGTTGGGGCGTTACATCGCCGAGCTTGGGCCTTTGGACAGCGCGACCACCAACCAGCACATGATGAAACGCTTAGCCGACGGCCGCGTGAAGGACATCACCGAGTGGTTCCGACGAAACAAACACGTCGAGACCGTGGAGACAGAAAAAAATCCAGCAGTTTGAGGCTGCTGGATTTTTTTTGTTTGCCTTTGTAGAGACGTAGCGCGCTACGTCTCTACCCCACAAAAAACATGAAATGTGTAAAATCGATGAAAATTATGTCCAGAAAATGTGTAATTTTGCCGAAAATTATGTCCAGAAAATGTGAAAACGGCTCGATCCAAAAATGAATGCGAGCCGTTTCTTGAAAAAATTCAGACTGTTATTTGTTTTCGGGTTTCGTTGAACCGATTTATTCTTCTTTTATCAAATTGAACTTCGTGGAAATCTCCTTTTGGTCGATGACTTGACGAAGATCGAATCTCTTTTTTTGATCGATATAGCCTGGTTTTCTACAGGTCACTTCAATTTGGACATTTCCAGAATTGTTGTATGTAAGTCCTTTGATGTCAAAAGTTTCCGTCGACTCATAAGGTGTTGACCCAAGAAAGTTCTCATTGTTGTTCTTCACATCGGGAGTGGAAGACACTACTCTCCAATAAACATCCGCACCTTTCGGGCTTGAATCGACATACCAACGGATTACCAGATGCTCTAAAGCGGTGTTTCCTGCTCCTTGGACTTGCTTGTTCCCTTCCAAAGCGGGATTGCTTGCCCTGTCAAGGAAGAAAGCAATCCTATCCCAATCTATGTCTTCCAAAGCATTGACGTAAGCCGTATTCATTACGGAGGTAGCTGTGTTATAATCACTTCCCGAACCATTTCTGTTGCATCTTCCAACAATCGAGACATTCGGATAGACCAACTGCCGATTGTTGTCATACACCTCAATTTCCATGTTAACAATACCTGACCAGCCAATGCCCGAAAGATAATTCACGTTGAATTCCTTTAGCGTAACAGACAGCATATAGTCAGTCTTCACATCGGCATCCAGATTGAAGCCCATGGTCCGCATATACCTTTTCATGCTCTCGTTGGTGAAAGACATGACTTCGGGATAAACATTTACCTTGGGAGTTGAGGTCAGATAGTTGTCATGTTTGTAAACAATTCGCGAGGCTTTGTCATAACTCCTACCGTCGCTAATATTGACCTTGATACCATACTCAAGGTTGACGAATTTGTTATGTGGTGCATCCTTGACAAGAGCCAAATTGATGGTCGGGGTGATTCTATTTGCATACTGCTTGACGGAAGAACATGAAGCAAACAGCACAACCATAGCGGCAAAAAAGATGTATCTTAGTGTTTTCATTTTCCAGTCACTTTAAGTTTAATAGGTTTTGCGGAAACCGTAGTTTTATACACCACAGTCAAATAATTCAAAGAAGAGCGAGAAGAGCCTTCGATGTTAGTTGAAATTACAGGTTCTATTAACCCGTCAGCACCCATCTCTTGGGACATACTGATAATCCTATATAAAGATACGGCTCTGGCAACATCTTCGGGTACCGTTAAATCTACGCTTCCCGAAACATTTGACAAAAAACCAACTCTAATCACGCCGTCGGTGTTTTCCAGCATATAACCGCCATCGCCTTTCTTTCCCATGGGTTTCAATTTATAGGAAAACGTGTTGTCTACATCTCTTACTTCTATAGTGTTGTCAGAATGGTAAGTCACACTAATTGTTGCATCCGCAGAAATTGTATTCAAGACTGAATAATCTTGATTGGTTAATCTCAGTTCGCTCAGATTGACAGCATTCACTGTGCTTTTAGCCTGAGGAACCACCCTAACAGAACTGCATGAAGTCATAGCTGCCAATGCTATGACAAATAAGCCAATTAAAATTTTCTTCATTTCTTTATTGCCCAGTTATATCCCATTAGGCGCATCGGTTTTTAATTGTTATTAGATACGCTGCAAAAATATATGGAATAGTTTTATTATCAGCAAATTACGCGGTGCTATCCATCCCAATCTTTTGGAAGATTACTATCAACGGATTGGCCGTTTCGTTCACGTTTTTTGGATTGGAAACGCTCGGAGCACACTTGGAAAAAGTCGTAGTCCAAGGCTTCGCAAATCTGGAAAAGCAGGTCGGTGTAGATCCATTTGTGGCGAAACACCTTATACAGGTTCTCGCGCGAGCAGTCCACCTGCGAGGCCAACCATGTGATGCTCCGCCCCTGCCGTGTCAGCTCGGCCTTGATGAGTTTCCCGATGTGGAAATCTTTCGTTGGATATCGTTTCTCTCTTTCCATAGCGCATTTCAGTTTATTGGAAGCCGTAGCCTTGTCCCGAAAAGCAACAGAAAAGGCGCTCACCTTTCGTTTGATTGCTTATCTCTATTGAGGGCGTCTGGAAAAGCCTGTGGGTAAATAAGCACGAATAAGTTTGCGCCATAAAACGCAAACTTTCCGCTTGCTTATTCTCACCCGAAATAGTTTTCCAGACTTTTCAATAGGAGAACAAGAGCGTAAAGCCCGTTAGATTAATATGTCAGATGTGTATAATTTGTGTTCGCTTTGTATTGGTTTATATTATTGTTAAACAACTCGATAAAAAGGATTACGCTACAATCCCATTCTCATAAATGTATTCAGGTGCAATGTCAATGTTGCCATCGGCCCATTCTAAAGTATCTGTTACCGTAAACGACTTGAACAACCCCAAATCCTTCAATGGTTTGAAAACGGGATAGCGCTCAATGAGTGGCAAGAAATCGAAAATCCGCTTTTGGCCATCATTGAATACCAGAAACATCTTGTAGCCGTCAAGATACTTTGCATTGGTAATTTCAACCCACATCATAACACTCTTATTTTAATGGTTCTATCTTATTTGGGGTTTCTCCCTTTGATGCCTGCTCCCAAGCCTCTTTCATCTCTTCGCGATGCAAATCAAGCCATTCAAGAATCATACGCAAGGCTCTTTCCGAAATCTCGCCTTTGACTTTGCCGTTTTCTATTTCCACAATTATCTTATCTTGTTGATATGTCGCGTGGAAATGAGGTGGGTTATGGTCTATGAACCGCAATATGATTTTTATCCCGAAAAACTCTGATATAGTTGGCATGACTAATTTATTTTCGTAACGGCAAAAATAAGTATTGTTTTTCAACTATCGTATGTAAAAAACAAACAAAAATACAAAAATCGGCTCAAACCAGTGAAAATTTGAGCCGATTTACATTTTGTAGAGACGTAGCGCGCTACGTCTCTACTATCGTATTGATCAATCCTCAGGCGTCAAAGCCGCAATCATCGCATTGATCTTGGCCTTCACCTCGTCGACGAAGTTGTCGGGGCTGAGGTCTTCCTTGAAGCTCTTGTCGCGGGCGGCAAACTCAAGCACGTTGCGTTCCAAGGTCTTCGGGCTGATGACGATGCGCAGCGGCACACCCAGCAGGTCGGCATCGGAGAACATCACGCCCGCGCTGATGTTGCGGTCGTCGTAGATGACCTCCACGCCAGCCTTCTTCAGGTCTTCGTAGACCTTGTCGGCCACGCGACGCACGTTCTCGTCGGCCACGCGCAAGGCGCACACCTGCACCTGCCACGGGGCGATGGTGATGGGCCAAATGGGGCCGTAGTCATCGTGACACACCTCGCAGACCGAAGCCATCAAACGACCCACGCCGATGCCGTAGCAGCCCATGATGGGGTATTTCAGCGTGTTGTCGCTGTCTAAATACTGCATTCCCATCGAGACGGTGTATTTCGTGCCGAGCTGGAAGATGTTGCCCACCTCGATGCCACGGCTGATGGTGATGCTGTGCTTGCCGCACACGGGGCAGATGCCTCCGGCGGTGGCCTTGGCCACGCTGTCGTACTTCACCTCGCCGAGGTCGCGGGCCATGTTCATGCCCTTGTAGTGGTAATTCTCCTTGTTGGCACCCGCCACGAAGCTGTTCAAGGTCTTGAGCGACTCGTCGTACACCACGGTGATGCCCTCAGGCAAGCCCTTGGGACCGATGAAGCCAGGGCAAATGCCCATGTCGGGGGTCACATTGGCGGCATGAACCTCGGCACCGATGAGGTTGCGGAGCTTGGTCTCGTTTACCTCAAGGTCGCCACGCAGGAAGACGATGACCAACGAGTCGTCCATATTGCGCTGATAGAGCACGGCCTTGCACGACTGCAAGGGCGACTTGTGCAAGAAGTTGCACACCTCCTCGATGGTCTTCTGGTCGGGGGTGAAGACCTCTTCCAGCGGCTCGATGGGATACTCCTCGTTGTGGACGATGCAGTCGGCAGCCTCGCTGTTGGAACGGTAGCCGCATTCGGGGCAGATGACGATGGTGTCCTCGCCGATGTCGGTGAGCAGCATGAACTCGTGCGACACGCGGCCACCCATCATGCCCGAGTCGGACTTGACGGCCACCACCTGTGGCACGCCAGCGCGGGCAAAAATACGCTCGTAGGCGCGATAGGCCTTGGCATAGTA
Source organism: Bacteroidales bacterium UBA4243 (assembly GCA_002396205.1). Lineage (GTDB taxonomy): Bacteria > Bacteroidota > Bacteroidia > Bacteroidales > F082 > Limimorpha. The sequence goes on from DGXB01000063.1 coordinate 4,928, forward strand.
TTGCTCCAAGTCCTCCTGCGAGGTGTGGAAGCTGTAGGCGTCCTTCATCGTGAACTCGCGAGTGCGGATGAGGCCGGCACGCGAGCGGGGTTCATCGCGGAACTTGGTTTGGATTTGGTAAATCATGAAAGGATACTGCGTGTAGCTCTTCGCGGCGTCGCGCGCAAGTTGCACGGCGGCCTCCTCGTGGGTCATGCCCAACACCATGTCGATGCCGTTACGGTCCTTGAAACGAAGCAGTTCCGACCCGATGCTGGTGTAGCGTCCCGACTCCTGCCACAGCGAACCCGGCATGACGACGGGGAACAGCACCTCTTGGCCGTCGATGCGGTCCATCTCCTCGCGAATGATGTTCTCAATCTTTTTGGCAATGCGTTTTGCAGGCATGAAGAAGGAAAACAAGCCCGTGCCCACCGACTTGATATAGCCGCCACGCACCATCAGGGCCTGGCTGTCGACGACGCAATCGGCCGGCGCCTTCTTGAATCTCTCTCCTAATAAGTTTGCAACTTTCATATCTGGTATTTCGTGTATTTAATTGATTAACCGATGATTTGACACGGGACTACGGGACGCGAGACTGCGAGACTTTCTATCGTCTCGTGTCCCGCGTCTCGCAGTCTCGCGTCCTTCAAAACGGCTGCAAAGGTACGGAAATTTAGTTTTGTATCATCACTTTTCTCGTCACCACCTTGCCGCCGATGATGTGGACGAAATACATGCCCGAAGGCAGGTCGCTCACGTCGATGGTTTCGGAGCCTCTCACGCTGAAGCCTTTCACCTTGGCACCCAATGAGTTGATGATGACGACGCTGGCACTGCCCTTGTCGTAGTCCGTGGTGATGGTCATCTGGCCTCTGGCGGGGTTGGGCGTGATGCTCACTTGGAACGGCTCGGCATCCACGTCGGGCAGTTCGGGGACCTCGGTCAGGATGTCGGTATTGTGGCTGTAGGTCACCACTTTGGCGGAGACCCTCAGGAACGGGTTGCTCGAGTTGTTGCAATCGGGGCAGAGGTTTTGGCCACTCACGCAGTCAGGATAGTTGGGGTGGCATTGGTCGACATAGGTCGGGTCGAACTCATAAAGCACATCGACATCGCCTTTGTCAAGGTAGTCGTCCAAGCTGTAGTCCCACACCATGGCCATGCTGCCTGGGCACCAACCAGCGCGGCTGTAGGTCCAAGTGCCGTTTTGGGGCTGGCATCCGGCGGGATTAGGCGTGCAGGTGCGCCACAGATGTTGCGTGTAGGTGGTGGCTCCGTCCAACTTGATGTTATGTGTGGCCTCGTAGAACTCGGCGGCGTTGCCCGTGTTGTAGGCACCGTTGCCCGTGTCGCTCCAGTTGTGGCCCGAAGTGGTGAGTTGCAGTTTGGCTTTCTCTACGCAAGGGTCAAATTGCACGTTGCGCATCGGGATGGGGCAAAGGTTTTCGTAGTCGCCGAAGGAATAGTTGCCGTACCAAATCTCCTGCATGTCGACGTAAGGATACTCAGGCATGCCCTTGGTGTATTCAAAGACAGCAGTGGGGTTGTAGCCGTCGCCCGTGGCATAGTTCTCGCAGTAGTACTCAAACTCGACCAGGCCTTGCAGGATGCTGGTGAAATCGGTCACATCGAGGTCGTCGATGCATTCCACGCCGAAGGGGGTGACGTAGCGGCAGAGTTCGACCCATTCGCCACGGTAGTTCTTCACGCGCACATGGCTGGCATGGTCGTAGGTGTTGCAATGGCCGTTGACGCAGTTGTGCAGATAATGCAAGTTGATGGCATTGAAGGCGTTAACGTGGGTCGGGAAGGGGAACTCTCCGTAAGCGGTAAAGTTCTGGTTGTCGACTATCACCTCGCCGTTGAGTGCCGTGACCACCATGTCGTCATAATCGGTCGTCACCTCAAAGGTATTGGAAGCCGTTGTCACCTTGCCGCCCGTCTGGGTGATGCTGACGGTCATGTTGTAGGAGCCTTCGCCCGAAGGGGTCCAGGTGGTGTACCAATAGCCGTTGTTGGGGTTGTCGGGATAGTCGGTCTTCAAGGTCAGTTCCTGTCCGTCGACGTTGCATTTCACCTGCTCGAACTTGATGGCGTTGGCGTGCTCGACATAGGCGCTCAAAACGATCATCACGGGGTTTTCGAAGTTAGGCATATACACCTTGGTGCCTTCGTAGGGGCGACGGATGGTGATTTCGGGAGCGTAATTGTCGGGATCCACCACGTAGAACGTGCGCGTCACAGTAGGAGCGGGTTGCCATTGCGTGCCGTCGCCGGCTTGGATGGCGCGAACCCTCACGGTGCCTTCCTCGCCAGTGAGCGTGAGGATGTTACCGTTTAAGGTGGCAGGGCCTTCGGCGACCTCGAAGGTCACGGGCAGACCCGAAGTGGCCGTGGCTTGCAGGGTGATAGGCGCGTTATAGACCAGCTGGTCGGGGATTTCGGCGAAGTCGATGAACTGGGCCGCCAGGCCGCCAGGAGTATGGTGTATCGTCAAGTTGTCGAAGCCGCACCAGCCGCTGTTGAGCATGAAGATGTAGGTCCACATGGCCGGGTCTTTCTTGTCGCCACTGCCGGGAGTGAGGCCCGCGTTGACACCTTGGCATTCGGGCACGGCTTCCCATTCGCCGTGGAGGATGTCGTATTTCACGTAGAGCGTGACGGCACCGGCACCGTCGTTGGCGTCAAGGTCGATGGAGACCTTCCAGCGGATCCAGGTGTTGTCGGGAACCGAAGGGTTGATGTCGCAGGTCGGGGTGTTGTCGGGCAAGACCACGCCGCAGAAGAAATCCGTGTCGTCGGTGTTGCCGGTGGTCAGCATGTAGATACCGCCATCGGGCGACGTGCTGGTTGCATCGGGCCAGATGGGTTCGTAGAGTGCGCTGTGGTTGGGAGCCTTGCGGACTGGGGGAAGCACCGAGCCGTCGCCATTGCCGTCGTAGCCGATGCCGAAGAGCGTGCCCCACCATTGGCGCAACACGTCGCATTCGATCTCGATGATGCCGCCTTCCGAGAAGTCGAAGCCATATTGGGTGATGTCGTGGGTGGCGATGTCGCCAAAGCCCGTGCCCGATGCGTGCGAGAACACGCCTAAGGTTTCGTCGGCAGTGGGCGTCACGGGGGTGTTGCCCCAGTAGTGACCCATGTAGTCGGTGTACATGGGGCCCATGGTGCTTCCGCCGTTGCCTGCACTATGTGCACGGACATACCAACCGTCTTGTCCGTTCAGCGGAGGATAGGGTTGGCCACTTCCAACCTGATAATCGTTGAAGTCGAAGGTCTTTTCGACTTGGGCCGTCAGCCCGATGCTGATGAGCATCATTCCAAGGAATAACAATCTCTTTTTCATTTTCATAAGGTCAATTAAAATTTCGGTGCAAAGTTAATGAAAAACTGGTCGATAGCCATTGGATAGCGTGTTTTTTTCTTGAACCCTCAGATAATCTCATCATTCCATAACGCCTTGAAGAAGTCGGTCACGTAATACAAATCGATTTCCCCGCTTCGTCGGCTAACCCTGTCGCGTGACACAAGAATCTGCTTCACATCCGGATGCTCCTTGGCAAATTCGACAAGGCCTTTCTTATGGTTGGTTTGAATCGAGTCGGCGGATTTGATTTCGATGGCCACCCGAGCATCGCCGACGACAGCATCCACTTCTATATCATCGTAGGTGTGCCAATAAGTCAACTTCTCTTCGCTGTCCTTATAGCCAAGATAAGCCACAATTTCCTGCATTACAAGATGCTCGAAGGCATGTCCGTATTCTGGTGTCTTGGGGGCAAGATGATGGCGTCCGGTCAAATAGTTGGCGATGCCCACGTCGAAAAAATAGAAACGGGAAGCCTTGGTGAGTTTCCGCTTGATGACTTTCCTAAAAGCGGGCACTTCAAAGCCCAACAGCGTATCACAAAGGATCTTGTAATAGGCCTTCACCGTGTTGGCCGAGACGCCACAATCCGTGGCCACGTTTTCGTAATTCAGCATTTCGCCGTCGGAGATGGCAGCAACTTCCAAGAAACGAATAAAACCATCCACTTTTTGCACGGCGGCTTCCTCGATGATTTCTTCCCTAAGATATAAATCAATATAAGATTTGAGTCGGTTGCGTGCGTTGGCGACCATGTAATGCCGAGGGATCATGCCGTTTTGTATGGCACGGTCAAGGTCGAAATCCGGAATCTCTGCACTGACCAAGGGAAACAGCGTTTCTGGAATGGCTCGCCCGCCAAGGTTGTTGGCGCCGTTCTTTTTCAATTTACGAGCGCTGGAACCGCTAAGGATAAAGAAAAGACCTTTGTTCACCATCAGCCAGTGGACTTCGTCCAACAGGTCGGGCACTTTCTGGATTTCGTCCACAATGACAAGTGTTTCAGGAGGAAAGCGGAACAAACTCTCCCGAAACTCCTCAGGGTGGTGCTGAAAACGGTTTCTCAGTTCAGACTGCAAAAGATCGATGTAAACGGCATTGGGGAAACGCTCCCTCAAGAGTGTAGATTTGCCCACCTGACGGCCACCAAACAAGAACATGGCCTCATCCAACCGGTTCTCTATGTCAAATATTCTATGATACATAACAAGACAATTTTCCTTCAAAAGACTGCGAAAACTCTCACAATATCCGCAAAGTGATTGCGGATATTCTATGAAAATCCGCAAAGTAATTTCGGATATTTTTGAAAAATCCGCAACGACGATGCAAAAATAGTAAAGTTTATTTGAACAATAACAAACGATAAGGAAAAAATGGTTCTTTTCCGACGTTTTCAAGTAAGATCTTGAAATGTCCGTAACAGAAGCTTCCCAAACGGAGTGGCGCCATACCCCTTTCATTTGTCGCTTCCCCTATGCCGCAGCCTGCCGTGCAGGGCATCCCGCCGCCTTGAACCAATCTTGCCGCGTTCCATTCCTCGAACACAGCGAGGCGAAATTTGTCAATTTCCATCATTCCTTCACCACCTTGTCCGAGAACACGGTCCCGTCCGCCATGGTGACCTTCATCACGTATTGCCCTGGGGCGAGGCCTTGCAGGCTGAGGCTCTCGAGGCCTGAGCCTTGGCTGCGCACGAGGCGGCCTTGCAGGTCGTAAAGCTCGATTTGGGCGGGCTGCACGTCGGGCGAGTATTGCAGGCGGAGCTGGTCTTGGGCGGGGTTGGGATAGAACATGTAGGGGCGAACGCTTATTTCCGTTTCGGGGCAACTTAACGTGCCGTCCGCCAACACCTTGAAT
>DGXB01000121.1:0-9503 GCA_002396205.1 Bacteroidales bacterium UBA4243
GGGCTACAAGAGCGACGTCGAGATTCCGAAAGAGTATCAGCGCAATATGAACCGCTTGGCCGGTATGCTCGAACTTGCCGATGAGCAATTCAGCCGCATTCGCAAGGAAATCAACAACTACCGGCGCAATGTGCAATCGTTGGTGGCAAGCGGCAATTTCGACGAGGTGCCGCTTGATGGCGATACTTTCCGTAGCTACTTGGAACTGAAGCCTTTCCATCGTCTCGCGGAGAAGATAGCGGGCATCAACCAGGCGGAGCTTTATGAGGACAGCCTGCTTCCTTATTATAATGTGCTGCTCCATATGGGAATGCAGACCATCGGCGACATCGAGCGGCTTCGCAAAACCTATAGTGACGGTGCCTATCAGTTGGCGCTTTTGCAATTGGCTGGCACGGGTCTCGACATTGTGGCCTATTCGGTTGCATTGCAAAACATCTGCATCGTCGCCATCCTCAAGCAAGGCTTCGGCGAGGGCGGATTGGTTCGTCTTTTTGCAGCCCTTTTTGGCGAAAACGACTATAATGTCCAACGCGCCCAACGCCTCATCGATCAAGCTAAGAAAATTAATCTGGTGTGACTTTTTCCCGCGTCTCGCAGTCTCGTGTCCCTTAGTCAAATAATTATCAATTAAACACTTATCCCATGAACAATCCCCTCGAGACCTCTTTCTTCGATGAGGCCGCCAAGTTTGCCATCGTAGCCCATCGCGGCACTGAACGCCGTGGCAAAGGCTACCCCTATATCCTTCATCCTATGGAAGCCGCTGCAATTGTGGCCACCGTCACCAGCGATCCCGAAATGCTTGCCGCCGCCGTCTTGCACGATACTGTTGAAGACACCGACGTGACCTTGGAACAGATTCGGGAGAAGTTTGGCGACCGCGTGGCACTCCTTGTCCAGCATGAGACGGCTCCCGAATCAAATCATCTCACATGGAGGGAGAAGCGTGCCATGCAAGTGGAGCAACTGGCATTGGCTCCCTACGACAGCAAGGTGGTGGCCATTGGCGACAAGCTCTCCAACCTTCGCGGTATTGCCCGCGACTATCATCTTTATGGCGATGCCACGTGGAAACTGTTCCATGCGCCAGGCGGCAAAGCCGATGTTGAGTGGTACTATCGTTCGTTGGGCGACGCTTTAAGCGACCTCTCGGAGACGTTGGCCTACAAGGAGTTCGTGTGGCTTCTTGAGCTGACTTTCGGTTAGCCGCTCAATACATCAGATACTTTTCGCGGATTGTCTTGAACGCCCCCAAATCATAGTTCCATGAGGCGCGAATCTCGTTGGCGTTTTTCCCGTTCTCAATGTCCTTCTGCAACTGTTTGTCGCCCGAAAGCAGGCGGAAATAGTTGGTAAAGAAGCCTTTGTCTTTCAGTTGCTGGTAGGCCTCGATGATCCAATCAAGATGCAATTGGTTGGCGTTGTGCGTGTAGTCGTGGGCAAATTCAACCAAGTTCTCTCCGCGACAGCGTTGCCCTTCGAGCAAGGGCTTCGATGCGCCGCTGGTGCTTTTGGGCGTGAAGGTGTGGCTGCCTCTCATGTCGGGGTGGCCGAAAACTTGGAAAGGCGTCTCGGTGCCGCGTCCCACGCTGACGATGGTGCCTTCAAAGAAACAGAGAGTAGGGTAGAGGTACACCGATTCCCAGTTGGGCAAGTTGGGCGAGGGCTTTACGGGCAGCTCATAGATGGCGTTGCGGTTGTAGTTATTAATAGGTATCACGGTGAGGTCGCAGCGGATGCCGCCCTTCAGCCAACCTTCGCCATTCACCATCTTGGCATACTCGCCGATAGTCATGCCGTAAACCACGGGCACATGGTGCATTCCAACAAACGATTGATTTTCAGTTTTCAATACGGGACCATCCACATAAAAGCCGTTAGGGTTGGGACGGTCGAGGACGATGACTGGAATGTTGTTTTCTGCGGCGGCTTCCATTACATAACTCATGGTGGAGATGTAGGTGTAGAACCTTACGCCGACGTCTTGCAAGTCGAAGAGAATCAAGTCGATGCCTTTCAGCATTTCAGGCGTTGGTTTCTTGTTCTTGCCGTAGAGCGATACGATGGGCAAGCCTGTTTTCTCGTCTTTGCCGCTGCTCACCTTGGCTCCGGCGTCGGCGGTGCCACGGAAACCGTGCTCGGGCGTGTAGATTTTCCTTACATCCATGCCCAACGATAGCAACGTGTCGACCAAATGCGTCTCGCCCACGATGCTCGTTTGGTTGCCCACGATGCCGATGCGTTTGCCTTGTAGAAGTGGCAGATAATCATCGGTTTGCATGGCAGCGGAGACATAATGCGCCTTGTCGACGAACTGCAATTGGGGTTTGTCGTCCATCTTGAAGATTTGTGCCTTGGCGAGTGGCATGAAAGCCAGCAAGAGCAAAGCGATTGAAAAGATTTGTCGTTTCATTTGGGTTTGTTTTTGCCTTTGCAAAATTATCGAAAATACTGCAAATGTCGAGCCTAAATTCCATCAAGCCGGAAAATTTTGCTATTTTTGCACAATCAAACACGTCAAGGCCATGCAAGAACGAAAATATCCCATTGGAATCCAGACCTTTGAGAGAATAAGGAAAGAGAACTACCTATACATCGACAAGACCGACTTGGTTTGGGAGTTGACAAGAGAAAGCCCGTATGTATTTCTTAGTCGCCCACGCAGGTTTGGCAAGAGCTTGCTCACCACGACCTTGGATTCCTATTTCCAAGGACGCAAAGACCTTTTCGAAGGTCTGAAAATCATGGCGTTAGAGAAGGAATGGGAAAGCTATCCCGTTATCCATTTGGATTTGAGCGTGACCAAGGCCGAGACCACCGTTGTGGGTTTGCGGAATGTGCTTTTGCGTCTGCTGGAGCCTTTTAAGGCCATCTACGGAGAAAGCGGAGAATATGAAACATCCCCAGGAGGCCAGTTCAGTGGAATCATCCATCGTGCATTTATGAAGACCGGCAAGCAGGTGGTTGTCGTCGTCGATGAATATGACGCTCCGCTTTTGGACAAACTTCACGACAAAGAACTGCTTGACCAGTTCCGCAACGTGATGCAGGAGTTTTATGTCCAATTGAAGGCCAATGAGGCAAAGATTAAGTTCTGTTTCATCACGGGCATCACCAAGTTCAGCCAGCTGAGCATCTTCTCCACCATCAATAACCTCACCAATGTGTCGATGCATAAGAAGTATGCCGCCATCTGTGGCATTACCGAGGAAGAGTTTGCCACCGATATGGCCCCCGACATTGCCATGTTAGCACAAGAGTACGAATGTACGCCTGAAGAGATGCACGCCAAACTGAAACTGCAATATGACGGTTACCGTTTTGCGGATGTTTCGCCCGATATCTATAACCCTTTCAGTCTGTTGAAGTGCTTCGGCTTGAAAAAAATAGCTAGCTATTGGTTTGAGAGCGGCACTCCGACTTTCCTTATCCGCCAGATGCAGCATTTCCGCACGGACATCACCACGATGGAGTGGATTGAGGCTTCGGCCTCTGCTTTCGACCGCCCGACGGAGGCCATGGAGAACGCCTTGCCACTGCTTTACCAAAGCGGCTACATCACCATCAAGGATTACGACAAGGAGACAGATTCATACATTCTTTCCATTCCCAACAAGGAAGTCAGGGTGGGACTTATTGATGGGTTGATTCCTTCCTATATCGGGTTGGACAGCAGTCGGGTGCAAGATGGCTTCGCCTTGAAGTTCTGGAGAGCCTTGAAACGCAACGACTTTGACGCGGCCATGCAAGAGATGAAGGCCTTCCTCGCGGGCATACCTTACGTCGAAGGCTTCCAGAAGAAATTGGCCGAGGTGAAGAACTACGAAGGTTTCTACGAATACACTTTTTGGTTGATATTCAACATGCTAAACGTATATGCGCGAACCCAAGTGAAGTGCACTGGTGGCCGCATCGACTTCGTGGTGCAGATGCCTGAAACGACATGGGTCTTTGAGCTGAAAGTAAACGGAACGGCACAGGAAGCCCTCGACCAAATCAACGGCAAGGGTTATGCGTTGCCATACCAGACCGAGGGCCGCGAGGTCGTCAAAGTGGGTGTGCAGTTCGATCGCGACACGATGACCATTGGGGAGTATTTGGTGGGCTGAATATGCGATTTGCCGTCGCAAGAAATCGTTTCGCCGTTTCCCAAAATGTTTGTATTTTTGCGGTCAATTTCAATTGAAAAGGCAAAATGTCCGCCCCAAAATTCATAGCAGACCGAATTTTTTCGCTCTCGAAGGAAAACCTTTCCTCGACGGTGATGCGACTTGCCGTCACGAGTGTGGCCTTGGCCATCACTGTGATGCTCATTGCTTGGGCTGTCGTGGTGGGCTTCAAGAACCAGATTCGCGACAAGGTGATAGGCTTCGTGGCCCCAATCCATGTGCAGTCGTTGGACAAAAATGAGTCGGTGGAGGAAACCCCGTTCCAATTGGATTCTCTGTTAATCAGCAGATTGAACGTTATCGAAGGCATCAGTCATTACCAAATGGTGGCCAACAAGGCGGGCATGATCAAGACCGACGACGAGATTCAAGGCGTGGTGCTGAAGGGCGTTGACGAAAGCTACGACTGGAGCTATTTCCACAACTGCCTCGTTGAAGGCCAAACGCCTGAATACAAGGCCGACGAACGCTCCACCGAGGTGTTGCTTTCCAAGGTGATAGCCGACAAGATGCTGCTCCATGTGGGTGACGACGTGCGCGTGTGGTTCATCGACAAGGACATGCAGGCGCGTGGCCGTAAATTCACCGTGAAAGGCATCTTCGAGACAGGGCTGTATGAATTTGACGAGCGCTTCGTCTTCGCCGACCTCAACCAAATCCGCAAGCTGAACGGCTGGACCGACGACGAAGCTGGACGGCTTGAGATTGCGCTGAATGACGGTGCCGATGCCGACCAGATCAATGAGAAACTGTATTACGCCTTGCCTTCCGAATTGGCTTCCTACACCGCCCGAGAAAGCAACCCGCAGGTGTTCGACTGGCTCGACCTGCTCGACACCAATGTTTGGCTTATCATGGCGCTGATGCTGCTTGTGGCAGGCATCACGGTAATTAGCATGTTGCTGATTGTCATTATCGAACGCACTTCTACCATAGGCCTTTTGAAGGCGATGGGTGCGAGCAACAAGTTCGTCCGTGAGGTGTTTTTGCGCCGATCGTTGCGTATTTTGCTCATCGGAATGATTATCGGCAACGTCATTGGGTTGGGCTTCTGTTTCTTGCAACAATACACGGGCTTCATCAAGCTCGATCCCGCAACATATTATCTCTCAGCCGTACCTATCGAATTGCATTTCAGCACGGTAGCCCTCATCAATATCGGCACGTTCCTGCTGTGGGTCTTGATGTTGCTCATCCCGACGTCGGTCATCAACCGCATCAGTCCCGTCAAGTCGATTCGGTTTGAATGAAGAAAATTTTACGGGAATTGCCGAATACATTGGGAAAATGCCTATCTTAGCCGCCCAATATAATAAGCGTGATGAAAGACTTTACCATTGTGCCGCTGAAAGGCTACGGCGAAATACCTTTCGGAATGAGCCTTGACGAGACCGTCAAGTTGCTGAACATGCCTGACTTCTACGAGGAGTTGAACGACATGGAGGAAACAGGCAACCGCTCCATCTATTACGAATATGATGCGCTTCAGACCAATATCTACTTCGAAGGTGTCACCAAGTCGGTGGTTGCTTGCTTCGAGACGGAGAATGAAGCGGCTACGTTGTACGGCCAAAAAGTGTTTGACCTCAAGAAAGACGATGTCGTCAAGTTGATGAAAGCCAACGGGTTCAAGGATCTGACCGAAGAAGAGGAAGACGGCGAGCTTCGCGTTTCGTTCGAGGATGCCATGGTCGACTTCTTCTTTGAAGGCGATACGATGACGGCGGTGAGTTGGGGCGTTCTTGTAGACGAACAAGGGGAAATCATTTAGGAACAAAACACCCAAAACAAGGCAAAACCTGCATTTGAATGCGGCTCGGCAACCGCCTTGCCGCTGGAAAGCAGCCGGTTGGTATGCTTTCCATATCAGATAAGTTTTGTAGGTTTTGCAGGTTTTGTGAGAAGAAAAATGAAAACCAAGTTACAACAGAAATACGATGCTTTTGTAGCCTATTTCTCCGAACATATGCCTGTGGCTGAGTCGGAGTTGCACTACAAGGATCCGTATCAGCTTTTGGTGGCAGTGATTCTCTCGGCGCAATGCACCGACAAGCGCGTCAACATGACCACGCCGGCCTTGTTTGAACGTTTCCCGACGGCCAACGACATGGCAACGTCCTCGGTAGAAGAGATTTACACCTACATCAAGAGCATCTCCTATCCCAACAACAAGGCCAAGAACCTGTTGGGCATGGCGCAGACCTTGGTGCGCGACTTCAACGGCATCGTACCTGACACATTGGAGGACTTGCAGAAGCTGCCAGGCGTTGGCCGCAAGACCGCCAACGTGATGCTCGCCGTGGCTTTCCATCAATCGGCGATGCCAGTGGATACGCATGTCTTTCGTGTGTCGAACCGCATCGGGCTGACGAAAAACTCGAAGAATGTGTTGGAGACCGAAAAAACTTTGGTGGCGCATTTGCCCCAAGAGGTCGTCTCCAAGGCACACCATTGGCTTATTTTGCATGGACGCTACACATGTTTGGCGCGCAAGCCGAAATGCGAGAGCTGCGGTATTACAGGGATATGTGATTATTTCCAGAAGAAATTGAAAATCAAATAAATAATTATTATGAACGACTACGATTACTCAGAACAACCTAAGAAAAAAAGAGGAACGGGAAGAAAGATTTTTGGGACTTTGTTGTTCCTCATCCTTTTGGTAGCGGCTGGATTCTTCTATTTCAAGTTTTACTTCGTCTTTGGCGAAGGCGTGAAAGCTGGCGAGCTCAACCGCATCGTTTACAAAGGCTATGTCTTCAAGACTTATGAGGGCTTGCTCATTCAGGCCGGTTACAACAACCAGTCCCATACATCAGGCGTACAATCGAATACCTTTGACTTTTCGGTGGCCGACAAGAATGTGGCCAAAGAGCTGGAAGCCAGTGCAGGAAAGTTTGTGCAAGTGCATTACAAGGAATACAAAGGCGCTTTGCCTTGGCGCGGTATGCAAAAGTATGTGGTCGACAGCGTGCTATCGGTCACCAGTCTTAGCGAGCCAGAACACACACCGGTAACAGTACCAACCGAGATTTTTTAGTTGCTTCTCGAAACCTCTAACTTGCCGATTTCCACCTCGTTGTTCTCGGAGATGATCTCAATCCAGGTGTTGTCTTCGCTGAACCACTTGTATTGCGAGCCGATGCGGAAGATGAAGGTCTTCTCATCGGCAGAGGCCGCGATGGGCAACACGAAGCCGCCGTTCTTGCCGCCTTCGCCACCGAAGGAGACGATCATCGGGAAGGTCTTCTCGGGGTGCGGGTTGCGTACCTTGATGATGATGTAGTTGGAACGACGCACAGCCACTTCGATCTTGTTGAACTCGAAGCGTTGGGCTTGTCCGGCAGCCAGCAGCAAAGGCTCGCTGTTCAGCTCATACAATTTGTTCTGCTCGATGATTTCGCCGATACGGGCAATCATCTCGGTGGGGTAGGTCTCCAAGCCAAGTTCCTCAGCCTTGGTGTAGGCCTCAATGGCCTTGTCGAAGGTGTTGCTTCTGAAGTTGGCGTCGCCTTCCTTGACGAACTTGTCGTATTGGGCCCTCAAAACGGCAAGACGGTCGTTTTCGGCCTTTTCGGCAGCTGCCAATTGAGCGGTAGCCGTTGGGTCTTCGGGTTTGTAGATCAAGGCGGACTGGTAGTGCGTGATGGCTTCGGCGAACTTCTCGGCAGTCATGGCGGTGTTGCCAGCGCCCATGGCGTGGTTGTAGTGTTCCTCGATTTCAGCCGCCATTTGTGCGAAGATGCCATCAATCTGTTGGATTTTGGCCGTGGCCGAGGCATTGCCTTCGTCGAAAGCCACCACTTCTTGGTATTTCACTTTCGCGTTGGCATAGTCTTGTTGGTTGAACAATTCATCAGCGGCATCAAGCATGCTCTTGATGGTTGCTTGTCGCGCAGCTTCTGCTTCGGCGGCCAAGCGCGCAGCTTCGGCCTCGGCAGCGAGACGGGCTGCTTCTTGCTCTGCTGCAATGCGTGCGGCCTCTTCGGCAGCCAAACGTGCCGCTTCCTGTTCCGCTGCAATGCGTGCGGCCTCTTGTTCGGCTGCAATTCTTGCGGCTTCTGCTTCGGCGGCCAAGCGTGCTGCTTCAGCCTCGGCAGCCAAACGCGCAGCTTCTTGTTCGGCAGCGATGCGTGCTGCTTCTTCGGCGTCCTGTTCGGCAATGAGCGGGTCGAGGCGGGCAATCATGTCGGTGGCGTAGGCATCGCCGGCTACGACGTCCAATGCGTTCTGATACTGCGCTTTGGCCTCCTTATAAGCCTTGTTCTCATAAAGTTGGTCGGCAGCGGCGATGATGCCATTGTATTGGTCGGCAATGCCTTTGGCGTTTTGGAATTCGTTGCGTTTGGCGTTGGCTTCTATGTCGTTGGGGAAGAGTTCGAGGGCTTGGTTGATTTTCTCCAAGGCAGCCTCGTAGTTTTTGCGCAGCCCTTGTTGGCGTGCATCTTCCATGAGCTTGTCGAAGCGTGCCACCTTTTCTTCATAGAGTTGTTTCTTCTGGCGGGCTTCGGTCAGTTTTTCCTTGGGCAGCTTGTCGGCGGGGAAGATTTGGCTGGCTGTTTCGAATTGCATGATGGCTGCGTCATAGTTGTCCTCCGCCAAAAGGCTTTCGCCAAGGCTCATGGCGTTGTCGTAGGCATCCTGTTTGTCCTGCCGTTCCTTGAGGATGGCACGCGCCGCATCGGCCTGACCGCCAACGTATTTGTCTTCGGGGAAGACTTTCAGAGCTGCTTCATATTCAGCAAGGGCTTCCTCATATTTTTGCTGGCCAAAAAGTTGGTCGCCGGCATCGAGGTGGGCATAAAAGACCTCCTGTCGGGCACCGTCTTCCTGGATTTTCTTGACGGTTTCGTCAAGTTTCTTCTTGGCTGTGGCGTCGCCCGACTTCTGTTTCAAGGCCATCTCGTAATAGGTCTTGGCACTGATGTAGTCCTTTGCGTTGAACTTGTCGTTGCCTTTCTTCATCAGCGACTCGTACGATTCGGCGTTCTGGGCTTTGGCAACGTTGACACCCATCAAAAGCGAGGCACCAAAGAATATGGAAAAAAAGAATCTTTTATTCATTATTCTATCTTTAATTAGGTTATAACGGAACCTTTCGAATATTATTGTAACTCTCCCATAAAATACTCAACACTCAACACACAACTCTAAACTCTAAACTAATCAGATCCTCCCGTCCTTAATCGTAATCGTCCTGTCCGACATGGCGGCCAAATCGGGGTTGTGGGTGACGATGACGAAGGTCTGGCGGTGGCGGTCGCGGAGGGTGAAGAAGAGTTCGTGGAGCTCGCGGGCGTGCTGGGTGTCGAGGTTGCCGCTGGGCTCGTC
>DGXB01000121.1:9568-10009 GCA_002396205.1 Bacteroidales bacterium UBA4243
CGAAGGCTCGTCGGCCAGCACCACGGCAGGGTCGTTGACGAGTGCACGGGCCACTGCCACGCGTTGTTGCTCGCCACCCGAAAGTTCAGAGGGCTTGTGGTCTTTACGCGCCGTAAGGTTCAGGTAATCAAGTAGCTTTTCGGCTTTCGTCATGGCTTCTTTTTTGCCCGTACCGGCAATGTAGGCAGGGATGCAAATATTCTCGATGGCGGTGAACTCGGGCAAGAGGTGGTGGAACTGGAACACGAAGCCTATTTTTTGGTTACGGAAAGCCGCTAACTGTGTGTCGTTCAATTTGTTCACTTCGGTTCCGTCGATGAGAAGCCGTCCACGGTCGGCCTTGTCCAAGGTGCCGATGATATGAAGCAGGGTCGACTTACCGGCACCCGATGCGCCCACGATGCTGACGATTTCACGCTTGTTGATATGGAGGTCGATGCC
>DGXB01000066.1 GCA_002396205.1 Bacteroidales bacterium UBA4243
GGTGGCAGGGTTGCAGCTGACGTAGACGATTTTCTTCGCCCTGATTTTCAGCAGTTGCTCGACCACTTTTTCGGCCATGCCCGCACGGGGCGGGTCGGTGACGATGAAGTCGGGACGACCGTTGCTTTCGATGAAGTCGTCGGTGAACACCTTGGCCATGTCGCCGGCATAGAACGTGCAGTTGGTGATGCCGTTGATTTCGGCATTCACCTTGGCATCGTCGATGGCGGCTTGAACGTACTCGATGCCGACCACTTTCTTCACGAAGCGCGAGAAATACTGGGCGATGGTGCCCGTGCCCGTGTAGAGGTCGTACATCAGTTCGTCGCCTTGCACTTCGGCCAAATCGAAAGCGGTTTTATAGAGCCTTTCAGCTTGGTAGACATTGGTCTGGAAGAACGACACCGGCCCGATGCGGAACTTCAAGTCGTCGAAGCCTGGGCGTGGCGAAGCCATGGTCTCGATGAGGTAAGGCTCGCCCTTAAGGCATTCAAACGGCAGGTCGTTGATGATGTCGTTGAGCTTCGGGTTGATGACCAAGAGCAGCGACACGATTTGCGGAAAGGCCATTTCCAGTGCGGGAATCAGCTCGTGGCGCACCACCTCGTTCTCCTCGCTGATGACGAGGATGACCATGAACTCGCCCTTCGAGTTGCAGCGGATGACGAGGTTGCGCAGCAGTCCCTCGTGGGCGCGGAAGTTGTAGTAGGGGAGATGACGCTCCAACGTGAACCTCCTGACAAACAGACGGATCTCATTTGAAGGGTCGGCCTGCAGGTGGCATTGCTCGATGTCGACCACGCGGTCGAAGAGCTGGGGGAGGTGGAAGCCCAAGCCCTTGCAGGCTTCCTCGTCGTGCGAACCTGGGGCGCCATCGGTGAGCCATTTGCGGTTCGAGAAGGTGTATTCCAGCTTGTTGCGATAGAAAAACTGCTTCTCGCAGCCCAAAATCGGGCGTATTTCGGGATACTCGACCTTGCCGATGCGGTCGAAGTTGTCCTTCACCTGTTTCTGTTTGTATTGGATCTGCCATTCGTAGGCCATCTGTTGCCACTTGCAGCCACCGCAGAGGCCGAAGTGCTGGC
This sequence comes from Bacteroidales bacterium UBA4243, assembly GCA_002396205.1. Classification (GTDB taxonomy): domain Bacteria; phylum Bacteroidota; class Bacteroidia; order Bacteroidales; family F082; genus Limimorpha. The sequence continues at coordinate 1,086 of DGXB01000066.1, forward strand.
ACACAGGCTCCACGCGCTTGTCCGACATCTTCTTGAAGTTCAAGATCTTGCCTTCAAAGAAGTTCTTTTTGCGCTTGTAGACTTCGATGTCGACCACGTCGCCGGGCACGCCAAAGGGGATGAAGACCACGCGCCCTTCGGGCTTGGCCACCGACATTCCTTCGGCACCAGCGTCGATGATTTCAACGTCTTCGATGTATTCGGGTTCTCGTTTAACTTTTTGTCTCGTCATAACTCTTTTTTTCCCACAAAACCTACAAAACTGGCAAAACTGCTTTTATTTGGGCGGCGGCACCCAACCGGGTTGCCGCCCGAAAGCCTGCCGGTTGGCGGCTTTCGCATCTCACGTTATTTTGTTTTGTGGGTTTTGCATGTTTTGTGATTAATTACTAAATATCTCCCAGGTTTTCTTCGCTTGTTCCTCAAACATCTGCATTCCGCCAAACACCTTCGCACCCCAGGTCTTGCCCAATTCCATGAAGGCGGTCTCTTTCGGGTTGTAAATCAAGTCGATAAGAATGTGCTTCTTGCCTAAGACCTGGTAGTGAAGGTCTGGGAAGTCGTCCACATGTGGGAACATACCCACGGGGGTGGTATTAATGATAAGGTGGTTTTGCTGGAGGATGTCGTCGGTGAGGTCGTCGTAGGTGTAGTCGCCGCGTTCTGCGCTACGGCTGACGGTGGAGTAGGGTATCCCACTCTTTTTCAGCACATATTGCACCGCTTTGGAGGCACCTCCCGTGCCCAAGACCAAGGCGTGTCCGATGCTTTTCCCGTTGATGGCGCGGTCGAGCAGCTGCCCGAAGCCATAAACGTCGCTATTGTAGCCTTTCAGCTTGCCATTAGTGATTTTCACCACGTTGACGGCCCCGATTTCTTTCGCCTCGGGGTCAATCTCGTCGAGCAGCGGGATGATGCTTTCCTTATAAGGTATCGTCACGTTGAAGCCGCAGAGGTCGGGATATTTGTCCATGACGTCTTTGAGTTCGTCCAACGATTTGAGGTCGAAATGCTGATAGAGGCAGTCCAAGCCTTCATATTCGAATTTCTCGTTGAAGAGGTGCCTCGACATCGAGTGTTTCAGCGGGTGTCCGATGAGTCCGTAGCGTTTCATTTGCTTTTATTTTGACGGTTTCTCTTTTTTTGTGGCAAGTTGTTCGGTGACGATGATGATGGCTGCGCCTAACAATATGATAACCAATGCGATGAAAAACTCAGTATTGATGGCGGGCCACTGCCATTGGTAGCCGACCACTTTTTCTGTCCCGTCCTTCAGTGCGTTGGTGATGGCGTGCTTCCAAGGCCAAATGATGGGCGTTGAGCCGAGGATGAACCCCGTCAGCAGGGCAACGGTTTGGTCATGGAAGTTTTTGAAGATCCACGAGAGCAGGTGAGCGAAGGCCAACAGGCCGATGACCGCACCAATCACCACGGGAATCAATATCTTGATGCCTTCCCATGGCGATGTGGTCAGCATGTTGACGGCATCGATCATCACATATTCGTAGTTGCCCATCAAAAGCAGGACGTAAGAGCCTGAAAGTCCGGGGAGTATCATGCTGCAAGTGCCTACCACGCCGCAGAGAATCAAGTAGAGGAAGTTGTGGTTTTCCTGTGCAGGCGTCCCGAAAGCGATGAGCAAGGCAATGCCCGTGCCGATGGCGAAAAACAGGATGCTGCCGAGGTTCCATTTGTTCACCGTGCGCCCAACATAATAGATGGAGGCGATGATGAGGCCGAAGAAAAACGCCCAGATATAGACGGGGTAGTTCTCGAAGAGAAACTTGAACAGCTTGGCGACCGAAAGGATGGCGGCGGCGATGCCAAGGAACACGGCAACGAGGAATTTCAGGTCGACATGTTCGGCGAAGGCTTTCCACTTGCCGGTGAAAAACAGCTTCAATGCCGTGAGGTTGAACGACTTGATGCTGTTGATGAGGCGTTCGAAGATGCCAGTAATCAAGGCGATTGTGCCGCCCGAAACGCCTGGGATGACGTTGGCGGCTCCCATTCCCATGCCTTTTAGGAAATTGTATATGAAGTCTTTCATGGGTCGTTATTCGTTGGTGGTGTTGGTGGTTTGTTGGTTCTGTTTGTGTCGTTCGATGAGCTGGAGAATCTCGGTGTCGTTGGCCAAGAGCTCACGGTCGTATTCGATGAAGTCGGGCCAAAGCTCGAAGTCGGCGTCAAGGGCTTGGTCCAAGGCTTCGAGGCCTTCGCTGTGGCTGCCTTTGACGAAGTAGGCGTAGGCCAAAAGGTAGAGCAGCGACACTTCGTTGTCGGTTTGCAGCAGCCCGAACTTGATGGTGTTGATGGCCTCGTCAATTTTGTCCTGCTGGCCGTAGAGGTCGGCGATGTAATAATAGGCGTCGGGGTCGGAGGGCGTTTGCTCTTGTATCTTGCGCAGGCATTCCATGGCCTTGTCGTATTCCTTGAGCTTCATGTAGTCGGTCGACATCGAATAGAGGTGGTCGGTCTCCCACGGCTCCAGTTGCAGGGCTTTCTCGAAGTATTTGATGGCTTTCTGGCTTTGGCCACGGTCGCTGAACACATAGCCGAGACCTGCATAGCCTGATCCTATCATCGGGTTGATTTCCAACGCTTTTCTGAAGTGCTCTTCGGCGGTCTGAAGGTCGTTAAGACGGTAGTAGCAGTCGCCGATGGTGGTGTGTATCATCGAAGTTTCCACACCGTTGCGCAAGGCTTCCTCGAGGGTGTCGATGGCTTCCTTGTAGCGGCCAAGGTCATAATAGATGTCGGCCAGGTGCATGTTGGTCCAGAGGTCTTCTGGGTCGATGCTGAGGGCGAACTCGTAAGGGTCAATGCTTTCCTCGTATTGTCCCATCATGCGGTAGATGTCGCCGATGTTGGTCCAGGCCTTGCTGTTGTGCGGATCCTTGTCGATCATGGCTTGGAAGAAGGCGATGGCTTCGTCCTTGCGGCCTGCGTTGAGGTAGCAGCAGCGAATCTCGTGGTATATGGTGTCGCGCTCGTCGGCAAAGGGCAGGGCCTTGCGGTAGAACTCAAGGGCGCGGTCGAATTGTTGCATGTGCTGGTACTCGTAGGCGATGGCGTTGTAGAGGTCGAACTTCTCGTCCTCGTCGAAGTAGGGCAGGGCGCTGAAGTAGTTCTCCAAGGCTTCTTCCGACTTGCCCAAGACGGCCAAACACGAGCCAAGGGTGAGGAAATAGTCGGGGTCGTCATCGTCGTCGCGTTCCACGTGTTGCATGATGTCGAAGGCGCGTTGGGCGTCGTTTTCCAAGAGGTATTGTCGTGCCATCTTGATTTTCAGCATGTTGTTTTCGGGGTGCTGCTCTATGGCCAGCTCAACGGCTTGCCGCGAGCGTTTCAACTCATTGTGTTGGGTGTAGTGGTCGATGATGTATTCAAACTCCTCACTGTCAAAGTAAACCGAGTCGTGGTCTTTCAGCATCGATTCATACTTTTCGATGGCTTTTTCCATCTCTTCCTCGTGTTCCTGATAATAGTCTTCGTCCTCAAACATGGTCCGTTTTTCTAAAATTTTGGTGCAAAAATAATAAAAAGGGCGGATATGGAGGCCAAATTTGGTCGGGATGCGGAAATAAATCCGGCAGGCGTGATTTGGATTGGTTTTTTCCGTAGCTTTGCAGTCGTAATTTTGTCAATCCAAACACACGCAATATGACCATCAACGAACTTGAAAGAACCGCCACTCAGGTGCGCCGCGACATCATCCGCATGGTGCACGGGTGCCAGTCGGGGCATCCGGGCGGCTCGTTGGGCGCAACCGACATTGTCACAGCCCTTTATTTTGACCAAATGGACATCGACCCCGCCAATTTCCGCATGGACGGCAACGGCGAGGACATGTTTTTCCTCTCCAACGGCCACATCAGCCCGATGCTCTATAGCATCATGGCGCGGCGCGGCTATTTCCCTGTGAGCGAATTGGCTACTTTCCGCCGCCTCGGCACACGGCTGCAAGGCCATCCCACCCCAATGGAAGGTCTGCCGGGAATTCGCATCGCCTCTGGCTCGTTGGGACAAGGGCTTTCCGTGGCTTGCGGTGCCGCCCAAGCCAAGAAGCTCAATGGCGACAAGCACCTTGTCTTTGTCCTCATGGGCGATGGCGAGCAGGAGGAAGGCCAGATTTGGGAAGGCGCGATGTATGCCCCAGCCAAGGGCGTCGACAACCTGGTGGCCATCATCGACTACAACAAGAAACAGATTGACGGCTCGACCGACGACGTGATGAACCTCGGCGACCTTCGGGCCAAATATGAGGCTTTCGGCTGGAACGTCGTCGAAGTGAGCGGCAATAACATGCAGGCCGTAGTCAACACGCTGAAGTTCGTTCGCGAGAATGCCTTCCAAGGCAAGCCGCAACTCATTCTGGCACATACCGTTATGGGCAAGGGCGTCGACTTCATGGAGAACAACCACAAGTGGCATGGCTCAGCACCCAACGACGAGCAAGCCGCCAACGCACTTTCGCAATTAACCGAAACATTAGGAGATTATTAATAACAAAACATGCAAAACCTACAAAACATCAAGGTGTTGCGGAAAGCTGCCAACCGGCGGCTTTCCGGCGGCGACGCGGTTGCGTAGCCGCTATGCAATAAGGAAGTTTTGACAGTTTTGTGGGTTTTGTGCAAAAATGAAGAATATGGATTTTAAGATTCAAAACCAAAAAGATACAAGATCGGGATTCGGTGAAGGCTTGCTCGAAGCGGGCCGTCGCAATCCCAAAGTGGTCGCTTTCTGTGCCGACCTCACACCTTCAGTGAAGATGGGCGACTTCGCCAAGGAGTTTCCTGAGCGTTTCTTCCAGACGGGCATCGCCGAGGCCAACATGATTGACATGGCCGCCGGCATGGCCTTGAGCGGCTTCGTGCCGTTCACGGGCACCTTCGCGGCCTTCTCGACGGGACGTGTCTACGACCAAATCCGCCAATGTGTGGCCTATTCCAACAAGAACGTGAAAATCGCTGCTTCGCACGCTGGCGTGACCCTTGGCGAGGATGGCGCCACCCACCAAATACTTGAGGACATCGGACTGATGAAGATGCTGCCCAACATGACCGTCATCGTGCCTTGCGACTTCAACCAGACCAAAGCTGCCACCATTGCTGCCGCCGAATATGAGGGTCCCGTCTATCTGCGTTTCGGTCGCCCGAAAGTGCCGAATTTCACGCCTGCGGACGAGAAGTTTGTCATCGGCAAGGCCCAGATGCTGCAAGAAGGCACCGACGTGACCATCTTTGCCTGTGGTCACCTCGTTTGGAAAGCCGTCCAAGCATTGCCAATCCTCAAGGAAATGGGTATCAATGCGGAATTGATTAATATCCACACCATCAAACCGTTGGACGTTGAAGCTGTGCTGAAATCTGTGAAGAAGACCCGCTGCGTGGTCACCGCTGAGGAGCACCAGCGCAACGGCGGCTTGGGCGACAGCATCGCGCAGGTTTTAGCCTTGCACGATCCTTGCCCGATGGAGATGGTGGCCGTCAACGACGTGTTCGGACAAAGTGGCACGCCCGACGAGCTGCTGACCTTCTTCCACTTGGATACGCCCGACATCGTGGAAGCTGTGAAAAAAGTAGTGGCCCGCAAACAATAAACGACTAATAATAAAGTTGTTTTTATACTTAATTCGATATGAAAAAGCAATTTACATTATCCCTCGTTGCCCTTTTGATGGCAGGGTTGTTTTCGGCTTGTGCCCAAAAGAAGGAAGAACCTCGAGAACCCGCCAAAGCCTTGAATGTCATCTATTTCATTGGTGACGGAACGGCCTTGCCGCAGGTTTATGCTGGCATGTTGGCCACGCGCCAGGAAATGGTGTTCCCCAAGTTCCCATACATTGGTGTCGTCGACACGCACTCGTCGAGCAACGACATCACCGACTCGGCTGCTGGAGGCACGGCCTTGAGCAGCGACCACAAGACCAAGAACGCCATGGTGGGCATGAACCCCGACACTATTCCGGTCAAGACCCTGCTTGAGGTCTTCCACGAGCAAGGCAAGGAGACCGGGCTTGTCGTGACGAGTTATATCACCCATGCCACGCCTGCTTGTTTCTATGCCAAGGTTCCGCATCGCCGTCAGTATGAGGATATTGCGCTTCAATTGGCGGAGGCCGACAACATCAACTTGGCCATTGGCGGCGGTCGCAAGCATTTCAACCAACGCAAGGACAGCGTTGATTTGATTCAACGCATGGAGAACGAGTTGGGTTGGAAGGTATACGACACCCTTGCCGACATCGACGTGACTTGCAAGAAATATGCTGTGTTGGCCAACGACGACCACATGCCCAAGGCTGCCGACCGTGGCGACTTTTTGCCGCGTGCCGTGAAGACCGCCTTGAAGACCCTCGACAGCGCCGAAAACGGTTTCTTCCTCATGGTGGAAGGCTCGCAAATCGACTTCGCTTGCCATGCCAACGACTCGGCTTGGATGGTGGATGAGCTGGTCGACTTCAGCTATGCCATCCAAGTGGCCCTGGACTATGCCGAGGAGCATGGCAACACCTTGGTTGTGGTCACTGCCGACCATGAGACGGGTGGTCTGACCATGCCCGACAAGCAAGGCAAATACACCAATGTGTCGTTCTGCTACTCGACGGGTAGCCACACCTGCCTGCCTGTGATGGTCTATGCCTACGGCCCTGGCGCCGAGCAGTTCACGGGCTGGATGCAAAACACGGCCATCAAGGGCAAGATATTGAATGCCTGTGGATTGGAGAATGTCGGCGACGGCCTGCCCGAAAACGACGGCAAGCGCTTCAAAGCCGTGAAAGCCAACCTCGATACCAAGCCTGAAAAATAATGAAACTCTCCGTCGTCATTGTCAACTACAACGTCGAGTATTTCCTCGAGCAGTGCCTCTATTCGGTGCGCCGCGCCATGCAGGGCATTGAGGGCGAGGTGTTTGTGGTTGACAACAACTCTGTCGACGGTTCGCTCAAGATGTTGGCGCAGAAGTTTCCAGAGGTGAAGGTCATCGCCAACAAGGACAACGTGGGTTTTGCGAAGGCAAACAACCAAGCCATCCGCATCTCTACGGGCGAATATGTGCTGCTTCTTAATCCCGACACGGTGGTGGAGGACGACACCTTCTCGAAGTGCCTCGCTTTCATGGACAGCCATCCCGATGCAGGTGGCCTCGGCGTGAAGATGGTGGATGGCAAGGGGCGGTTCCTGCCCGAGTCGAAACGCGGACTGCCCACGGCTGCCACGGCGTTCTACAAGTTGTTTGGCCTCGCCAAGCTCTTCCCCCACAGCAAGCGTTTTGCGCGTTATTATATGGGGCATCTGTCAAATGATGAGACCAACGAAGTGGAAATCCTCGCCGGCGCCTTCATGCTGATGCGCAAGGAGACCCTCGACAAGGTAGGCCTTTTGGACGAAACTTTCTTCATGTATGGCGAGGACATCGACCTCTCTTATCGCATCACGCAGGGCGGCTACAAGAACTACTATTTCCCTGAGACGCGCATTATCCACTATAAGGGCGAGAGCACCAAGAAGACCAGCGTCAATTATGTCTTCGTGTTCTATCGCGCCATGGAGATTTTCGCCAAGAAACATTTCGGCAACACCTGGGCCAAGTCGTTCTCATTCCTTATTAATATGGCCATCTACATCAAGGCATTTTTCGCTTTGGTGAGCCAGTTTTTCCACAAGGCGGCCATTCCGTTCCTCGATGCCGTGTTGGGTTATGGCGGTTTGGCGGCCATCAGTTACTTCTGGGGCCACGGACCCATTTACGAAGGCACGGGCACTTATCCGCTCGTATTGTTCGCCGTCGTTTTGCCGATATATATCATCATATGGTTGCTATCGACTTATTTTACAGGAGGATACGATAAGCCGTACAGCATTGCCAAAAGCGTTCTTGGTGTGGCTTTCGGCTCGGCTGTGATTTTGGTGTTGTATGCCTTGTTGCCTGAGAGCCTGCGTTTTTCGAGGGCTTTGATCCTATTCGGGACATTGTGGTTGGCCTTGGAGATGAGCCTCACGCGGTTTGTAGGCATCCTGATGGGGAATGAGAACTTCCAGTCGAAGCGGACGGAGAAGAAGCGTTTCTTGGTCATCGGTAGCCCCGAAGAGACCCGGCGCGTTAACGCCATCTTGGAAAGCACTTCCATCAAGCCCGACTTCATCGGTTTGGTGAGTTCGGAGACGCAGGGCGAGGCTCCCGAAGGCTTCATCGGCAACCTTTCGCAAGTGCCCGACATCATCGAGATCTACAAGATTACCGAAGTGATTTTCTGCTCGAAAGACGTGTCGCATCAGGTCATCATTGACAAGATGGTGGACTGGCACGCCACCAACGTCGACTACAAGATTGCCCCTGAGGACAGCCTGTCAATCATTGGCAGCAACAGCATCAATACTCGTGGCGACCTTTATACCGTTGACATCAAGGCCATCGACACCAAGCCTAACCGCCGCAACAAACGTCTTTTCGACTTCGTCATGAGCGTTTTCAGCATCCTGTTTTGGCTTCCTTTGGCCTTGGTGGTGAAGCATCCGGTCAGGTTCTTGAAGAATGCCGTAATGGTGTTGGTGGGCAGGCGTACCTGGGTGGGCTATTGCTCGCCAGCCGACGAGACGCAGAAGTTGCCGAAGATCCGTAAGGGGGTCTACAATCCTGCCTCATATATGGAAAAGGACATCGATGCCGATGCCCTTAACCAGATGAATCTGCTTTATGCCCGCGATTACACCGTTTGGAAAGACGCCGAAATCTTTTTCCGTTCGGTGACGGCGAAATGATTCTTTTACCTTGCGTGTTTGTATCCTTTTACCTTGTTCCAGTCACCTCTCGTGAAATCTGGCATCATGACGGGCATTCCGCCGTTGGCGATTGAGGCTGCTGTGAGCTCGCCGAGGCACGACCATTCGGCGGCGTCGTAAACGTCTTGGTCGAGGGGCAGGCCGTGTTGCAGACAATAGATGAGGCGGTAGTCCATCACGAAGTCCATGCCGCCGTGACCGCCCACTTCCTTGGCTTTTTCTTCAATTTCGACCGCGATGGGGTGGAGGTAGTCCTTCAAGATTTTGTCGCGCACCTCGGCAGGGACAAAGCCATGTGGATTAAGATGTTGTCCTTCAGCCAAGAATCCCGCAGGCAGCTTGTCTTCAAGCAGGGTGAAGCCTTCGATGGGGTATTTGTTTGCAAAGCCTTCTGTACCCGTCAGTTGGTACAAGCGGTTATACGGACGGTAAGTATAAACGTCATGCTCGATGAGCAGGGTCTTGCCC
>DGXB01000057.1:0-2602 GCA_002396205.1 Bacteroidales bacterium UBA4243
CGGCTCTCGATGTGGCCCTTGGTGGTGTCGAAGTGGGCATTGCCGGGGACGACCATGCCAGGCTTCACCAAGTAGCTGAACAGCACATTCTCGGCTGCACGGCCTTGGTGAGTGGGGATGACGTACTCGAAACCAGTGAGTTCGGTGATGGTGTCCTTCATGTGATAGAACGAGCGGGCACCGCCGTAGCTCTCGTCGCCTTGCATCATGGCGGCCCATTGACGGTCGCTCATGGCGCCGGTGCCGCTGTCGGTCAGCAGGTCGATGTAAACATAGTCGCTCTTCAGCATGAAGACGTTCTGGTGGGCTTCGTTGAGCCACTTTTCGCGTTGTTCGCGGGTGGATTTCTTTATGGGTTCAACCATCTTGATTTTCCACGCTTCTGCAAATGGTAATTCCATGATTTTTATTGATTTAAAATTAAATATTTAAAGATTTAAGATTTTAGGATTCAAAATTGAAAGATTCGATTGGTGGGGTGTTTTTTGACGCGAGACGCGGGACTGCGAGACGCGGGACACGGGACACAGGCTTCCTTTAGAAACGGTCGCGTTCCTTGACGTTGAGGTAAACCATATTACCAAAGATGTTGGGCATATCAATAATAGGTGCTTCAAAAAACGCTTCAAAGGTAGTGATTTTTTCTTTATATCACGCAATTCTAACTGTATTTTTCATATTTTTGCTCCAAATTTGAATCATATGAAAAAACTATTTCTCTCACTTTGCGTGTGTCTGCTGACCACTTCCGCCATTGCGGGCAACATCCTCTATGAAAGCTTCGAATACGCCAACCACGACCTCGAAAAGCCGGTCGGCTGGACTTGCGATGACAACTCATGGCTCTGTGGCTACCTTGAAAAGGACCACAACCGCATCGCCCACACGGGCAATTGGTATGCCTTCACCGCCACCAACGATGCTTGGATGTTCATGCCATCCTACCTCATTGAGGAGATGCAATACCGCTTCACGCTGTGGGCCATCACCGACGGCAACTTCCAACTCGAAATATGGGCAGGCTCCGCACCCAACGCCGATGATATGCACGCCCAATTCTTTACAACGACGATCGACAAGGACGAATACGAGAAGGTGTCGGTTTATGTCGAGAACATTCCTGCCAACTGCCAATACTTCGCCATACATGCCGTGGCCATCGGGGGCACCTACCTCACCATCGACGACGTCGAACTCGACATGGTGGAGCAATACACCTTTGAGGCTGAAGCCATTACGGGCGACACTGCCATGTATCCAGGCACCGAAGGCATTTTCCACTTCCTCGTCGAAAACACAGGCTACGACCCTATCGACATCACCATGCACCCGTCGACGGAGTTCTTCACCAACTTCATTTGCCAACACAACGGCAACACCGGCATGACCATCCACACCGAGCCTGCCGAAATCGTAGAAGTCACCATGACTGGCACGTTGAGGCCCGAAATCGAGCCTGGCACCGTGGCATGGCTCGACATCCAGATGACCATTCCTTGCAACTGCAACACGGCCATGGTCACCTTCTGGGTCACGCCGCTCGACATTACTGCTGTCAACGAAAACGGCCTGAATGTCAGTGTCTATCCCAATCCTGCCACCGACTTCGTGACCATCGAAGCCGACGAACTCCAACAGGTCGTCCTGATGGACATAACAGGAAAAACCCTCAGCAGCATCGCCACCGAGGGTCGTTCCGTTCGTCTTGATGTTGGCAACTTGAAAGCCGGAGTCTATCTCATTTCTGCCAAAACTCGTTCCACTTCCTCTTTCGTGAAGTCGATCTTGAAGATGTGATCGGGTTTCAGGTAATGGATCTCATGCTCGGCGTGGAAACGTTTCTCGCCCCCACCCGTGATGTTGAGCATCACCACGTCATCGGCTTTCACCATACCTTTTTCCACCGCCTGCTGCAACGAGGCTGTGGCCACGGCTGCGGCATGATAGATGTCGATGCCCTCAGTTTCCTCAAACAAAGCCTTGGCGGCATTGGCTTCGTCGTTGCTGACGGCGAGGATGTCGCCATTGGTGTCTTTCAGAGCATCATAGAGTCCACCAGCAAGGCTGTAAGGTGGCTTTCGGTTGCTCAACACGGGTGCACATATCTCGGCGGCATCCTTGCGAGCTTGCTCGGCATCGTAGGGCAACATGGCGCGTGAGTCGGCACGCCAAGCTTCATACATCGGCACGAAGGGCTTGTTTTGCGACACAATCAGACGGGCTTTGTTGGCTCCAAAACGGCCATCCTCGATGAATCGCAGGTTGGATTCCCACGCAGCAATGGCGCCCGTGCCGCTACCCACGGCCTGGAAGTAGAAGTCGGGCGTGCGACCGATGAAAGTCGTGGCCGACATCATCGTGGTGCCCATGCCGTCGCGGCGGGCAATATTCTTGGCGCCGCCTTCGGCGAGATAGCCGTCCAATTCACATACCACATTCGAGAGGTTGATGGCATCAAAGTAGTCGCTTCCCGATTCGGTGGTGATGAGTTTCACACAGTCGTTCAAAGGCTTGTCGAACCACAAGGCTTTGATATTATCTTGAGGCACGCAAAGCAACAGTTTGATGCCATTGTCGGAACACACCTTGGCGAAGGCGCGGG
>DGXB01000057.1:2669-21667 GCA_002396205.1 Bacteroidales bacterium UBA4243
AAGGCGCGGGCGGTGTTGCCCGCCGATGCCACCACAAGCACCTTATCCTTGAGTTCGTCGCCCAGTCGGGCACACACCGAATAGGCCTCCATCTCCTTGAAGGAGCAAGTCGACATTCGGGCGCCGCGTTCGGGCCACCAGCCGTTGAAGGTGATAAAAAGGTTGTTCAAGCCCAAACGTTTGGCCAACGCCACGCTCTTGTAGGTGACAGGCTCCGAAGGGTTGTGCAGCATCGTCTTAATAGGTAGCCAGTCGGCATAGCGGTAAAGGCCAAAGTCGGCTCCTTCCTTGACGGTGAGTTGCTTCTTTTCGTAAACGGGACGCACCATGCTCGGTTTGTCGCACTGCTTGTCGTCGAGCGTCCAGCCTTGGTCGTCGAAGAGGCGACCCGTGGCGACGGTTTTCAGTTGGTATTTCGTAGGGGTAAAAGTCATATTTCTTTCTCCTTATTGATTTGACGCGCAAAGATAGAAAAAAGTAAATTATGTGACAGTAAATATCTTTACCAATCAGCAGAAACACAAAAAAAGAGTGGCAGCCGAAACTGCCACTCAAAGACATTGAGTTGAAAAATTTTTAGTTCTCCAAGGCGCTGCCTTTCAGGGTCGTATAGTTGATACGGAAGGCACCCACCTTACGGAGCTCTTGTTTCACGTCGGTGACCACACCCATGCGGGTATCCTTGTGCACCTTGAGGGCCGTGGTCAGCAGAGGACGGTCGGCCTCACTACGTGAGTCGCGCTCCTTCTGGATCCAGTCGGCGATGTCGTTCGTGCGGGCGAAGGCATCGTCGAGTTGGATACGCGATTCGGTACCGAGCTTCGTGTCGCGCGGCGGGCCGATGTAGATGGAGCTAACCAGTGCCTTGTGCTCGAGCTTTTGGATCTCGGTGGCCTTAGGCATGGCGGTCTTCACCTTCAGTTCGACGTCGCGCATTGAAGTCGTAATCATGAAGAAGAATATCAACATGTAAACGATGTCGGGCAGTGAAGAGGTGCTCACTTGCGGCACTTCCTTTTTCCCTTCTTTTCTGAATTTACCCATATCTTTATCCTCCTTTAGTTGGTTTTGTATTCAACAGGCTCGGCCTCACTTACACGTACAGGCACGGCGTCGTTGATTGCCTTGGTTTGATCTTCATTAAGTTGGTCGAGGTGCTTGTGGAATTTCTTCCAAGCAAGCTCTTCCTTCATTTCGTTGAAGGCGCGTGCCAACTCGTTCTGCACACTGATATACATGGCATACGAGGTACCGCGGTCGTTCTGGAGGGAGATGACGCCCTTCGACATGAGCACTTCGCCCACCAAGTCGAAGGTCTTGGTCTCCACTTCAGGAGCGGTTTCGTCGCCAGGTCGCGGGGTCATGAATTCCTTGGCGAGGTCCTTCAATTGTGCGATGTCGGAAGGACGGCCATTGACCAGCAACCTGTCGCTCTTGTTTACCATCACATTCATCACGTTCCTTTCCTTGACCTTCACGTCCTCGTCGTTTTGCTCGACGGGAGGGGGCAGACGACGGGTGATACCGTAGTCCACGTCCATGGAGGTCGTCATCAGGAAGAAACACAACAGCAAGAATGCTATGTCAGCCTGCGAACTCGAATTGATTTCTGGTGTTTTTCTTGCCATGATGAATTGATTTTACTTTTTGACTGCCTTGTAGAGCACTGAGAACAGGATGGAACAGATGGCTACTACAAGAGTGATATAGAAGGCGTTAAGGCCGAATTCGACCCATCCGTTTGTCTTGCCTGAGTAGGTGATTTCACCAGCTTGATAAGGCACCTCGAAAGCGCCCTTCGACATAACGTAAGCTACAACTGCAATAATAGCGAATGCAATGACCGCAATCAAGAGTTTCTTGCCCTTGACGCCTTTGACGCCGGCGGTAAAGATGACTGAGATCAATGCGATGACGATGCCAAGTATAACCAAGATGTAGCCCCAATTCAGGAGTAAGTTGGTGCGGGCATCACTCTCGAGGTCCATGTAGAAATAAACAGCCAGGACCACGGTGATCAATGCCAGCAGGCCAAATACCCATTTACCGATGTTTGAAAGCTTACTATTCATGATTATTACTTATTATTTGTTGTATTTAGCGAGGATATCCATGAACGAGATGGAAGCGTCTTCCATGTCGTTGACGATGCTTTCGATTTTGGAAGCGATGAAGTTGAAGAACACTTGAAGGATGATAGCGGCGATCAGACCGAACACGGTGGTCAACAGAGCGACCTTCATACCGGAGGCAACGACCGTCGGGCTCATGTCGCCAGCAGCGGCGATGTCGTCGAAGGCCTGAATCATACCGATAACAGTACCCATAAATCCGAACATAGGAGCAAGGCTGATGCAGAGGCCGATCCAGCTCAAGCCGCTTTCGAGCTTGCCGCCAGCGACGGAACCGTAGGAGATGATGCTCTTCTCAACCTCTTCGAGGCTTTGGCCGTCTTGGTAGCGGATGAGACCTTGGGTGAAGATGCTGGCCACGGGACCGCGAGTGTCCTTGCAGAGTTGCTTGGCGCCTTCAACGTCGCCGTTCTTCATCTTGGCTTCGATGCCGGCCAAGAGTTTCTTGGAGTTGGCGGAGGCCAGAGTCAGATAGATGATTCTCTCAATGGAGATGGCCATACCGATAAGGAGGATGACCAACACGATGCCCATGAAACCAGGGCCGCCATCGATGAACTGCTTCTTGATGGATTCGCGGAAAGTGACAGGAGCGGCCTCGTTGGTTTGGACAGGGGCGGCTTCTTCGACGGTCTCCACAGGAGCGGGAGTTTGTTCGGGAGCAACAGTTTGCTCCGTCTGCTCAGTTTGCGCTTGCTCTTCTTGAGCAACGACGAGATTGCTGAAGCCAAAAGTCATCAGGCCAGCAACCATGAGGAAAGCAATTAATTTTTTCATAGTTTAGCTTAAATGTTTGATTATTACTATTATGAATTACTTTGTCTAATCACTTTGCTGCGGAGAGAGCGGGATTCGAACCCGCGGTACCCTTTTGGAGTACACACACTTTCCAGGCGTGCTCCTTAAACCACTCGGACATCTCTCCAATATGTTGCCAAACGCCTCAAACCCTCTCTGAAATCGTTGCCAAAAGTACACATTTTTTCAATTGGCAAACGAAAATATTTGATTTTTTATTGCAAGAAAATTTCAATTGCTTGAATTATAGCCTCAAACGGTCATCTCGCCACGTATGGAATTTTGCATGATTTCGAGGATTCGGGGCTTGGGCAGGCCTTCGCCGAGCAGATACATGAGCTTGGCGACGGCGGCTTCGGTGGTCATGTCGTGTCCGCTGACCACCCCGATGCGTGCCATGTCGAGGCTGGTTTCGTAGCGTCCCATCTCCACCGAGCCGGCCTTACACTGCGTGATGTTGAGGATGATAAGCCCGCTGTCGATGGCATCCTTCAGGGCATCGAGGAACCACTGGTCGGTGGTGGCGTTGCCCGAGCCGAAGGTCTCAAGCACGAGCGCTTTCAGGCCAGGGGTCTTGAGCGAATGGCGCACGAAGTCTTGCGAAATACCGGGGAAGAGCTTGAGAATGCCTACGTTACGGTCCATCTTGGTGTGCACCTTCAGCATCTTGAAGTTGGGCTTCAGGATGCGCTCCTTATTATATTTAATGTGTACGCCCACATCGGCCAAGTTGGGATAGTTGGTCGAGGCAAAGGCGTTGAAGTTCTCGGCGTTGAACTTGGTGGCGCGGTTGCCGCGCAGCAGCTGGTCTTGGAAGAAGATGCAGACTTCGGGCACAAGCGGGGTGTCGTCGTCTTTGGCTGCTGCAATCTCGATGGAGGCAAGGAAGTTCTCGCGGCCATCGGTGCGAACCACACCCATGGGCAGCTGCGAACCAGTCAAGACGACGGGCTTGTTCAAGTTTTCGAGCATGAAGCTCAGTGCCGAGGCGGTGTAGGCCATCGTGTCGGAGCCGTGAAGCACCACGAAGCCGTCGTAGTGTTCATACTCCTCCCCTATCTTTGTCGCCAGTCTGATCCAGAAGTCGGGCGACATGTTCGACGAGTCGATGAGCGGGTCGAAGCTGTAGAAATCAATCTGATAGCCGAAGTTCTTCAGCACGGGCAGGTGGGCATAGATATTGTCGAAGTCGAACGGCACCAACGCACCCGTCTGCGGGTCTTGCATCATGCCGATGGTGCCACCGGTATAAAGCACCAGGATGGAAATCTCTTCCTTAGTTTGCATCATTCACTGATTTGGATTGGGCTGCAAAAGTAATGCTTTTTTCGGCTGGTTGGTCAAAAAAAGTGCTACCTTTGCCCGCATGAAAGCCATCGCACACATCCACACCGACTTCCCGACCAAGTTCGGCATTCCGCGTCAGAGCGGCATCATCGCCTCGCTGCAAGGCAAAATCGTGTTTGAGCCCGAATACCGCGTTGCCGAAGCGGTGCGCGGCTTGGAGGATTTCTCCCACATCTGGCTGCTGTGGGAGTTTTCGGAAGCCGTGCGCGACAAGTGGTCACCCACGGTACGACCACCACGCTTGGGCGGCAACGTGCGCAAGGGTGTGTTTGCCACGCGCTCGCCGTTCAGGCCCAACCCCATCGGGCTGTCGTCGGTGAAGTTGGAAAAGATTGAAATCGACCCGAAACTTGGCCCCGTGATTTACGTGTCGGGTGCCGACCTCATGGACGGCACGCCCATCTACGACATCAAGCCTTACATGGCCTACACCGACAGCCATCCCGACGCCGTCAGCGGTTTTGCCTCTACACCTGCTGAGTTCCTTTTGCAGGTCGACTTTCCTGAAGACCTATTAATAAAGGTGCAACCTGAATTGCGAAAGGGCCTCATCGAGGTGCTGGCCCACGACCCGCGACCGCAATACCACGATGACCCTGAGCGCATCTATGGCATGGCTTTCGGAGGGATGGAAGTGAAGTTTAAAGTGGAGGAGTCGCAGCTTACCGTTGTTGAGGTTCTCCCTTGATTACTGGCGGTCGGAACGACATCAGCAGAACAGCGTCGACAGAGGGATACTGTCAGCCAAGCTTTGTTTATTTGATTTTCTCCATCACCGATTGCAGGATCTTGCCGCTCGTCTTCTCGAAAACGTAGCCAAGCACATAGCATTGGTTGGGGTTGTAGATGGAATCCAGAGTCATCGAGCAATTGAAGGTCTTGGCATCGTTGGCGAGGGCTTGTCCGTCTTTGAACAAGGAGCCTTCGTAGCCGTTCACCGTGCCACGAAACACGTTGCGGAACACATATTCGCGGTTCAGTCCCTCGGGCGTGATTTGCCAGCCAACGATGCTGTCCTCGACCAAGCAATAGCTGACATAGAGTTGCCCTTCGTAATCGGCAACGGCTTTCACGTCCGACTTCACATCTAACTTTCGCGACGATTCGTCATAGGTGTTTTCCACCGTGATGTCGAACGTTTGGGGTTCGGCCAAGGCATCGGCCACCGGCGTGTCGATTTGCTCGACATACAAGGTGTTGCCATCGGTGAGTGCCACATGGTCGACAGAGAAAAGTGGGTTCGACGCGTTGTCGTTGTACCAAGCCGTGCCTTCCTCAGTGAGGAAATCGGGGAACTGGCCGACGGGCTGGGCCAATCCGCCAGCGTGGACGCTCAGGATAAAGATGCGGTCCTCGCCCAAGCGATGTTGCAACTCATGCGCGGTTTCGGCGGCAGCGGGACAGTTGACGCAGCGTGCGCCAGTGAAGTCCTTGATGAGCACTGTCTTGTTGCCGCCTATAGGTGTGTAAGGCTTATGCGTGTTGTTGATGTCGATTTTGTCGCAGCCTGCCGAAGCCAGCATCAGGGCCGCCATTGCGAAAATTGAAAATAACTTTTTCATTGTTAGCGATTTAGAATGATGTTGAAACAGTTAATGTCACACCACTAGAGGCAGGCACGGTGCGGCACACGCCGCCCACACACACCACGCCTTCGCTCTGGCGACCGGCGCTCAGCATCACGCGAGTGGCATCTTTGATGTAGGTGATGGTGCCCGTGAAGTAGTGGTCGCGGTATTCCTCGACGGGGTTGCCGTAGTTCCACTTGTCGGCAATCGAGAACGACCAATGGGGCGTGATGGTGTATTCGATCAAGGCCGCAGCCCAGTCGCCGCGCTTCTGGAAGTCCTTCTTCTCGCTTTCCTCGTATTCGTAGCCTTTGTGCACCTCGTTTTCCCACAAGCCTTGCAATTCGAGGCGGATGCTCTGCTTCTTGTTGATCTTGTAGGTCACGTCCATGAAGCCGATGTTGGCCTTCACGACGGGAGCGCCGACATGGCCTTCGATGGTCTCGATGTCGTAATAGAGGTTGATGTATTGTGCCGTGACGTGCCAATTCGGGCTGATCTTCTTGTCGATTTCAAAGTTGATGTCGCGGAAGAAGCGATGGTCGCTGATGGCGAAGAATCTGGACGCGTAGCCCAAAGAGCCTGGTTTGTTGATGACCAATTCGCCGTTGTCCATGATGGAATCGCGCACGATGTCGTTCACCTGGCTCATGTTGAAGGCGAGCTTGGTGCCATATCTTCCGCCGAGAGCCGTGCCCTTCGGGATGGTGTAGTTGATTTGCAACTGCGCGGCCATCTCGCCATTGGGCTGGGTCGAGTAGGTGTACATCGACGGCAGGCTGTGGGTGTGCGTATAATTAATAGGTGGGATGAAGTTGATGTCGAGGTCGTTCTGCTTGCCCGTGTACATCGACTTGAAGCTCATGTTGTCGACGCGCTTCACCTGAAGGACAGCGCCGAAGCCTTTCTGCGAATAGCTCAGCGACGACAGCAAGGCGCGGCCTTCCTTGTAGATGAAGTTGTTGATGGCCGACGGGTCGTTGATCTTGTAGGCATATTCGGTGCTGAAGGCCCAGTTGCCATAGCCCAAGTTGATGCGTCCGGCGGCGGCACCCACGTTTTCGGGGATGTAGTAGAACAGGCTCTGGTCGTACTGTTTCTTGCTGACGAAACTGCCTCCGATGCTCATCCTGAACTTGGAGTCGCCGAGGGCGGGGATGCTTTGGTTAAGATCCCATTCGCCGTCAACGCCGCGCACGATGCCGCGATAGTCGTCGGCTGCGAAGTCTTTCTCAAGATAGGGAGCCCAATAGTAACGCTGGCGGCCATACACAGCCTTTAGGGTGACTCCTTGGGTGGGACGCAGTACGATACGTGCGCCACGAAGGGCGTTATCCATGCCGAGCGACCATTCCTCGTAGGAGCGGAACACGAGGCCGCTGCCAAACTGGTCGTAGACGTCGCCCACGGTGATGCCGACGAAACCATTGTCGTAGGTGGCGAAGAAATTGGCCAGGCCCACGCCATTCAGCTCGCTGCGGAAGCCGTTCATTTCGGGCAGGAATGCCTCGAAGCGGATGCCCGCCGAGAAGTTGCCGTTGGTATAGTTCACCTTGCCGAACCCGTTGATGCCGAGTTTCTTGCCGTTGAGGTCGGTGATGCCGATGCCTTCGTCGAGCATATAATACTGCGCATCGGTCTGGAAGCTGCCGTTCACTTGGCTGTTTTCGAGAAACGACTGAGCGCTCGCCTTGTAGCTCAACGCCAAGGCGAGTGCGCCCAAAATAAGTATATGTTTACGCATAACTTCTTGATTTACTTTTTCTTCTTAGCGACTTTCAGGATTTCTTCATAAAGGTCGTCTTCGGCGCCGTCGATGTAACCTGTGTGTTGGTAGACGAGCTTGCCGCTACCGTCGAAGAGGAAGGTGTGGGGCGGGTTGCTCACGTTCATGGCGCGTTTGAGGTCGCTGTTCACGTCGAGGAGGATGTCGAACTCCCAGCCCTTGCCGTCAACCATGGGTTTCACCTTGGCGGTGCTACGCGAGTCGTCAATCGAGACAGCGTAAATCTTCACGCCGGTTTCATCCTGCCAGTCTTGGTAAACCTCGTTCAGGGCGTTGTGTTCCTTGATGCAGGGACCGCACCAAGTGGCCCAGAAGGTAAGCGCGATGGGGTTGCCGTTGTTCGACAACTTGGCGATGTTCACGTCCTTGCCGTTCAGGTCCTTCAACGTAACATTGGGCAAATCCGTTTTCGATTGTGCTTGCAGACCCGTAGCAAAAAGAGCCAGCAGCAAAAGTGTCATGAGTTTTTTCATATTGATTTGAGATTTAAAGATTTAAAATTCAAGATTTAAAATTCAAAGATTCAAAGATTTAAGATTTAAAGATTTAAAATTCATTTTCTTCGAGTTGACAATAGATTTCGAGCAATTTGCAATACTTTTCGGCCCTGATGGCGACCTTCTTGATGACGTTCGGAATCAGGACACATTCTCCTGCATTTACAAAAACCGCGCCATTTTCCCAATTCAGCGAAAAATTTCCTTCGAGTGGCATCAAAATCACAAAGGAATCGAGGTTGCCGTAGTCTTTCTGCATCTCGCCCTCAAGTTGGAGAAGGTTGGTCACAAAATACTGGCAATCAACGACGGGAACCGTCTTGTTCATCACTTTGGGCACCTCGATTTTGTAGTTGTCGGGCACCGTGCCGTCAATGGCCTCCACGGACTGCGGGATGTGCAGCTCGCGTCGCATGCCCGCCACGTCGATGCGGTCCCAATCGTAAATGCGGTAAGTCGTGTCGCTCGTCTGTTGGATTTCGGCCACCATGATGCCAGGTCCAAGCGCATGCACGCGACCGGCAGGAATGAAAAACACATCGTCCTTCTCGACCCATTCATGGTTCAGAACCGATTGCAGCTGGTTGTCTTTCAAAACGTTGGCATAATCCATTCTCGTCATTGGGCGCTTGAAACCCATCACGAGTTCGGCATCTTTGTCGGCCTGCATCACGTACCACATCTCGGTCTTGCCGTTGCCCAAGCCGCGTTTCTCGGCCAGCTCGTCGTCGGGATGAACCTGCACTGAAAGCCAGTCGTTGGCATCAATAATCTTCAGCAGCAGTGGGAACTGCTCGCCGTATTTGTCGAAGACGCTTTCGCCCACGAGGTCGCCCATGAAGGTTTCCACAAGGTCGTTGATTTCGTCTCCTTCGAAGTCGCCGTTTGCCACTTCGCTCTGCTCGTCCCACAGGCCTGAGAGCAGCCACACTTCGCCACAGTTGGGCAACGGGCCATAGTCCATGCCCAACACTTCCTTGATTTTGCGCCCGCCCCAAATCTTGTCTTTGAAGATGGGCTTGAATTTCAGTGGATAGAGTACGGTTTGCATTGCATCAATAAATTTGGGCGCAAAGATAGGACATTTTTTCAGAAAAGCCGTACCTTTGCATTAAAATCTAAACCGATGCAAAACCTCATCGAATTAAGGCATATCCTCCACGCCCACCCCGAGCTTTCGGGACACGAGGCACTGACCAACAAAATCTTGAACGAATGGGTGAAACAAACCCACCCCGACCGACTCATCGAGAAAATCGGTGGCTACGGACTGGCCGCTATCTATAAAGGTGCAAAACCAGGCAAACGCATCCTCATCCGAGGCGACATCGACGCGTTGCATATCCCTGAGCCGAACGACCTCCCCTATCGCTCGCAAAACCAAGGCGTTTCGCACAAATGCGGTCACGACGGCCACGCCACCATCCTCTGCGGACTTGCGCAATGGCTCGGCGAGCAACGTCCCGACCAAGGCGAAGTGGTGTTGCTCTTCCAACCCGCCGAAGAGACGGGGCAAGGCGCACAGGCCATCCTCAACGACCCACAATTTGAGCAAATCAAACCCGATGTGGCCTTTGGATTGCACAACCTGCCAGGCTTCGAGAAAGGGAAAGTGATGGTGAAGGAAGGTTGTTTTGCCGCCGCCTCTTTCGGCCTGAAACTCGTCTTCGACGGGCGCACGGCACACGCCTCTCAGCCCGAAACGGGACACAGCCCTTCGGAACTTTTGGCCGTGCTCATCCACAATCTGGAGAAGAAACGCGAACAGCTGAAGGCCGTCAAGCCGCTGACCACCTTTGTCATCACGCACGCCATTTTGGGCGAGGAAACTTTCGGTGTGGCTCCCGGTCATGCCGAGATTTGGCTCACCCTGCGCAGCTTCGACGACCACAACCTTGAGCTAATGGCCTCGCAAATCATCGAACTCTGCCGCGCCAAGGCCAAGGACTACCTCTTCGACTTCAACTTCTCGGAACACGAAGCCTTCGCCGCCACCAACAGCGACCCGCGCTGCGTGCAAACCATCAAACATGCCGCCTCCAATCTTGAATTGGAACACGGCAGTTTGGAAGAGCCATTCCGTTGGTCGGAGGACTTCGGTAGGTTTGGAAGTATCTGTCCGATAGGCTTTTTCGGCATCGGTTCAGGCGTTGACCAACCTGCACTTCACGATGCGATGTTCGATTTCCCCGACGACATTCTGGAAATCGGCATGGGGATGTTTTGGGAGATCAT
Organism: Bacteroidales bacterium UBA4243; assembly: GCA_002396205.1. Taxonomy (GTDB): domain Bacteria; phylum Bacteroidota; class Bacteroidia; order Bacteroidales; family F082; genus Limimorpha. The sequence continues at coordinate 13,033 of DGXB01000057.1, forward strand.
ACGATTGGAGTTAGAAGTTGGAAGTTAGGAGTGTAGGGCTGTCGCATCGTGGCAGCCGCAAAAAAACAAGAAACAACAAAAACGACATGGACACACAACAAATCAATCCCTTGGTCATCCGCTGCAAGAACTGCGGCGGCGACCAAAGCTACGACATCGTCAGGCGGCAGTATGTTTGCGCCCACTGCGGAACCGAAACCAGTCTGCAAGACAAGAACGTGGAATACCGCAACTGGCGGAGCCTGCGGCATGATGCCGTGATGCAGGAGGCCGGCAAGGTCAAGCAGTTCCGTTGCCCCTCGTGTGGCGCACAAACCATCGTGGCCAGTGACGACGCCTCAGCGGAATGTCCGTTCTGCCAAAGCACCATGATTGACGCCAATTTCGCCGGTAACGACCTCCCCGAAGCCATCATCCCCTTCAAAATCAGCGAGGAAGAGGCCAAACGGAAACTTGCCCAATGGCTCGAAGGCCGCAAAGACAAGGCCGCCAACGCCGTCAAGGCCAAGATGGACAAGCTGACGGGATGCTATCTGCCCTACCACATCGTCAGAGGCGCTTTCGTGGGCGACATGGTGGTGTCGCTCCAAGACGAATCACAGAGCTGCTATCCGCTCAGGGCCTATCTCACCCATACCGCCGTGAACGCCTCCAACGACTTGGACAACATGTTTCTCGACGGTGTGGAGCCTTTCGATTTCGGCGAGGCTCGCACCTTCGACTTCGGCTACCTGAACCACCAAAAGGCCAAAGTGCCCAACGTTTCGGAGGGCAGGTTGCTCCAGCGCGTCACGGAAGAGACGCAAAACGAGGTGTATGACGACCTGAAAAGGAAGATGCACAACAAGGAAATCAGTGTCCTGCTTGAGGACGAGGGCAACGAGTCCGTCGAGGCACTGCTGCCCGTCTATTTGGTGAAATGCAGCGACAAGATTGCGGCGGCGGTCAACGGGCAGACGGGCAAAGTCGCCGTCCTGACGGGCAAGGACAAGAACCTGACGGGCCGCTGGTGGCTGTTTCCGCTCATCGCCACGCTGGTGGTGGCCTTGGCGGGCTACCTCATCGCCGACATTGAGATGGCCTTGGGCTTTGGCTTGGTGTTTGGCCTCGTGTTTTTCGCCGTCGCCCACAACCGCCATCAGGACAATTTTGTCAAGGAGGTCGTCACCTCGGGCGGGTCGTTCAAGAAGCACAACGACACCCGAACCGTGTTTTTCAACGACTTCGGCAACGGCGAAGTGCCCACCAAGCTCCGTTTCGTCACGCTTGGGCGCATCCTCAAAATCCTTGTGGTCACGTTGGCCGTCATTTTCCTTCCCGTGCTGATTGCCGCACCGATACAGCTCATGCGCGGGCTTCCGCTTTCCAGCATCAAGATAGGCTATGGGGCGGCGTGGTATTGCGTCCCGGGTTTCATGGCCATCGTGGGCGCGGGCGGATTGGCCAAAGCCATGATGTTCGGCTTCCCAATCTATGAAGAGATTTTGCCCAACGGGAGGACGAAACGCCGCAAAATGAAGAGCAGCACAAAAGTGCCCATGCCGAGGTTCTTGGACAACTTCAAGGTCCTGTTTTCCAGCAAGAAAAACGGCTGCCTCACCATAGGCATCATCCTGTTTCTGCTGATTGGCAGCGTGGCCGCAATGATTTAGTCAGTGACGCGGGACTGCGGGACGCGAGACACGAGACTGCGGGACGCGGGACACGGGAATTGCGACAATAAATTGCATTCAAAGTAGGCGCATAATCTCTCCGACAATCGCCCTCGAATAGGCGTTGGCCACCTCGACGATGAATTTGCCGAAGTCGATGCGGGCGTTGTGGTCGGCGGTGTCGCTGATGATGCGGATGACGGTGAAGGGCGTGCCAAACTCCAAACAGACCTGCGCCACAGCCGCGCCTTCCATCTCGACACATTGGATGTCGGGCAGGAGGTCGAGAATCTCGTTGCGCTTCTCGTCGCTGTTGATGAATTGGTCGCCGCTGGCGATGTCGCCGAAATAGAGCTTGGGGGCAAGGCCGAACTCCTTGACGGCCTCCTCGCCCACCATCTTTTCGACACCTTTATTAATAAGGTTGCTTACGGCACGACCAGCCAAGGCGGTCAATTCAGAGTCGCTGTCGATGTAGATGCGGTTGAGCAAAGGCAACTCAAAGCGATGGATCATGGGACGGGCGTCCAAGTCATGTTGCACCAAACGTTTTGAAATCACGATGTCGCCCACCTTGAGGCCATCGGCCAAGGCACCGGCCGTACCGATGAAAAAGAGATCGGTGACACCAAACTCCTGTATCAATAAGGTAGCCGTGATGGTGGCGGCCACCTTGCCCCACTTGGAGAAGGCCACCACGCAACGCACGTTGCCGATTTTGCCCACCACGAACTCGCGGTTGGCGATTTTTACCGTTGTCTTGTCAGTCAGCAAGGCTTTCACCTCGTCGATTTCCTGCGCCATGGCGCCTAGTATTCCAATGTTTCTCATAGTCTATTTATCATCGTAATGCCCGTAGGCAGAAACAACAAGTACCACAACCTCCATGTCGTGGATTTCATAAATCAGCCGATGTTTTTTCGTTATGCGGCGGCTCCATTGACCAGATCGGTCGCCTGACAATTGTTCTGGATGGCCTGTGCCTGTGCGAGGATGCTCCCTCAATTCAACAATCATGGATTGTGCCTTGGCGAAGGCTTTTGGCTCACTTTTGGCCAACGCAACCAAGTCGTGTGTGGCTTGTTCCTTAAACTCGACTTCAAATCTCATGGCCAAGCCGTCTTAAGAATGTGGTCAAATCCTCATCAGGAAGCATTCTATAAGTCGGGCCCTCCTTAGCCTTGTCAACTCTTGCAAAGAATTCCTCCTTCGTCATCAATGTCGGGTCGACGGCCTGCTTTTGAGCAGCCAACTTTTTCACATATTTCACCACCTTGGCCATCAGGGTTTCATCATCGGCTATCTCACCCATGGCACGATAAAACTCGGCATTCAGTTGTAACGCTGTCATAATACTAACTTGTTTCGTTTATCGGCGGCAAAGATACTCAAAAACTTTTACTTGCACTTCGCTGGAATTTCCTATTTTTGCAAAAATTTATCGAATGAAGAAAATCTGCATTTTTTGCGGCAGCAGCATGGGCTTCGACCCGATTTACCGCGAGAAGGCTGCCGAGTTGGGCCATGTTTTGGCCGACAACGGCTGCGAACTGCTTTATGGCGGCGGCAACGTGGGCCTGATGAACATCATCGCCGAGGTGATGAAACAACGCGGTTGCCGCATCGTGGGCACCATCACCCAGCATTTGCTGGACATGCGCGTTGGCCGCCCCGACATCGACGAGCTGATTGTGGTGGAGACGATGGCCGAGCGCAAGAAGATCCTTGAGGACATGGCCGACGCCTTCATCGCCATGCCTGGCGGCGTGGGCACCATGGACGAATTCTTCGAGGTGATGGTACTCAGCCAATTACGCGTATTCGACAAGCCCGTCGCACTCTTCAATGTGAACGGCTACTACGACGACATCGTCCGCTTCCTCAGTCGTGCCACCGACGAAGGTTTCATCCACCGCGAACATGCCGACAACCTCATCGTCAGCGACGACCCGAAGGCACTCTTGGAAGGCATCGCCAACTTCAAGCCCATCGAGCTGACCAAATGGGTGAGTGAGATTAAGGAACAAGTTAAGTAGTTGAGAGTAAACCCAGTCCCGTAGGGACGACAGAACATAAACGGGCGACTCAAGTCCCCGGTCTAAAGCATAAAACTATGATCATCATCGGAATCACAGGCACCCTCGGTGCGGGCAAAGGCACCATCGTAGACTATCTCGTCAAAGAAAAAGGCTTCGTGCACTACTCGGTGCGAGCCTACATCACCGAAGAATGCCAACGTCGCGGACTGGAAGTGAACCGCGACACGCTGACCCTCGTAGGCAACGACCTACGCGCCAAGCACTGCCCCAGCTACATCACCGACCAGCTCTTTGAGCGCGCCAAGGCCGAAGGCAAAAACGCCGTCATCGAGAGCGTGCGCACCCCAGGCGAGATTGCCTCGCTGCGACAGAAAGGCCAGTTCTACCTCTTCGCCGTCGATGCCGACCGTAAAATCAGGTACGACCGCATCTACCTACGCGGCTCGGAGACCGACCACATCGACTTCGAGACCTTCGTGGCCAACGAAGAGCGCGAGATGACCGCCACCGACCCAAACAAGCAGAACCTCGGTGCCTGCATCAAGGAAGCCGACTTCGTGCTGACCAACGACGGCAGCATCAACGAACTGCACGAGCAAGTCGAGAAAGCCTTGCGCCAACTCCATGTGCGCCCTTCGTGGGACGACTACTTCCTCAACTTGGCCGACACCGTCAGCGAGCGCGCCACCTGCAACCGTGGACGCAGCGGCTGCGTCATCGTGAAAGACAAGCAAATCTTGGTGACGGGCTACGTCGGTTCGCCCAAAGGTCTCCCCCACTGCGACGATGTGGGACATCTGTTCCGAAAGACCATCCACGAAGACGGCTCAGTGACCCAACACTGCGTGCGCACCGTACATGCCGAACAGAACGCCATCTGCCAGGCCGCAAGAAGAGGCATCGCCTTGGATGGCAGCACTTTGTATTGTCGCATGACCCCATGCCGCACCTGCGCCATGCTCATCATCAACTGCGGCATCGTGCGCGTGGTGTGCGAACGCCGCTACCACGACGGTGCCGAGACCGAAGAGATGTTCAAACAAGTGGGCATCAAGCTGGAATACAAATACGATGAAGTGCAGCAATACGAAGGACAACGCTGCAACTAAACCTTCTTTCCAACGAAACGAACCACCAATCCCAGCGTCACAAAACCCATCAAGAACGATGCCCACGAAGGCATGCCCAAAGCCGAAGGCAAAACGCCAACGAATAATGCCGTAGTGCCCACGGTGAGCGCGTAAGGCATCTGTGTGCTGACGTGCTGCAAATGGTTGCAACTTGAAGCCAAAGAGCTCATAATCGTCGTGTCGGAAATCGGGGAGCAGTGGTCGCCCATGACGGAACCCGCTAATACCGAAGCCACCACGTTGTAGAACAGCGGCATCGTGGCATCAACACTCAGACCTTGTTCCTGGCAAAGCAGCCACGAAGCGGGCAGAATCAGCGGATAAAGTATGGCCATCGTGCCCCACGAAGTCCCGGTCGAAAAGCCAATCAAGGCCGCCAAGACGAAGGTCAGCACGGGAACGACCCACGACGACAACGACCATTGCAGCAGCAACTGCGAAACGAACTCAGCTGTGTGCATGTCTTTGGTCACCAAGGCGATAGACCACGCCATCGTGAGGATGAGCACCGCATTGAACATGCTCTTGAAGCCCTCCACCATCTCTTCCATAATCTTTCCAAACCTCATGTCGCCACGTAGCAAAGTCATCACGATGGCCGTGAGCAGCGAGAACAACGAAGCCCAAAGCAAGGCCGTGTAGGAATTGGCCGCCCCGATGGTGGCCGAGAGTTTGGAGAAGAAATCCGTTTCAGCCGACTGCCACACAGCGGCATCATAGCCCGTGGCCATCAAGCCGATGATAGTCCCGAAAATCAAGACAAACAAAGGAATCAAGGCATCGACGATATGGGCTGGACGCGCCACGCTATTGGTCATTTCGGTATCGGCCAAACCCATTTTTCGTGCCTTGCGCTCCGCCTTCAGCATGGGACCGAAGTCGCGCCCACTAAGGATGATCATCAAGACGAAACCGAGGGTCAGGAAAGGATAGAAGCTGTAAGCCAACGAATGGAAAAACACGGAATAGGCCGAAGCGTCAAGCCCGATGGCATTGATGCCGTCTTGGATATAACTCAGCTCCGCGCCAATCCAAGTCGTCACAAAAGCCACGGCCACCACAGGTGCCGAAGTCGAGTCGACGATGTAGGCCAATTTCTCGCGCGACACCTTCAGCTTGTCGGCGATGGGCCGCATCGTGTTGCCCACCACGAGCGTGTTGGAATAGTCGTCGAAGAAGATGCAAAGGTCCATGAGGAAGGTCATCAGCTGTCCCGATCGCGGTCCTCGTGCCCTTCGCGACAGCCAGTTGACCACACCCTGCATCCCGCCGTTGGCCGTGATGATGCGCACCATGCCACCGATAATCAAGGTGAAGACGATGATCTTCACATGGTCGGCATCGAAAAGCGAGCCTACGACGTAGGTATCCACCACGCGCAGCAGGCCGCCGCCCATGGCCGCCGCCGGACTTGCCCCGCCATACAAGGCCATGATGAACGCCCCAGTGAACACGCCGACAAAGAGCGACGAAATCACCTCTTTCATTAATAGTGCCATCACGATGGCCACCAAAGGCGGCAGGATTGACATCCACAACGGCATCGACCCCGTCACTGGACCAAAAGCATAAAGCAGCATCATGCCCAAAACCAAGACGATAAGCACTGAAAAGACTATCCATTTCTTTTTCATAGAGCCGATTTTGAAACGCAAAAATAGCGTTTTTTAAAGAAAAATCATCCAACCTATTGTTTTTGGTCTTATTTTTGCAAGCGTTATTACCCGTCAGAAACAAAATAATGTCAAAACTATCTACAACATGAAGAAAACACTCATCATCGCATTGTGCAGCATCGCCGTCGTCTTTGCGGCCTGCAAGAAACCCGTCGAACCCACGCCCACACCTGAACCTGTTGTCGACTACACAACACAATATGTAGGCAACTATCTGGGACAGTTCACGTTCACCATCGTTTCGATGAACAACGAGCAACAATCCAACTTGACCTTCCCCATCGACAGCATTCGGATGGACATCGCCAAAGGCAGCGCCGACAACACCATCGTCGCCACCGTGACCGTCGACAACGAGACGCACCAAACCCAAGGCACCGCCACTGAGGCAAACGCTGATTTCGGAACCGTCCACCTCAACATCGACAAGCCCGACCAGCATTACACTTTCGAGCTTGACCTCAAGATGGCAGGCACCCCCGTGCAAAACGACACCCTGAACATCACGGGCAGCTTCAGCGGAAAGGGTACTTTCGAGATTGCCGGACAGCCCTATCCCTTGGACGAAGTTTCGGGCACTTTGGTTGGAGACTTGAAGAAACAATAACTTAAAACTCTAATAATCATGAAGAAAAACATCCTATTCATCGCTTGCTGCATCGGCTTGATGCTGTTTGCAAGCTGCAAGAAAGACCCTGTTGCACCCACCATCACCGCCATTCAAGGTGAAGGTTATGTGGTGGAAAACGCCCAAATCTATTCCGGCACAGAAATCCAAGTCGGTTTCACCGCCACTGGCGAAAACCTAACAAAAATGGAAATCACGCTCACAAAAGACGGCTCCACTATCGCATCTGAGGCACAAGACATTGAAAAACAGCCAACTTATGCCTTTTCAAAGTCTTTCACCATTGATGCAAGCATCATTGGCACTATCACCGTCACGGGCATCGTGACCGATGCCGCAGGACAGACCGCCACGAAGAGCTTCGACATCGTTTGCAATGAAAAGCCCAACGCGAAGTTCTTAGGCAGCTACCAAGGCAATGTCTATTTCACCGGCACCATGGAAGCCAGCATAGCAGGCATGGAGCCCATGCATCAAGACGTCACCGACCAGGAGATGCCCATTACGCTTACCGTTACCGAAGGCGCAACCATGAACGAGGTCATCTGCAAGATCAACGACCAAGAGGAGACCGCCGTAGGCACCGTGGAAGGCGACAAACTGAGCATCGTGCTGACCGACCTCCCCTACACCTTCGACTACGACATGAACGGATTCTCCATCTCGCCCACCCTGATTATGAACCTAAACCTCACCGCCACGTTGGCCGAAGGTCAACTGACGCTCGAGGGAACTTGCAATGGCGACGGTGAAGTCAATGTGCTCATCTACACTGGAACCATGGCAATCGACGGCACCATCAGCGGAAGCCTGACGAAAACAGAATGACAAAGTAGTTTCATCCCACAAAAAACCAGCTTTATTTTATAGGGCTGGTTTTTTCTTATATTTGCAGGCATTATGGAAGAAAAAGATTTTATTAGCATCGAGGAAAAAATACTCCAACTTGTAAGAGAAGCCGAAATTACAGAATGGGAGAACAACCGATGGGTGATTATGGGAGAACCCACACCAAAGGAAATCAAGAAGCTCAATGAGTTATTAAACTGTGATGTAACTGGATTCCAACGCATGATTGACATTTCCGCCATCAAACATTCAAGAAAGAAACATCCTAATATGACTGAGACAGACTTTTGTCTCATTCCGATGATCATAGCAACTGCTGAAGAAATTATCCAAGGGAAATACCCTGACACAGTGGTTTACAGAAAGGTTCTTGACAAAGAATATTATTATGTGGAGTGCACTCGGACCGGAAGGAAACGACTAGCAATGAAGACCTTCTACAAAACGAAAACCGCGCCAGAATGACGCGGTTTTGTAAGTCTTTCAGTGCTGTCTGCTACCAACTGGCCGTGACGCTGTACGCCCAAAGCGTGCTGAAACGACATTGCAAAAATACACATTTTTCCATAAAACGATGCAATTTTACACAAAAAAAGCTCAATTTTCACTGAGCTTCTTAAAGTAGCGGGGGGAGGATTCGAACCTCCGACCTCCGGGTTAT